>CALHQT010000074.1:0-11231 GCA_938038135.1 uncultured Atopobium sp.
TTATTTTTTTGTTTGATAGGAGAAGATTCCCAAATATCTTGAATTTCAGCAAATCTTGCTTGCGCTTCTTGGTTAAAAACATTGATCTTATATTGGAGGTCTTTGCTTATATCTTCCAGTGTGCTTTTTTGCTCTCTTAGGTAACTTAAGTTAGCTTGGATTTCAGATAGGCTGTCTTGTGCTTTGTGTAATAGTTGGCCAGTATCACTGATTTCGTCTGCTTTCACGATTTTTTACCAGTAGGTAACTAGTGATGGCTGCTCCAGTAAAGAGGAAGAGGTTAGATAATTTCATTTTAAGCCTCCTAATCTATAGCTTGAGAAATTTCTGCTGCCAAGCGACTTAGTTCAGAAAAGTCAGGTTCATGAGCAACAAAGGTTAGTTTTAAATCGTCATTTTCATCATAGCGTGGTGCTAAATGAACATGGGTATGAAAAACAGTTTGGCCAGCAATTTCTTCGTTATTATTAATGATGTTCATGCCTGCTGCACCAGTTGCCTTCATAACTTTACGGGCGATTTGAGGCACACGTTCGAAGAGTTGGCTAGAGCTGCTTCCGTCCATCTCCAGAAGGTTACGAAAGTGTTGCCTTGGGACAACAAGTGTGTGACCAGGCGTTACTTGTGAAATATCAAGAAAGGCTAGAACGGCTTCGTCTTCATAGACTTTAGCCGCAGGGATGTCTCCTGCAATAATTTTACAAAAAATACAATCAGACATAACCTCTCCTTTACTCGTCTAAATATGCAGTAGAAGGTGCTGCGGTTGTATCAGTAATTGCAGCTCCTGCCTGGGACTCATCAAGCAGAACCTTAACCTTCTGCTCTGCCGTATCAAGCCTTCCACGAAGATCCTTTACCAGCTCAACGCCACGAGCATACAGAGCCAAAGACTCCTCGAGCTCCAAATCTGTGCCCTCAAGCTTACGAACAATCTGCTCAAGCTCAATAGAAGCATCTTTAAAAGTCAGCTCTTCAGTCTTCTTAGTATCCATGTTGTTCCCCTTATCTATGAAAGCTCAATGTCAGAAACAGTTGCCTTAATTGTTCCATCCGTCATTTTGACCAGCAAAGAGTCTCCAACCGAGGCGTCTTTGGCCGTTTTAATGACAGATCCCTTTTCATCTTGGACATATGCATATCCCCTTGTAAGAACCTTTAGAGGAGAAAGCGCGTCTAATTTTCCTGCAAGCGAAGACAGCAAAGCCTCATGTGGATGGAGCATGGCAGCACTAGCTCTGGTTAGCCTTTGTGACTCAACAGAAAGCGTCTCTTTCTTTCTTGCAAGAAGCGCTGGCAGAGCGTCCATAAGCCTTTGCTCAGTCTGATTAAGGTCTTCTGTTCTTGTAGAAATAATATAAGCAGGATCTTTTAGACACGGACGATCAGACAGCTTCTCTAGCTGAAATTTTTTACTTGATAGGGCATTTCTCATTGCCAAGTTGGAACGCTGTTCAACAGTAGTTAGGTCAGTCTTATAGAACTGCAAAATCTTTCTTGTTGCGTTTCCAAGACGAGAAATTCTGTTGTTAAACGTAGTTTGTAGCTCACTAATAGCGGGTGCCACAGACTCTGCAGCAGCTGTTGGCGTTGAAGTTCTTCTATCAGAAACCATATCTGCAATAGTGGTATCTGGCTCATGTCCAATACCTGTAATAACAGGTACAGGACACGCTGCGATAGCACGCGCCACTCCCTCGTCATTGAAGCACATAAGGTCTTCAAATGAGCCTCCACCACGCACCAGCAAGATTGCATCTGGACGTGTAGTTGCGGCCACCTGAAGCGCCCTAATGATAGTTGCGGGTGCATGAGTACCCTGAACAGCGCAACCAGACACCTCAAGCTCTACAAGAGGGTTTCTACGCGCAAGTGTGCGCTTAACGTCATCAATGACGCTACCAGAAAGTGAAGTAACCACACCAATACGTGTACAAAACTCTGGAATGTAGCGCTTTCTGGAAATATCAGTAAGACCTTCTTTTTCTAGCTTTTTAGCAAGCTGTGCCACCTTTTGGCGAAGGTCTCCTTCTCCGGCAATCTGAATAGTACGCGCATGAAAAGAAAGCTTGCCGCTTGAAGCGTAAATATCAAACTTTCCTGTCATCTGGATTTTCATGCCGTCTTGCAACGTAATGCCACTAGCAGCATAAATCTTTGACCAGACAATAACTGCCATAGAACTAACAGGGTCTTTTACGTCAAAGTAACAATGCCCAGACTTATAGTTTGGACCCCTAAATCCAGAGACCTCTCCAACCACCGTCATAGATGGCATTGAGGCAACTTCATTTTTTGCAAAGAGCACCGCATCAGATACTGAAAGAACAGAATCTTCTTTCTCTTGAATCTGATCCATTACTAATTCCTGCTTCTGGAAGAACCAAGCAGATATAGAAGCTGGAGTGCAGAAACCATTGCAGCGGCTACGTAAGTAAGAGCAGCGGCAATCAGTACCTTTTTAGCGCCATTGTAGTCAAAGCCTGCAGGAGCATTTGCCTTCAAAAAGGCTAATCCGCGCCTTGAAGCATCAATCTCTACAGGAAGCGTAACTATATGGAATAAGAAGGTAAATGCATACAGCCAAATTGCTAGCACGGTCATGCCTGAAACATTTAGCAAGACACCAGCAATAAAGACATAGATCCATGCTGCGGATGCTAAATTAACAACAGGAACAAGAGCAGAACGGACGCGTGCAGGCATAAACAGCTTAGCGGTCTGAACAGCATGACCTGCTTCATGACAAGAAACAGCAACGGAAGCTACGCTACCCTCAGAGAAGTTTGCATCAGAGAGGTGCAGGCAATTGTCACGTGGATCATAGTTATCGGTAAGTTCACCAGAAATCCTCTTGATACCAACATTAGCTGCTCCATTTGTGTCCATCATGGCGCGAGCAACAGAAGCGCCGGTGGCATTAAACCCTGAAGGAACTAAAGAATACTTTTTAAATTCATGCTTGATGTACCACTGAGTGCCCAATCCGAGCACCAACGAGGCAACTACTAGAACAACGTATGGGATAAACGCACCTGAGTAATACATATTTTTCTCCTATCTATGTATAAAGATGAGTATACCCAACTCACCGGACAAAAAGTCAGGTTTGAATGAGTAATCACATTTGCCCTAGGTTAAAGCACCTCTATTACAACAGCTCTACTCGACCATTTTTAACTGTTAGACCTACCTCGCCATTGAGCAGTCCAACAAGCTGCTTACCTACTAATTGATAGCGCCATCCGGTTTTAAGTCTTGCGTCAGACCTATCCAAAAGCAAATCAGTAAGATCATCTTTATTGGCAATTAACGGAGATGCAATTCCCTCTTTTTCTGAAACAATCCTGATAAGAGCATACATAAGCTCAACAACACCTTCAGAGCCAGCTGAAGGATGAGCATGATGCTCGATTTTTGGACACTGATCTGCGGGAGTCTTTTGTCCACGCTTAATTGCATCTAGAAGATGCACTACCCCACCTTGAGAGATTTGCTCAGTGCCGCGGATTTTGCGCAGTCTATCTGGTGTTGTAGGAACACGGCGACAAATCTCAATAATGAGTTCGTCAGAAAGCACCCACTTACGTGGAACATCTCTTTTAGCAGCAGTTTCTTCTCGCCAGGCGCACACCTCTCGAGCAATAGCAAGTTGTCTGCGCGTAAGCGAGCCAGAACGTTTTAAACGGAGATATGCCTGATAGGGATCTCGACGATACTGCTCAATATTGGTGTGCTGGTCCATCTCTGGCTTTACCCAGCTTAAACGGTCAAGCTTGATGAGTTTCTCGATCATCTGATGATAAATTGCAGGAAGATATCTGACGTCATCCTCGGCATATACCAGCTGCTCTTTATCAAGAGGTCGCTTTGACCAGTCTGTTAAAGACTCAGCCTTAGCAAGCTTAACGTTAGCAAAATTTTCTACCAGACCGGCGTAGCTCGCCTGCTGACGCATGCCCAAAAATGCAGCTGCTACCTGCGTATCAAATACAGGAGCGCATGCGCAATCCATTTTTTCTAGCAAAACCTCAAGGTCTTGTGAGCACGCGTGAAAAATCTTGATAATCTGCGGATTTTCCAGGAGCTCTTTAAGCGGAGTTAGGTCATCAATAAGCAAGGGATCAATCGCAGCAATCTCTGAACCTGTGGAAACCTGCACCAGGCAAAGCTTGGGAAAGTAGGTTTTCTCGCGAAGAAACTCCGTATCAACTGCAAGGATATGCGAAGTCTTTGCTCGCTCACAAAATGCGGAAAGTTCTTCTGAGGTTGCTATATACAATGCGTCCATCCAATTGCCGATTAAGTACCTAACGTAAAGCGATACACTCATACGTATCAAAATGATATACCAGCTTGTCGCAAATCTTCGGAGGATATATGAGAACCCTCATCATTCACAATCCTTGCTCGGGTTTTAGCTCTGATGCAATCTTTGAATTTGAGCGCGCTCTTCTGAAGTGTGGCGACGAATGCCTGGTAAAGCTAGTTGAAAGCCATTGGTGCACAGATGAGGTTCTGAGTTCTGTTCAGCCTGAAGATTTTGACGTAGTGGTGCTCTCGGGCGGAGATGGCACCGTATCTAGCCTGCTCTATGGCCTTAGAGGATGCCAGACACCTATTTTGGTCTTCCCTTCCGGAACCGCTAATCTTCTGGCGGCAAGTATTGGAAACGCCCCTGAACCTAACGCACTGGCGCTGGCCTGTAGAAACCTTCAGACCGCACAGCTTGACCTGGGTGAGATTACCTGGACCACAGTATCGGGAGAAACCCATGTAGCTGGCGTGCCTTTAATGGCTGGTACGGGTCTTGATGCCGAGATTATGCGCTCGGCTATCCCCCACAAGCAAACCTTTGGAGAAGCCGCGTACTTTACGGCGGCTCTTGCCAACCTCATGCCACCAGTTCATGACTTCAAAATTACCGTTGACGGCAAAGTACATGAGCTTCAGGGCATTGGCTGCCTTATTGCAAACAGCTCCATGATGCAAGCAGGAATTGAATTAGCCCCTGGTAATCGTATGAATGACGGTTTGCTTGAGGTTATTGTCATTGAGACTCACATGACTGCAAAACTGGTACGCCCACTGCTTTCTGGTTTCTTTGATCGCACGGGAGACTCGCTTGGTAGGCCCTACCTCAATAGCTTTAGCGGCAAAGAAATTACCGTTGAATCAACAGCACCTATGCCACTGGAAGTAAATGGCGAGGTCACCTGCCACGACATCTACGCCTATTCTGCTAGGTGTCTTCCTGGCGCAGTAAACGTAGTAGTGGACTACATGAGCCCCTACAGTAAGAAAGCATAAGAGCAGTTAAACAGCACAATAAGCACCGCCAAAGCTTGCGTTTTCTTTTCTTTCGTTTTCGTAACATTCAGCCAAAAAGATTGCACGTAACCGTCAGATTAACTAATCTTTTATAGATACATTACTAGGGTACGCACAGAGACTTCTGTAGTGTACACGCAGTTGATGGGATATTTTTTTGGTTGACGTTTCTAAAATTCGCGAGAGGTTCGATGAGCTTTCGACTCCTATTCTGAAGTCTGGAAGACTCTATCAGCTTGCAACTTTTACACAACATGGAACTACCAGCACGCTCGACCACGTTATTGCGGTTGCTTATAGCAGCCTTGCATTTGCCATGAACGCTGGCATCAAAGTTGACGAGCATGCCCTTGTACGTGGCGCGCTTCTGCATGACTACTACCTCTATGATTGGCACGATCACGAGGCCGCGCCAGACAACTGGCACGGATTTACGCACCCTCGCCATGCACTTGATAATGCTCGCGAGGATTTCCCTGATTTAACCCCTGTTGAGGAAGACATCATCTTGCATCACATGTTTCCTCTAGTTCCTATTCCACCTCATACCAAAGAGGCTTGGATTGTAACAACCTGCGATAAAGCTTGTTCAACTGCAGAAACACTAACAGGCAATCCATACAAAAAAGATGGTTTCCACCCAACGGGTTTCTCGACACCTGAAAGCGATTTTCAGGGCACAACAAACAGTGAGTCAGGTGGGTTTAACGACTACATGGATTACGGAAACCTCTCGTGAGCACCATGACTGAGACACTGCGTACACTCTTTGCACTCGATAAGAATATTGAGATCTTTGTGCAGCATCTGCCTCAGATGGTCATAATTTTTGCGCTGATTTCTTTTGGTGGTTGGGTATACGAGACCATTTACTGCTCCGTTGTTGAGGGAGAATTTACCAAGCGCGGTTTTCTTTTTGGTCCTACCTGCCCTATTTATGGCATTGGAGCGATTGCAGAATGGCTGGTACTAGGCCAGATTTCTAATCCAATTATTGTCTTTATCATTGGTGCAGTTTTAGCCACAGTTATTGAGTACTCGACCGGCCTCTTTTTGGAGCGTCGCTTTAAAAAGAAGTGGTGGGACTACTCCATGTTTAAGTTCAACTTACATGGTCGCATTTGTCCCCAGGCCAGCGCTGTGTTTGGAGCTTTTTCGGTTACTTCAGTTTTTATACTAGTTCCAGCGATGCTTGATATTTTGATGCTTTTCTCAAGGCACACCATCTCTGTACTGGCCTTTATTGTGGTCACGCTCTATTTTTTGGATACCGTGGCCAGCCTTCTTTGGAATGGACCTACTACCCATCACAAAGTTGAAGCCGCAGCTCAAGATGCATCTTTGAGGATTGAAGAGGCCGCACATAACGCATCACATCAGGTTGATGCGATGGCTCAAAGCGCTTCGCAGAAAGTGCTGCGGCACAAAATGCCTCACAAAAAGCAAACGAAGCTGCTCAAAAGGCAAATGCGGCGGCCCAGAATGCAACTCTTATTGCTACCCAAAAGGCTCAACAGGTTTCACAAAAAGTCCAGGTAACTAAGCAGAAACTTGACGATACCACGCAAAAAGTCAGAGACCACTTGCCGGGTTCGTTCCCATGGGACAACTAGACGGGTTTCTCGACAGATGGTAATACCTCAGCAAACGCTGATTTCGAGTTTGGATTTGTATGTACACCATTGAAAGTAGAGTTAGATATAGCGAGTGTGATGAGACCGGAAAGCTTTCCCTGGTAGGCGTTATGAACTATCTGCAGGACTGCTCGACGTTCCACTCAGAAGATATTGGCCGCGGCTTTAAACAGCTAACCAGCGAGGGATACGCGTGGGTTCTGGCAACGTGGCAGATTCAAGTTGACCGTCTTCCCCAGTTTGGCGAGAAGATCTACGTAGGTACCTGGTCGTATCAGATGAAGGGTCTTCAAGCATCTAGGTCGTTTGTTATTAATGATGCAGACGGCGCAACCATCGTAAAAGCGGACTCTACCTGGTATTTGATGGATATCAATGAAGGCAAGGCTGCTCGTGTTCCAGAAAGCGAGAGCATCTACATTACCGGCGAGCCTCGCGTAGATTTGCCACCAACTCCTCGAAAAATTGCACTTGAGGGAAACGCCGTTGATGGTCCAGCTATTCTTGTTTCTCAGCAGCATCTGGATACAAACAAGCACGTCAACAATGCTCAGTACGTGCTCATGGCTGTTGACACGCTTGTGGCCCTTGGCTATTCTCACAAGCTGCGCCGCATTGTGGTTCAGTACAGAAGTCAGGCGCGCTTGGGCGACACCATTACTCCCCAGGTATACACCGATGAGACGGGTTTCTCGGTAGTGCTCAAAGATGCCGAGAGTTCCACCGTCTTTGCAACAGTCAGGCTGGAGGGATAACATGGCCGAGGCCAAAACAGTCAATGTAGCTGCAGCTATCTTCTATAAAGACAACAAAATTCTTGCCGCGTGTAGAGCTGATGCGGATAACGCTGGCTTCTGGGAGTTTCCTGGCGGAAAGGTTGAGGCTGGAGAGACCTCCGAGCAGGCCCTACGTCGAGAAATTCAGGAAGAGCTGCACTGTAGCGTGCAAGCGGCATTCTTCTATGACACGGTGACTTACTCCTACCCCACCTTTGACCTGCATATGGATTGTTTTGTCTGCACACTTGGCGAGTCTGAGGAGCCTGTTGCAGATCCTGAGGTTCACTCAGAGCTTCGTTGGCTTGCTCAAAACGAGCTGTTTGACGTGCAGTGGCTTCCCGCGGACATTGAGCTTATCAAGCAGCTTGGCACGTTCTGGAACGACATCTTTGCATCGCAGCACCTGTAGGAGCCGCGGACGCGTGAACCGCGGGCGCGAGTGCTACGGGCGCGGATGCTGCGGATGTAAGCGAGCTACAGGCGCGAACAAGTCGTCGTGTTCAAAATACTTTGCAGAGAATGTGGAGTGACAAAAAGAGGGGTTTCTCGCCATGAAATCCTTGGGCGACGACGGGTATCATCAAAGTATAAGCGTTTGATTGAGGATTGATGGCAAAGAAAGACGACAACCAAGATACCAGGGACAACAGGCATGAATTTGGCGGCGAGGGCCCTGACTTTGACCCAAACGATCCGTCGCAGATGCCTGACGGCTCTCCTTTCCCTGCAGGCTTGCTATTTTTTATAGTTATTATGCTGCTCTCGGGACTGGGACGTTCTTGTGTTGCGGACACTCGTACGAGTACAAGCCCGCTTTTTGGGAGCCCCTACAGCGCTTATACTGACAGCAACTGGTAATGTACTTGGAAAAGACTTGCTATACGTACAACTAGCAGGTGTTTATTCCATTTTGAACGGTATTTTGAAGGATTGAATATGAGCAAAGCAGATCGCATTTTTATTGATATGTGTTCCGACATTATTGAAAACGGCACCACCACCGAGGGCGAGAAGGTCCGTCCTACCTGGGAAGATGGTACCTCCGCATACACAATCAAGAAGTTTGGCGTCTGCAATCGCTATGATTTGCGCGAGGAGTTTCCAGCGCTGACGCTTCGTCGCACTGCGCTCAAGAGCGCCATGGACGAGGTTCTGTGGATTTACCAGAAGAAGTCCAACAACGTTAACGATCTTAACTCTCACATCTGGGATTCATGGGCTGATGAGTCTGGTTCCATTGGCAAAGCTTACGGTTATCAGGTTGGACAGGTTTCTCACTACTCCGATGGCGACTATGACCAGATGGATCGGGTACTCAAGGACCTCAAAGAGAATCCGTTCAGCCGCCGCATTATGACTAATCTGTACACGTTTGCCGACCTCTCGGAGATGAACCTCTACCCTTGCGCATTCAACGCAATCTATAACGTTACTCAGGAAGCAGGTAAGGACAAACCTACGCTTAACCTGCTGCTTGTTCAGCGTAGCCAGGATATTCTTGCAGCTAACAACTGGAATGTTTGCCAGTACGCTATCTTGCTCATGATGGTTGCACAGGTCAGCGGCATGGAGGCTGGTGAGCTGGTTCACATGATTGCCGATGCTCACATTTACGATCGCCACGTTGACATTGTTAAAGAATTGATTTCTCGCCCCACCTTTGATGCACCGAAGGTGAGCCTGAACCGTAACATCACCAACTTCTACGACTTCACTACTGACGACCTCATTGTCGAGGATTATCAGCACGGTCCACAGATCAAGAACATTCCGATTGCGGTTTAGGCGCAGTTGCTGCGGACGCGGCTGGCGCTGCAAACGCGCCCGAGCTAACGCTCAAGCTAAAATCATCATTTCATTTAAGACGATACTTGCCAGGAGAACCACATGAACGCAATTGTTTCTGTAACACGCGATTGGGGCATCGGATGCGCCGGAGATCTTCTCATCCCCAACAAGGCCGACATGAAGTATTTTGTTGAGCACACGCGCGGTTGCACGGTTGTCATGGGCAGAAAGACGCTGGAGAGCTTCCCTGGCGGACCGCTTAAAGGTCGCCGCAACATCGTCATCTCTAGAAACGCCGATTACCAGGTCGAAGGCGTTGAGGTTGTGTCGTCGGCAGAGGAAGCACTTCGTTTAGTTGAGGATGAAGCTCCCGAGAAGGTCTGGCTTATTGGTGGAGCTTCGATTTACCGCACCCTTCTCGACAAGTGCTCTTACGCGTACGTGACAAAACACGACACCGTAGTTGACGCGGACACATACTTCCCCAACCTGGATGAAGACCCTGCGTGGGAAGTTTGTAACGAGGAAGATGGCGGCGTGACTCCAGAAGGTGTCGCTTTCAAGTTTGTGACCTATCGACACATTTAGGCGTCGTGTGGGCCTACCAAGAGCATTTTTGTTGTTGCGCACAACCCATCAGTGCATCCAATCGTATGAATTTTATGTTGATTGGGCGAAACAATTTATGGGTTCTTTAGTTTAATTTTCATGCAAGTCCTCTTTTACCTAATGGTATGAGGGGACTTTTTATTATGGCAAAACCGAGTCAGGGATCTGACAAATAGCTGTCAGATTGCTGACAAAGCGTGCTGATATATTCGTTTCTCAATCTAAGGAGGAACGAATGGATATTATTTTCTCTCATGAAACTGCGCTTCAAATCTGTGGTCAACTTAAGATTCACAGAAATGATGAGGTGTTATCACAACGCTCATCAAGGGATTTCCGCGCAACGTACGCTGCATGTTCAGATGAGACATATGAAGAAAAGCTTCAATTTCTGAAGAAAGAATATGGCATAGTTTTGGCTAAAACCACTCATGAAATACTCAGAGATAATTTGCGGACAAGGAATTGCGATGCGCGAGTATCTCATCAATTCAAATGTCTTTTACCTGTTGGTTCGCTTATTGAGCTTGGACAAAATGTGTATTGTATCTCGCCTGCTTTAGCTGTTTGTATGATGTCAAGGAATAAGAGTCCTCTCCATCAAATTGTACTGGCTAATCTACTGATGGCCAGTTATGGTCATCTCGCAAACGGTGAACTCTGTGAATTTGATATGCCGTTGGTAACTTCGAACGAGCTTACATCTCTATTGAATGCACTTGAATCGTACTCTCCCGGTTTGCATACGACAAAGAAAAACATGCGCTATTTCTTTTCCGATGCAGCCTCTCCCATGGAGGTCAAAATGGCAATTAGATCTGCCATGCCGTATTGTGAAGGTGGTTTCAATCAAATGCCGATTGCGTTGAATAAATCGTATGTAATAAAAGACCAAATAAACCAAGAGGTTCAACCTAAAGAACGAAGGTTAGATTTACTTTATGGCAAGATGTCCAAATCAAATTTGTCTGGATTGAATTTAGTGGCTATTGAATATAACGGTGCATATCATGATGACTTCTATCAGCAAAGAAAAGACAATCAAAGAATAAATGAGCTGAATTCGGTGAGTATTAAGGAGTACTTTGTG
>CALHQT010000075.1:0-16715 GCA_938038135.1 uncultured Atopobium sp.
CAAGTCTTCGATGCGAAGAATAAGGCTACCGTTTTGGGAGCGAACGCTGGCCCAAGCCATAAGCGCTGAGAACACGTTGCCTAGGTGCATCCTTCCAGAAGGAGTTGGCGCAAATCTTCCAATGTAAGAACTCATTCTTAGAGATCTCCCGCATAGATATAGGCAAATCCATATTCTTTTGTTGATGACTTAATAGCTGCCTTATCTTTACAGGTGAGGCCTTTGTGCTGATAGAAACCAAAGTCGCAATCGTCATCGGTTGCAAGGAAGTAATGCTTAGCTCCTTGCTTTTTCATAAAGTCCAGAACGTAGGAGAAGAGCATGCCTCCAATACCTTGGCTCTTTATAGCGGGGTTAACGCAGAACAGAGTAATTTCCCATTTGGCATCGTTAGTGTTTGTGTTCCAATAATCATGAACAAGATGAGATTCGACATCACCAAAGATCTCGTAGTCCTTAAAGCGAGCTTCACTCAATAGTTTCTTAGCTTTTGCTGTTGTTTCGTTTTCTAACTTCTGCCATTTTTCAAAATCTGCTGGAGTTTCTCCGTTTGAGCAGAAAATAAGAGCAAGTATTTGGCCATTTTGCTTTGCTATAAAGCGATGAGTAGAAACGCTAATAAAATGGGCGATATCAATAGTTGCAAGTGAGCGACTTTCAACTTTTGATTCATCGCCATCCAAGTACCAGACGCGTTCAACGATTGATATAAGTTCTGATAAGTCAATATCTTCGAAGGGGACTATGATTGGAGTATCGGCAGACATATGAAATAGTTCCTTTCAGGTGTTTTACAGCGGAAGATTATAGAATAGTTTCAAGTTTGTTTACATCTAGTACCTAGTGTTTCGCAGCTGATAGGCTGTAAGTGTTTCTGATAGCAAGTGTCGAACACAAAGGAGCGGCAATGGCTGAGGCCCCTATCAAACGTGCGCTAATTTCGGTAACAGACAAAACAGGTATTGTTGAATTTGCACAAACGCTTACTAAAGAGTTTGGCGTTGAGGTAATTTCAACAGGCGGAACCGCAAAAATCCTCGAAGAGGCTGGTGTGCCTGTAGTTCCTATTGAGTCTTATACCGGATTTCCAGAGATGATGGACGGCCGCGTTAAGACGCTGCATCCTCGTGTTCATGGTGGTCTTTTGTGCCGTAGAGATAATCCCGGTCATGTTGCAGACGCAGAGAATAATGGTATTGGCATGATTGACCTGGTCTGCGTTAATCTCTATGAGTTTGAGAAGACTGTAGCTGATCCATCAGTAACTCTTGAAAATGCAATTGAGCATATCGATATCGGCGGACCTTCAATGCTCCGCTCTGCTGCAAAGAATAATGATTTTGTTACGGTTGTTGTTGATCCGGCAGATTATGGTCGCGTTCTTGACGAGATGCGTGTCCATGACGGCGCAACTACAAGGGCTTCTCGCCAGCAACTGGCTTTGAAGGTATTTAAGACAACGGCTGCATACGATGGCGCTATTGCCGCATACCTTTCTGGTGTTGTTGAAGCAGAGCAAAGTAAATTCCCAGAGACTTTGCTGGTAAAGGCAACAAAAGAACAAGATCTTCGTTACGGAGAAAATCCTCAGCAGTCCGCAGCGTTTTATAAGATGCCTGGAGCTCCAGCACATTCTTTAGCAAATGCTAAGCAGCTACAAGGCAAGCCTTTGTCTTATAACAACCTGCTTGATACTGATGCAGCTTGGGCTGCTGTTCGTGAGTTTGATGACCCATCAGTCATTATTTTGAAGCACCAGAATCCTTGTGGATCTGCTACGGCGGAAAATGTTGTTGAGGCATACGATCGAGCATTTGCTTGCGATCCAATCTCTGCGTTTGGTGGAATTATTGCAGTTAATAGAGAGGTTCCTCTGGAGTTTGTTGAGCACTTTGCAGACATCAATAAGCAGTTTGTTGAGGTTCTTATTGCACCAAGCTTTACAGAAGAGGCTCTTGAGCGCCTGTCAAAGAGAACAAATCTTCGCGTATTGGCTACGGGCGGAATCGATAGAAGCCGCGAGCTTGAGATGAGAACTGTTGACGGAGGTCTTTTAGTACAAGACCTTGACCACGCAGACGAAGCTGCAGATAGCTTTGAGGTTGTTACTAAGCGCCAACCAACTCCAGAAGAGCTGAGCGATTTGGTATTTGCTTGGAAAGTTTGCAAGACCGTTAAGTCAAATGCAATTTTGGTTGCAAAAGATCAGGCTGGAATTGGTATGGGACCTGGTCAGCCTAATCGTGTTGACGCCGCTCTTCTTGCGTGTGAGCGTGCAGAGGCAGCTTGTGAGCGCATGGGAATTGATTCAAAGAATCTTGTGGCAGCATCTGATGCCTTCTTCCCATTCCGAGATAACGTTGACACACTAGCAGCTCATGGCGTAACGGCTATCATTCAGCCTGGTGGATCAGTCAGAGATGATGAATCTATTGCTGCTTGTGATGAATACGGCATTGCAATGGTGTTTACAAGCAAGCGTCACTTTAGGCACTAATCTGCTAATTCGGGATTAGCAGTTCATTTCAAAAAAGTTGGGGGAGGACACTGTGGACCAGGAAGAGCTAGAAGCAGCTCAGAAGTTTGAGCTTGATAATCCAGAACTTGTTTGTCGTTGGAGATTATCTGGAGGTGTCCTCCCTCTTGATAACAGGCACTTACGTGCGCTGAGCAAGCGAGTTGTTGCGCAAAAAGAGGTTTCTCCGCACTTGATTGCTTGGGCTAAGCAGCATATTGAGGGAACGCTTAAAGAAGGGTCACAAGAGTTTCCAGATGGCGTTCTTATGATTTTGCTTGAGAGCAATGGACAGGCTGCTATGACTGTTGGACCTTACCAGTCTTTGGAAGAGCGTTCTGTTCTGTCTCTTGCGGGACGCGCAAGGATTTCACAGCGAGAAGAGCAGCAAACTCATTGTGCACCAGAGGTGCTTTGGCTGGTAAAAGACGGAAAGCTTATTGCGGGTGTCTCGGAAGAAAGCGTTCGATCGGGAGTCACAAGTTTAGTGTTAGACCTGGCACAGACTCTTCATGAGCCAACAGAGTTTAATCCAGACGTTATTGCCCAGGTATTTGATGGAACCGCCGAATTTGATGAAGCTTTCCTTACTTCAGATGAACATGGAATCGTATGTGCTTCTGATGCTCAAGGCGAGATAGGAGAGCGTTTCTTATTTGGTTACAAGAAACTTTGTGAAATCAAAGCTGCTAAGTAATCAGATAAGTACGATATTTAAGGCTCGTCCAGCAAAGGGTACGCAACGCACGATAAAGCTGTCCACGTTGAGCGCCTACGTAAAAATCTGTCTGTTTTTCAGACAGATGGCTGCTTGTGTACTTGAATATTTTGTCGATTTACAAAAAACTTGCACTTTAGTGTTATGTTTATTTTGTAATTCCGCAGGTAGAAATTCCTACCTGAAAATAGGTATTTGTCAGCTTGTATTTCTGATTTGTTTCATTGTTTTTTTGCGCAATAATAAAAGCATTATGCGACCGCTGCCGGCCGAACTATGAAAATTGATTTTGTAGTCACCCAGGGTCTACAGCTCTATTTTTGATCGCACAAACGCAAACTGTGAGAAATCACAGATTAGGCAAGGAGAGGATATGGCAAGAAAGTTTAAGTCCATGGACGGTAACAACGCCGCGGCTTACGTGTCGTATGCGTTTACCGAGGTAGCGGGTATTTACCCAATTACCCCATCAAGTCCAATGGCAGACTATGTTGACCAGTGGTCCGCACAGGGAGTAAAGAACATCTTTGGTTCAACTGTTAAGGTTGTCGAGATGCAGTCTGAGGCTGGTGCAGCTGGTGCTGTTCACGGTTCTCTTGGTTCCGGTTCTCTGACCACTACTTACACCGCTTCTCAGGGCCTCTTGCTCATGCTTCCAAACATGTACAAGATTGCCGGTGAGCAGCTCCCTTGTGTTTTCCACGTCAGCGCACGTACCGTTGCAACTCATGCACTGAACATCTTTGGCGATCACTCTGACGTTATGTCCGCTCGCCAGACTGGCTTTGCACTTCTCGCAGAAGGTAATGTCCAGGAGGTTATGGACCTCGCTCCTGTTGCTCATCTTGCAGCAATCAAGGGCAAAGTTCCATTTGTTAACTTCTTTGACGGTTTCCGTACTTCTCACGAGATTCAGAAGGTTGCCGTTTGGGATTACGCTGATCTTGCTGAGATGTGCGACATGGACGCTGTCCAGGCATTCCGCAATCACGCATTGAACCCAGAGCATCCATCAAGCCGCGGTTCCCACGAGAACGGCGACATCTTCTTCCAGCACCGCGAGGCATGCAACGAGGTTTACAACCAGCTGCCAGCAGTTGTTGAAGACTACATGAACAAGATCAACGCTAAGCTTGGCACCGACTACGGTCTGTTCAATTACTACGGTGCAGAAGACGCTGACCGCGTTGTTATCTGCATGGGTTCCTTCTGCGATACCCTTGAAGAGGTTATCGATTACCTGAACGCTCATGGCGAGAAGGTCGGTCTGGTTAAGGTCCGTCTCTATCGTCCATTCTCCGTTAAGCACTTTGTTGACGTTCTTCCTGAGTCCGTCAAGAAGATTGCTGTTCTCGACCGCACCAAGGAGCCAGGTTCCGTTGGTGAGCCTCTCTACGAAGACGTTGTTTCTTCCCTCTATGAGGCTGGTCGTACAGGCATTAAGGTTGTTGGCGGTCGTTACGGCCTTGGTTCTAAGGACACCCCACCATCATCCGCATTCGCAATCTTCGAGGAGCTCAAGAAGGATGCTCCTCAGCGTGAGTTCACCGTTGGTATTGTCGACGACGTTACTAACCTGTCTCTCCCAGAGGATCCAGAGGCTCCTAACACTGCAGCTGAGGGCACCATTGAGTGCAAGTTCTGGGGTATCGGCGGTGACGGTACCGTTGGTGCTAACAAGAACTCCATTAAGATTATTGGTGACCACACCGATAAATATGTTCAGGCATACTTCCAGTATGACTCCAAGAAGACCGGCGGTATCACCATCAGCCACCTGCGCTTCGGTGATCACAAGATCCGTTCTCCTTACTATGTCACCAAGGCAGACTTTGTTGCATGCCATGTTCCTGCATACATCATCAAGGGCTACAAGATGGTCCGCGACGTCAAGCCTGGCGGTACCTTCCTGGTCAACTGCCAGTGGGATGCAGAGGAGTTTGCACACCACCTGCCAGCAGAGGCAAAGCGCTACATTGCTAAGAACAACATTAACGTTTATCTGATTAATGCAATTGACCTTGCCAAGGAAATTGGTATGGGCAAGCGCACCAACACCATTCTTCAGTCTGCATTCTTTGCTCTTGCAAAGGTTCTCCCAGAGGCAGACGCACTTCAGTACATGAAGGATGCTGCAACTCATTCTTATCTGAAGAAGGGCCAGAACGTCGTCGATATGAACCACAAGGCAATCGACGCTGGTGCTACTGCATTTACTAAGATTGAGATTCCTGCTGATTGGGCTACTGCAGAGGATGCACCAAGCACAATCACCCTTGAGGGCCGCGAGGCTCTGCTCAAGCAGGTTCGCGACATCATGACTCCAGTCTCTCGTATGGAGGGTGACGCACTTCCTGTTTCCGCATTTAAGAACCACGTTGATGGACAGTTCGAGCTTGGTGCTGCTGCTTATGAGAAGCGTGGCATTGCTGTTGTTGTTCCTGAGTGGAACGTCGAGAAGTGCATCCAGTGTAACCAGTGCGCTTATGTCTGCCCACACGCAGTCATTCGCCCATTCGTCCTTACCGACGAAGAGGCTGCTGCTGCACCAGCACAGTCTCAGTTCAAGGATGCTGTTGGTCCTAAGGCTAAGGGCTACAAGTTTGAGATTGCAGTTTCTCAGCTCGACTGCACCGGTTGCTCCAACTGCGTCTACATCTGCCCAGCAGATGCTCTGACCATGAAGCCAATTGAGGAGCAGGCATCTAAGCAGGAGATCTTTGACTACGCAGTTAACCACGTCTCCGAGAAGACCGAGCTTGTCGCCAACAACGTCAAGGCATCCCAGTTCAAGAAGCCTCTTCTTGAGTTCTCCGGTTCCTGTGCAGGCTGCGCTGAGACCAGCTACGGCCGTCTGATCACTCAGCTCTTTGGCGATCGTATGTACATCTCCAACGCAACTGGCTGCTCCTCCATTTGGGGTAACCCAGCTTCCTGCTCACCATTTACTACCGATGCAAACGGTCACGGTCCAGCATGGAACAACTCCCTCTTCGAGGACAACGCAGAGCACGGTATGGGTCTGATGCTTGGTCACCAGGCACAGCAGAAGCGTCTTCTGGAGCTTGCTCAGCAGCTTGTCGATGAGGATGGCGCATCTCAGGACCTCAAGGATGCTGCTAAGGCATGGATTGATTCCGTCAATGACGCAGCTCTCTCCAAGGAAGCTTCCAAGACCTTTGTTGTTGAGCTTGAGAAGTCTGATCTTGCAGCAGCTAAGGAAATCCTTGCTAACAAGAGCTTCCTCACCAAGAAGTCCTTCTGGATCTTCGGTGGCGACGGTTGGGCATACGACATCGGCTTCGGTGGCCTTGACCACGTTCTTGCTTCTGGCGAGGATATCAACGTCTTTGTCTTCGATACTGAGGTTTACTCCAACACTGGTGGTCAGTCTTCTAAGGCTTCCCGTCTTGGCCAGGTTGCACAGTTTGCTGCAGCTGGTAAGGACATCAAGCAGAAGAACCTTGCTGAGATTGCTATGACCTATGGTTACGTCTATGTTGCTCAGGTTTCCATGGGCGCAAACCTCCAGCAGACTCTCAAGGCAATTGCTGAGGCAGAGGCTTATCCAGGACCATCCCTCATCATCGGTTACTCTCCATGCGAGATGCACTCCATCAAGGGCGGCATGGCTCACGCACAGGAGGAGATGAAGAAGGCAGTCGAGACTGGCTACTGGAACCTCTATCGCTTCAACCCATCTGCACCAGCAGGTAAGAAGTTCACGCTTGACTCTAAGGCACCTAAGGGTGGCTACCAGGAGTTCCTGATGAACGAGGCTCGTTACAGCCGACTCACCCGCGAGTTCCCAGAGCACGCAGAGAAGCTCTTCAAGGAGAACGAGGAAGCCGCAATGGCTCGCTACGATCACCTTGTCCGCCTCTCCGAGCTTTACGCTGCAGAGAAGAAGGAGCAGCCTGAGGAGTAAGGTAACTTACTTTCACGTAGCTTCAGCCGAGCCAGGATATCCTGGCTCGGCTTTTTTATGCGACATTTTTGGCGAGAAGCCCTGTGTTCTTCAAGCCCTTCTCGCGAGGTGATAAACTAGAGAGACTTTGCTCACGATGGGAGTTACTGTGGCACAAAAAAAGAGCAGACTATTTCCTGTAGCTTTTCTCGCTGCTAAAGCAACACTTGCAGCACTTAAATTGACTAACCATGAGGGCGGAACGCTGCCAGGCTTTATCGCTGAAGGCATTGATCCTGCATTTTTGGGAGACATTGCTAAGCCAGAGCAGATTGTCTTTATTACCGGCACAAACGGTAAGACAACTACCAATAACTTGCTTAACGATCTTCTCGCCGACAATGGCTATCAGACCGTCACTAACCGCGTTGGCGGCAATATTTCCAGCGGCTTTGCAAGCTCGTTTGCAAAGAACGCCACGTGGAAGGGTACGTCAAAGACTAAGCTTGCAGTTATGGAGTTTGACGAGCTCTCTGGACCTCGCATTTTCCCGTATCTGCAGCCTGATATTTTGTCTGTTACCAATTTGTTCCGCGATACGTTCTCTCGTAGCGCAACACCAGACTACGTGTTTGACGTCATGGATAAGGGCATTCCTGCTTCAACTCATCTGATTTTGAACGCAGATGACATGATTAGCTGCAGACTTGCTCCTCAGTGCACACATCGTACGTATTACTCCATTGCAAGGCTGGCAGAAGACACCGCAGAGCCAGTGGGCATTGTTTCAGATCTTACCGCCTGCCCCAAATGCGGTGGTAAGCTTAAGTGGGATTATGCACACCTTAGGCATCTTGGTCACGCAACTTGTGAGGAGTGCGGCTATACCAACCCAACTCCTGATTACGAGGTTATCTCGGTAGAGCCAGAGACTGGCAAGTTTGTGGTCAAGGAGCACTGCCACGAGGGTGCACCAACATATGAGTACAAGCTCAACAGCTACTCTATCGTCAACCTCTATAACCTGTTTGTGGCCATTGTAACCGCGCGTGAGATGGGTCTTGCGCCTGCAACTATCGCTGCATCTTTGCAACGCGTCAACATTGCTTCCTCCAGGTATAACGAGATTGACTACAACGGTCGTCGTCTTATTAGCATGGCTTCTAAGGGTGAGAATGACACGGCAACCTCAGTCACCATCGATATCCTTCGCAAACAGCCAGGTGATAAGGCAATTATCATCATGATTGCTGATGCGTACATGGCAAAAGCAAAAGACCAGACAGAGTATATTGGCTGGTACTACCAGACAGACTTTGAGTTCTTACAAGATCCAAGCGTTAAACAGGTCATTATTTATGGCGACACATCGCTTGACCTGCAGCTTAGGCTGAGACTTGCCGGTATTGATCCAGCTAAAACCTTTGTGGCAAGCTCTCCTGAAGAGACCGCTGACCTGGTTGACCTTAACGCTTGCCAGCACGTTTTCTATGCACACGGCCTCTATAACGGTGGCATTGCTGACATCAGCAGAAACCGTATCATTGAGCGCTTGAAACAGATGGAGGCCTCCCATGAGTAATCCAGCAACTAAGATTGAGATTCTTTACCCAGAGTACGGTAACCAGGGTGGAGACAACGGAAATGCTCTCTACCTGGAGGCCTGCCTTCCAAAAGAGAACTTTGTGTACACCTCTCACGCCGCAACGCCTTACTTTGTGGAGCATACGCCATCAGCAATCATCATGGGTGGCATGACAGAAGCCCAGCAAGAGCTTATTATTTCTCGCCTTATGCCTTACAAGGACAGGCTTGCAGAGCTGGCTGATCAGGGCGTTCCTATGTTGTTTGCGGGCAACGCTTCAGAGCTTTTTGGCGAGAAAATCGTTAATCCTGACGGCTCTGAAATTGAGGCTCTGGGCCTCTTCAAGTTTACGACCACTCGCTATATGCCCCAGCGCTTTCACGATGTCCAGGTGGGAGAGTTTGATCCTGGCAATGGCAAAGAGCCTTTTGTTGTCGTTGGCTTTAAGATGCAGTTCACACTCACCGAGGGAGATAACTCTAACTGCTACTTCCTTAAAAATAAGGTAGGTTTTGGCATCAATAAAGAAAGCAAGCTGGAAGGTTTCCGTCGCAAGAACGCTATTGCCACCTGGCTTATTGGGCCACTGCTTCCGCTCAATCCTTATCTCACACGGTGGATTTTGGATATGGCAGGCGAGGAAGACACTCCTCTTGCTTTTGAAGAAGAGGCAGTCGCAGCGTATCAAAAGCATGCTCGTGAGATGGTCTATCCAGGAATGCACCTGCATTACTAATTGTATGTCTGTGCTGCTCATTTGCTCATATATACATTTCGTCGTATCATGAACTAAATTTTTAGAGTTAACAAGGGGATTGTTTTGCCACAGGTTTCTTCAGCTTATGCAACAAAACAGCGCGCTCAGCGCCTTGCACGTATTGGTATTATTGCTGCCCTTTATGCAGCACTTACGCTCGCAGCCCTTCTTTTCTTGGGCGGTCTTGCTTGGGGTCCTGTACAGTTCCGCATTTCTGAGGCGGTTGTGGTTATTGCACTCTTTACCGCTGACGCAATCCCAGGACTGACGCTTGGCTGCGTTATTGCTAACCTTGCAAATATGGTTATTTCTGGCACAGGCGCCCTGGGATTGTTAGATGTAGTCTTTGGCTCCTTGGCAACTGCTCTTGGTGCATGGTTTACCTGGAAGAACAGGAAGAACGTACCGCTTGCGCTTCTGGGTCCAGTACTTGCAAATGCGGTTATTGTGTCTGCATATCTTCCTATTTTGCTTCAGGGATTGGGATTCTACACAATTCCATTTACCACCATTGAACTTGATGGATCATATCCTCTTATGTTCTTGTTTGGTTTTATCACCACAGGACTCGGAGAGGCTGTTGTTCTCTATGTACTCGGAGCTCCTTTGGCTCGTGCGCTTAAGCATTCGCCTTTGCCGCAGCAGCTTGCTTCTGAGGATTCTGCTGCAGAATCAGTCGGGAACTAGACAGTCATGCAAAGACTCGCTCAGTACATACATAGATCAACCAGGATAGTCCTGATTATTCTTGCCTGTGTATTGCTGGGCTTGCTTTCTTGGAGCGTCATGGCAGACAACCTGTTTGCCGCTCTTGTTGCAGGCGGAGGACTTGCCACGGTCATTGTTCTTGGTGGCACTACCCAGCCTGGTAATGAGCACGCCAGGTCTCAAGCAACAGAGCGAACACTTGAGGTTGCCTCTAAGACGCTCAAGACCTTACGCGGAGGCTTGTCGCAAGAAACAGCGCCAACTATCTGCACACTATTGCTTCCAGAAACTTCTGCAGCAGCTATTTCAATCACAGATACAGAGTATGTGCTGGGTTTTGAGGGAGACATTGCAACCTCGCATATGCCTGGTTCAAAAGTGGTTGGCCCTGCAACTGAGGTTCTGGAAAGCGGCCGCATGGAGACGTTTGTCTCGGTAGATAGTCGTCAGCAGGTACTACAAAGGCGTGGCGGCTTTGGCAATGGCGGCAGCTCCTTTGGCATCATTGTCCCGTTGATTGTTCAGGACCGCACGGTTGGCACTATCAAGCTCTACTATCGTCGTGGCATTGAAATTGATCGTACGCAGTTGGCAATTGCTGAGGGACTGGGCGAGCTTCTCTCCACGCAGCTTTCCTCGTATGAGCTTGATCGCCAGGCAGAGTTAACCGCTCGAGCCGAGGTCAAAGCCTTGCAGGCGCAGATTAATCCGCATTTCTTGTTCAACACGCTCAACACCATTGCATCTCTTACGCGTACAAACCCCAATAAGGCGCGAGATCTGCTTCGCGAGTTCTCTGTGTTTTATCGCCGTACGCTTGAGAGCTCTCAAGGTGCGCTCATTCCGCTTTCTCAGGAATTGACACAAACGCGCAGGTATTTGACAATTGAGAAGGCGCGTTTTGGAGAAGAACGTATTCAAGAGTCCGAGCATGTCGATGAGGGATGCGAAGATATTCAGGTACCGTCTTTTTTGATTCAGCCTATTGTCGAGAATGCCGTGAGGCACGCTATGAAAGATGAAGGCGCCCTCCATATTGACATCCACGTCACACGCGATGATGATGATATTCTTATATCTGTTGCTGATGATGGTCTTGGAATGGATGAAGAGACTGTTTCTCGCTTGCTTAATGGCCAGGGTCCTACCCCGCAAGACTCTTCGGGGAGAAGTGAGGGCACGGGCATTGCCATTAAGAACGTAGCTGAGCGAGTTGAGCGCTTCTACGCCGTTGGCTCTGGCATGGAAATCATGTCTAAACCAGGGCAGGGTACGTGCGTGACACTCAAGCTTGCAGGTGCGGCACTGCAGGCAACAGCATAGTAGTATCGGTTTTTGCTTAACGCTGCGTTAGGCCGTTGGGAGATGAATGACATGCGCGCCATGATTGTTGATGACGAGGCTCCAGCCCGTTCTGAACTCAAGTTCTTGCTTGAGGAGACCGGACGTCTCGAGGAAATCATTGAGGCCACAAGTGCAAGGGATGCTGTCGAGAAACTCATGGAGTCTCGCGTTGAGGTCTTGTTCCTCGATATCTCCATGCCTAAGACAAATGGAATGCAGCTTGCAGAGGCTCTTCACAAGCTGAAGAATCCTCCCCAGATTGTGTTTGTCACCGCATATAGCGAGTACGCGCTGGATGCATTTGGCGTTAACGCGGTAGATTACCTAATGAAGCCCGTTGAGACCGAGCGCCTTGAGCAGGCTCTTGATAAGGTTGAAGAGCGCCTTCGTCCTCAGTCTCCTATGGCAACCATTGAGCGAATTCCTGTCATTAAGAGCGGAAGCAAGGTTCTTGTTCCAATTGATCAGATTCGCTTTATTGAGGCAAAAGACGATTATTCTTGCATCTACACAGAAGACGATCGTTTCTTGTCTACTATTTCTCTGCAAAAACTTGAAGAGCGCCTTGCTCCACACGGATTCTTCCGCATTCATCGTAGCTTTATCGTGAATCTTGAGTATGTTGACGATGTTGAGGTTATCTCTGCTGGTATCCTACAGTTGACTATTCAGGGATTTGAGGAGCGTCACATTTCGGTTTCTCGCCGTCGTGTGGTCGCACTCAAGCGAGCACTGGGACTGTAGAAGCTCAACGGGTTTCTCGCCAGCAGCTAAAAGCGCACGTAGGAGTTTGGTATGGCACTGGTAAGGTTTGACGTAATTTCAGATACGCATGGGTATTTGTCATCTGAGTTGCTTGAAGCTCTGCAAGGCGCCAACTACATTGTGCATGCAGGAGATATTACCTCCAACGCCGATTATCAGACGCTGCAGAAGATTGCTCCCGTTAAGCTTTGCCTGGGGAATAATGATTTCTGCTACAACTATGGTCCCATGGTAAAGAAAAAGATTATTTTCCTTGCAGCTGGTCTCAAGTGGCAGGTATGTCATTATCGCGAGAGGCTTGACCTGGTCAAATGCAATATTGCTATCTGCGGTCACACGCATAAGCCTTTTGTACAGCGTGACGAGTGGACCAATACACTTGTAATGAATCCAGGAAGCCCTACCTACCCGCGTGGTCGCGAGGGCGCAACTATGGGACGCATTATTGTTGATGAAGAAACAGCCCAGGTAGTCAGCGCAGAGATTATTAGTCTGTCTTCGCTTGAGGTACTTTCTTCTTGTAAATAAGGGACGGTATCATCAGCTTGGTAAAAAGCACTAGCCATACAAGGGCAAGTGAGAAACCACCAATGACGTCGGTAGCGTAGTGCACACCCAGATAAATTCTACTGACGCCAATCATAATGATGACGCCAGAGAACAGGCCACACCAAATCCAACGCTGTAGCTTGTCTTTCTCGTAATGCCAGACAAGCCAAATAAGCAGGCCATAAAAAGCCATCGAGAACATCGAGTGGCCCGAGGGGAAGCTGTAGCCAGTTTCAACTACTAACCTAAAGCCATCTGGACGAGGACGTTGGACAATAGCCTTAAAGATAAGGTCAACAATAACAACGCCGCCCAGGTTAATAGAGGCAAGCCTGCCAACACTTGGTCCTGGTGCAAAAGCAGCAACCACAATAAGCATGACAATAACGGTGACGGGGCTTGCAAGTCCAGAGAACCCTTCCATGATCTCTGTGAGAAGGGGAGTTCTAAGGTGGACAACAAAAAGCCTGTAGGCAAAGTGATCAATGCCAATGACGTCGCCTTCAGAAACGTCAATCAACAGAAAAATAAAAATTGCTGATGAGACAAGCAGAATGATGGTAGAAAGGCTAGAACGCAGACGCTGTAGAAAAAGGCGCTTGCGAACTCCTGTTAAAAGTCCTGTCTTCTGGGCATCAAGGCTTTTATCGGCCATTAGTTCTCCTTGTAACAAAAAGGCGGCACGCCGATAGACGTACCGCCGCTTAGTTCAATGATAAGCCAGCGCAAGCGCGTGACACACAAGAACTTACAGGTTAGCGTTAAGCTCAGAAACGAGGTCAGCCTTAGGAAGGTTGCCAACCATGGTGTGAACTGGCTCACCGTTCTTGAAGAGGATGAGGGTTGGGATAGAAACGATGCGGAAACGAGTTGCAAGATCAGCCTCGTCGTCAACATTTACCTTGTAGACGTCAAGCTTGTCTGCCATCTCATTGCCAACTTCCTCAACGACTGGGCCAAGAGCGCGGCAAGGACCACACCAGGATGCCCAGAAATCAACGAGGACAGGCTTGTCTGCGTTAGCAAGGACAGAATCGAACTCTGCAGTAGTAAGCTGCTGTGCCATAACGAACCTCCAGTTACATACGGCTATAAAGCCATTAACTTTTTATTGCTAGCAAACTTATCCCCAAATTAGAAAAGTGTATACACATAACTTTGTAGACTTGCTCAAATTGTGAATTACGTGCATAGTTGGCATATAAGAAAGAGGTGCGCATGCCAAGCGAAAGATCTATGCGAAAAGAAGCCTACATGGCAAAAACAACGCATGAGTTTGGAGATTTTGCTGCTCAGGGGGTGTGTATGGCAGGCAATGCTTTTGCATCGGTTTTATTGGTAAAAGGCCAGGAAGACTTTGAAGAGGCTGAACTTTCTGCACTTAAAGCTTCTTTAGAGCATTTAGGCTATGCGCCTGAGGCATGGGCTACCTTGCTTACCACCACAAAAACAGGCGATTCTATAAATCCCCAGCTTGTTAGGCAGGCGATAAGTGCTTTTAGCCCTGACACGGTACTCTTGCTCAATGATGCGGCAGTTACATCAGTGCGCGAGGCATACGCAGATGAGCTTGACCAGCTTACAACTGATGCCGAGAAGATCTTCTCGCCCCGCATTCTTGTGCATATATGTGGAATGCGCATGGTAAATCTTGATAACTTTGCCGGAGCGCTCGAGGACCCTCGTCAGAAGCAGTTGCGCTGGGCTGCTATTAAACAAGTTCCACCTTTGGGAGAACCTTATTAGTAACGATTTGTCGTATTTTTTACGAAAAACGACATTGTGGCGTTTCATGAGCGTTGCGAAGATTATCCTTGAGATAGTCAAAAGAAGGAGACTGGTATGGCATCACCTACAGCACCACATATTTTGCCTACTGACGCAACACAGACTAAGGCTTGGCGCGCCCTTGCAGAGCATTACGCCAGCTTAAAAGATACAAAAGCTACGCTGAAGAACTGGTTTGCAGAAGACCCTCAGCGTGTCCAGAATCTTACGTTTGAGCTTGATCAGTTCTTGATTGATCTTTCCAAAAACCTTGCCACGCAAGAGACGCTTGACCTTCTGTGTGACCTTGCAGAAGAGGTCAAACTTGAAGAGCGTAGAGACGCTATGTATGCCGGCGAGCATATTAATACTACCGAGAATCGAGCAGTTCTCCACACAGCGCTTCGTCGTCCCGCAACTGAGGCCGGCACGCTTATTGTTGATGGACAAGACGTTGTTTCTGACGTTCACCAGACGCTGAACAAGATGTATGCCTTCTGCGATCGAGTTCGCTCGGGAGAGTGGAAGGGCGTTTCTGGTAAGCCCATCAAAACGGTAGTAAGCATTGGCATTGGTGGTTCTGACCTTGGCCCTGTTATGGTTTACGAGGCTTTGAAGCCTTTTGCAGACGCAGGTATTACTGCTCGCTTTGTCTCCAACATTGACCCTGTTGACCTTGGCGAGAAAACCGAGGATCTTGATCCAGAAACAACACTCTTCGTTATTGTTTCCAAGACCTTTACTACGCTTGAGACTCTTACCAATGCACGTTGTGCTCGTGCGTGGCTTTTAGAGAAGCTTGCTGAACAGGGCATTATTGATGGCTCTGATTCTCAGAATGCAGAGGCTATTCGTAAGCATTTTGTTGCTGTCTCTACTGCACTTGATCTGGTAGAAGACTTTGGCATTGACCCAGAGAATGCCTTTGGTTTCTGGAACTGGGTTGGCGGCCGTTATTCGGTTGATTCTGCGGTTGGTCTGGTGCTGGCTATTGTTTTTGGTCCACAGCACTTTGCAGAATTCCTCAGTGGCTTTAATGCAGTTGATGAATACTTCAAGAACACTCCATTGAGACAAAATGTTGTTGCTCTCATGGGTCTTTTAAACGTTTGGTACGTTAATTTCTTTGGCGCAGCATCTCATGCGGTGCTTCCATACAGTCAGTACCTGCATAGATTCCCTGCGTATCTCCAGCAGCTCACCATGGAATCCAACGGCAAGTCTACTCGTTGGGATGGTACGGCGGTTACTTCAAAGACAGGCGAAATCTTCTGGGGAGAGGCTGGAACTAATGGTCAACATGCGTTCTACCAGCTTATCCATCAGGGAACCCAGATCATTCCCGCTGACTTTATTGCGTTTGTAAATACTGCCTTTGCCACCAAAGATGCAGACCTAGACGTCCATGAACTCTTCCTCTCCAATTTCTTTGCGCAGACCAAAGCGCTTGCATTTGGTAAGACCGCTGATGAGGTCCGTGCTGAGGGAACGCCAGAGTGGATGGTTTCTGCACGCGTCTTTGAAGGAAATAGGCCAACTACTTCTATCTTTGGTAAAGAGCTTAATCCTCGTGCTATCGGTACACTTATTGCACTCTATGAGCACATTACCTTTGTTGAAGGTGTTGTGTGGGGCATTGATTCCTTTGATCAGTGGGGCGTAGAGCTTGGTAAGCAGCTTGCAAAGCAGATTTTCCCTGCAATTCATAACGACGAAGAGCTGGCAAAGCAAGACGCTTCAACTCAGTCTCTTGTTGATTTCTATCGCAGAAACAGAACATAACACGTTACGTAACATAAAATTATTTTTTATTTCATGTTAAGAAGGTCATCTTGTATGGCCTTCTTTTTTATTTTTTAGAAATGTATTTCGAGGAGTGTTGAACGGATACTTCTTTATCTCATATGTGTAATACTGCTACTTTTATGTTCATATATGCAAAAAATTTCTACATATATATTTATGCTGGTAGAACACTTGTTCATTTGATTAATCAAACAATTTGAATAAAATTTAAAAAAATAATACATCAAAAATATTAAAAATTTCGGATTACCAGCTGTCTCTGTACGACTTTGTGTTATAACCGCTACTCATGTG
>CALHQT010000076.1:0-16634 GCA_938038135.1 uncultured Atopobium sp.
TACAAAATGATGGTTTATTTGCTTTCTAATAATTTTCTATTACTAGTAATACTTTCATTAGTTTTTTTGTATATATCCGCTAAATCAATTTTCAAATTCGAACAAAATAAAATTTCTTTTAGGTCAAAAGAATATTTACCTCCTGAGATACAAAACCATACATGGGAATTAATTATTTGTTATATTCCAATAGTGCTCTCAACTTTCTTCGTTCTACTTTTTGGATCTTATACTGATTTTATTATGCTCTTTTTGGGAAACTCGAATTTTTTTGCCTTAATACTTCTATCTGATAAAAAAATAAAGAAACAGCTAACAAATAAAAGAATCCTACTTAATATGATGAAGTGGGAACTCTTTGTAATCTTAATACTTTTTATTAATATTGAGGTGTTTTATGTATTTAGAGTAATTAGCCTCTACATACTTCAATTATCAACAAATTCTTCGCCGATATTCAATGTACTAACATTGATAATGACAACGTCGATTGATCTTGGTGAAAATTTATTTTTAAATTTTCAGTTCTCGGCTTTAATCTCCACATCTTTCATAGTGATTAATTGTGCTCTTTTATACATGACTTTACCTTTATTAAAAGAATTGACTAAAGAGAACTGAGCTCACTAATGATTCTATTATCGTAATAGCGTATCTCTACCGTAAGCCTCTTGCCATGCGACAGAGAACTCATCGACAGCAATCTTTGTGCCAGGATGATCCATCATCGTGTAAACAATATCAGGTGGCAGAGTAACTGCATCAATACCTGCAGAGATTAGCGCATGGACCTGCTCGGTATTCTTAAATGATGCGGCAAGAATCTTAGAATCCAGTCCATGAGTTTCAAGCATCTGCATAAGATCAAAAACTTGGCCAATACCGTCGCCATAATTGCACATACGATTAACATAAGGGGCCAGGTAATCTGCACCATTCATGGCCGCAAGGAATGCCTCGTCAGCGGAATAAATAGCGGTTGCAAGAACACCAAGACCCTCGGACTTGAGCTGCTTAATTGCCTTGTAACCATTGCTAGTCACAGGAATCTTCACGTAGGTATTCTCGGGACGAAGGCCACAAATATAACGAGCCTCTTCCAACATCTTCTGATAGTCGGTCGAGACAACTTGAACAAAGAATTTCTGGTCAGGAAGTAGATATTCCACAAACTCCTTGATGACCTGTTCGGGCTGCTTACCGCTTCTAGTGATAATTGAAGGATTAGTGGTAACTCCATCGATGGTCAAAAGCTCATCAAGTTGCTTGACCGCGTCGATATCGGCTGTATCCAGAATAAACTCCATGCTTGGCTCCCCTTCATCACTAGAGCATCTATGTGCTAAGAACTATTTTAGACATTGTACTTCTCGCCATTAGCTGCCATTCATCTAATCTATGAGCGACAGTGTATGTGAAGGGTTAAACGCTATTCAGAGTCCATAGAATCAACCAGTGGAATCCTAATGGTAAATACAGAGCCCTGAGGGTTGTTTTCGGAGACTGTTATGGAAGCTCCATGTCGCTTTAAGATGGTCTTGACCAGTGAAAGGCCAATGCCCGCACCGCCAAATTCCCTAGACCTAGATTTATTTACCCTGTAGAACGGCTCAAAAACAAGCTCTCTTTGCTCAGGTGCAATGCCCACTCCTGTATCGGCAATTATAACCACGCCTTCTTGACCCCTGGTTTCTAGAGTAATGTTGACTGAACCTTCTTCATTGTTATAACGAATGGCATTCTCCACCAAATTATAAAGAGCTCGATATAGCAGATTGGTATTTCCTTTAACGATAAAGGTCTGTGCCTCAGATTGTGTATCAGAATGTGCATCAATCTGCGTGTTAACCTGCACGTTTACCATATTATTTTGAGCAACCGATTCAAGATCATCCACGACCGTTTTAACTACCGAATCAAGAGAAACATCCTCAGCCTCTCCTAGCTCAGATGTCTCCGCAAATTCCAAAAGGTCAGTGATGATGGAAGATAGGCGGTCAATGTATGTCTCCATCGTGTCTACAAGCTCGTCATATTCATGCTGTTCGCGTTTCTTTTTCTTAAAAACATCCAGCTTGGTCCTTAGTACGGTAATTGGCGTTCTAAGCTCGTGAGCTGCGCTTGCCGAGAAACGCCTCTGCATTGCAAATGCTTCATCTAATTGCTCAGTCATCTGATTAAATGACTTAACCAGCTCTTGAATCTCTTCTCCACCGCCCTCAATTTCAATGGAATCAGACAATGTATTTGGGCTAATTTCTTTCATGTGAGCAGAGAGTTGTTGAACTGGCTTGGTATAGTGGCCTATTAAAAAATAAGCGGCACAGCTTCCTGCAACAATCACAATAAGCAAGATGCCAAGCGCGTCAAACAAGATAGAACGTTCGATAGCATCTACATCCAAAACAATAGAAAGAGCTCCCTGGTTGATGGCGTTAGCTGCAGCTAGTTCCAGCAGCTCAGAAGTCGAGCGATACACAAGCCAAGTCAAAACTACGCAACAACACACCAATAAACCCACCATAAGAAGGGTGAGCTGGGCGCGTATTGACCGCATTGGCTTTGGGATTATTTCACTTATCTTAGTCATCGCTGTCCCTCTTAAAGCAATAACCCTCTCCTACTTTGTTCGAAATTGGGTCATATCCAAGAGCTTCTCGTAACTTTTTTCGTACCGAAAAAATGTGAACACGCACAGAATTGCTGAATAAGTCCACGTTGCTGTCCCATGCATGGGTCATTAGCTCTTCACTGCTCACAACCGCTCCAGCATGTCGCATCAGATACTCTAGAATTGCGAGCTCTTTCTTGGTGAAATTAACCTGAGCGTCTCCAACAAAAACTTGTCGAGCCGTAGTGTCAAACCGAAGTTCTCCCAGCGTCAAAGACGCTTCTCCATGCGTATATTCGCGGCGCAAGAGCGTCCTAATGCGAGCCTCGAGCTCACCAAACGCAAAAGGTTTTATAAGGTAGTCGTCAGCACCTGCATCTAATCCAACAATACGATCAGATACCGATGAACGCGCAGAAAGAATCAGCACCTTAGTCTCTGAGTGCTCCAACCTAAGTGTGCGCAACAAATCCAAACCATCGATGCCGGGAAGATTAAGGTCAAGCAAGATGAGGTCATACTGTTCAAGCTGGGCCATCTCAAGAGCCTGAGTGCCATTATCGACAAGATCAACGTAATATCCGTCCAGCTCAAGTCCCTCTCCAATAGAGGCAAGAAGCTCTTTTTCATCTTCCACTACAAGGATCTTCAAGTCTTCCCCTTCAAGTACGTTTTGACCACGTGTTCAGGCATTTAATTACGCATGGGCCAAGCTTAGACAGCTCAGCCCAGACGTAATCTTCATTGCGCTTCAAATGCTAACCGATTAAGCCGTACGGCGAGAAGTTCTTCTCGCCGTGTGCCGTGAGCGGTATGTAAGTTTCTATAACCTACTTTGACTGAGCAAGGGCCTGGTCAACGCGCTTTTGCAATTCGCTGCCTTGAAGCTTGCTGGAGCCACCGGTAATTGGATCGCCCACAAGTCTACCGTTCTGGTCAATAACCATAGTAGTTGGGAACGCTGTTAGGCCTTCAATAACGTGACCGCCATCGCTGTGAGGATCAAGAGCGACGTTTCCGTAGGTAACACCCTGCTTCTGGAGAATATTCACGGCTTCCTTCTTAGCGTCGTCCGTGTATGCGGCTTCGGCGTTGACACCCAGGACATTGACACCTTTGTCCTTATAGGTATCAGCAAGTTCTTGAAGCATTGGCATCTCCTGAATGCAGCCAGTACAGCCATTGAACCAGAAGGTCAGAACAGTGACCTTATTCTGTCCAAATACGGTGTTGTCATAGGTAGCGCCAGTAGTGATATCTGTTGCCTTAAAATCTGGGAAGGTATCGCCGTCCTTGAGGTGCAGTTTTGATGCCGCCTCAGGTGGAACTGCAGCAGAATTCTGCTGCTCGGCAGTTGGAGCGGTTGTTGTGCCCGTGTTGCCAGTACCACCAACGCTGCATCCAACAAGCGCAACTGCCATAAGTAGGCCAGCGACATACGTCAGGGATTTTGTTACAAATTTTTTCATTTCATAGTCCTTTCTGTCTTTTCTACGTACGAAACGTAGCTATACACGTTTTATGACACTTACTTTATTGAGCTTGTCGCCTGTAGATCAGCCAAGTGCTTTGCTGTAGCAACCTTTTCCGACTGCTCAATTTTCTTGTTGATTAACAGGAGTTTTGCATCAATCGCATGAACAGGGCATACCTTTATGCACTCTCCGCAACGAATGCACTCAAGAGCTGCGTTATTCTTCGTAATATCTACGTCCATCTTGCATGTACGCGCACACTTTCCGCAGCTTACACAGGTCTTCTCGTCAACTCGATACTGCAAAATTGAGATGCGATTGAATAGAGAATAAAAAGCTCCGAGCGGGCAAATCCATTTGCAAAAAGGACGATAAAACATGATGCTCAACAGTACGACAGTTGCCAGAATGCTGAACTTCATCGTAAAAAGTGTGCCCAGAGCTGCCCTAATGCTGACATCTGCTAAAGAAAGCGGAATTGCTCCCTCAAGAATTCCCTGTGGACAAACATACTTACAGAAATAAGGCTCTCCCATTCCTACAGCATTTTGAATCAAAGCTGGTAGAGCCCAGACAAGTACAATTAATATGACGTACTTCAAATAGCGCAAGGCTTTGAGCTTTTTAGTGCTAAATTTTTTTGGGAATGGAATCTTGTGGAGAAGATCTTGTACCCAGCCAAATGGACAAAGAAATCCGCAGACAAACCTGCCTAGCAAAGTTCCAATGAGAATCAAAATACCCGTAATGTAATACGAGAAGCTGAATTTAGAAGATCCAACTACTGCCTGAAATGCTCCAATAGGGCAAGCGCCCGTAGCTGCTGGGCAAGAATAGCAGTTAAGTCCAGGAACACAGACTGACTTTGCAGGACCGGTATAGATAGTTCCCTTGGCAAAATTTGTTAGGTGAGGGTTGGTTAGAAAGGTTGCGCATGCCTGCACGAAACCTCTTTTAGTGATAAATTCTCGCACTTTCTTTCCAAGAAATTTTATCCCTGAGAACACTTTCACTGCAGGTCACCTAACCAATACCTACACACTCAAGGCAGATTCGTACCGCTTTTCCCAATACGACACTAACCTCTCCGCGAGAAGCGCCATAGACTACAAATGCACATCCTAATAGCAAAAATAGAATAGGCAGGATACGTAGGCGGCAGTTCCAACCACAAGCTTGCTTTGATTTCATAGACACTCCCTTCTCCTGGCTCTAGTACAGCAGAAGAGGTGTTAAATCGCTGTTAAGCTGATTTAAATTTCCCGGAAGATTGCAGATAGCTGCTTGAATATCGTTTGAATTTCTATAAATGTCATGGCAGTGGCAATGGCAATGGCTCTTAAATACATCTTGAATGTGGCTCAAGTGCAACCCAAAAGATGCCATGAAATTTTTTATATAAATCTCCGAACTTATAAAATATGCAATCACATAAAATCGCAGGTATACGACTTGCGATAAAATCGGGGCTTCTCGCCATCGGCTCAGGAGATAAATTTCAGATCTCCACAACACACCTATGACAGATAATCTGTCAAAAAGACGTATACATGACGCCGAAAATAGCTAAAACGTGCAGATTATCTTCATTTGATGTGTAATATGGCCGCAATTGTGCAGAATATCTGTCATAGGTGTGTTCCTTAGAAGCGGAATTTACCTATAGTTAAATCTTTTATATGACGCTATTCATTTTTAAGCATATTAGCTGAAGTTTATGCATAGAAGTGTATATAGGTTAGTGAAACCGCTTAGCCGACTGGCCATCTTGACTAAAAGCCATACGATTCCCCAGCAAGACTTACCAAAACCGTACTATTTTGTGCGCCAATCCTAAAATCCGACGCCAACGCGCTGCAGAAAAAAGCTGGTAATCCGCAAGGATTACCAGCTCAAGGTCAGTATGTTTCTCGTCACATGAGAAAGCAGCGTGTGAGCTGCGCTTTCGTGCTCGGAGGTCGCGCGCTTTCGCGCCCGTTGTACCTGCGGCGACGCCGTGCTCGTTGCGCTCTTAGTGGGTTGCGTCCTCGAAGAACTCCCATGCCTGAGCGTCGGTTGCGCCCTCGTGAACGATCATGCGGACAGCCTCGGCCATCTGCAGAGGATGGGTGCTCTGGAAGATGTTGCGGCCCATATCAACGCCGCGAGCGCCCTTGCGGATAACGTCGTATGCAAGGTGCAGAGCGTCGCGCTCAGCAAGCTTCTTGCCGCCAGCAACAACAATTGGAACTGGGCATGCTGCAACAACTTCCTCGAAGTCCTCGCAGTCGTAGGTCTTAACAATCTGGCAGCCCATCTCAGCAATGATACGGGTTGCAAGCTTGAAGAAGCGACCGGTGCGCTCCATGTCCTTACCAACAGCGCAAACGCCAAGGGTAGGAATGCTGTAGCGGAAGCCAGCGTTGATAACCTGGCTCAGGTTATCGATGCTGGAGAGCTGGCCATCAGCGCCGATGAAGGTCTGAACAGCCATGCAGTCTGCGTTCATGCGGATAGCATCCTCGATGTCAACAGCAACAACCTCGTGCGAGAGGTCGGACTGCAGCATAGAAGAACCAGAAGAAACGCGAAGAGCGATGCCCTTAGAGACCTCAGGAGAAACGCAAGTCCTAATTGCGCCACGGGTGCCCATGAAGCAGTCGACGTAAGGAGCAAGCTGTGGAAGCAGCAGGTCAAGACGCTCGAGACCAGCGGTTGAACCCATGAAGTAACCGTGGTCAAATGCGAACATTACAGTGTTGCCGCTCTTTGGATCAAAGATGTTGGAGAGGTGCTTCTGCATACCCCAGTCGAGGTTGTTTGCACCCTTTACATAAAATCCCTGATTGTTAGCAAAAGGAGTGTCTACGTGATAATCCTTAGCTACTTTCAATCCGTCCAGATCTGCCATGAAAATCCTTTCAATAAAACCTTAAAGCTCGCAGAGGAGGCGCACCTCTTTGGGCAGCGTACACCCAAGAAGAGCCGCTTCCCTCTGCGGCTGAATTACCTCATAAGCTGGCGAGAAGATCGGTCTTCTCGCCAGCCGCAAACTTACGCCGTGAACTTACGCCTTGATTAGAAGGAGTAGTTGTTCATGTTCTCCTTGGTGAAGACAAGGCGCTCAGGAAGCAGGACAACGCCGTTGTTCTTGTCGCCAGTCTTTGCGCCCTCGGAGATGGAGTCGTTAGCCTCAACCTTGACATCACCGATGCTTGGGATGGAGATGGTATCGCCAACCTTGACCTCGTTACCAGCTGCGAGGAATGCTGCAACGTAGCAGCCCATAGCGCCCTGAACTGCGCAGTCCCAGAGGCCCCAGTTGTAGATGGTGCCGTGCTCGCAGTAGGACTTGATGGACTGTGGAGAAGCAAAACCGGTGATGGTGATCTTCTTTTCGTCGTAGCCCTTGTTCTCTGCAGCCTGGAGCTGGCCAGGAAGAGCAGTGGAGTCGTTGCAGATGATCAGGTCGATCTCTGGGTAAGCGTCGAGAATTGCCTCACCAATGGTGATTGCCTGCTCTGCGTCCTGGTTGGAGTAGTAGTTCTCGTGGACGTTCTTCCACTTAGGATACTTCTCCTTGATGATCTTCTGTGCAGCTACCTGCCAGGAGTTCTGGTCGGTAACGGTTGCCTGGGAGTAGTGCCAGACGTAGGTGATCTCGTCCTTCTCTGGGTCCTTGCCGCGCTCCTTGAGACCAGCAACGCCCATGTCAACAAGCATCTGACCAAGGATCTCTGGGGTACCCTGAGAAACCATGAGGGTACGATCCTCTGGGTTAGCGTCAGAGTCCCAAGTGGTAACTACGATACCAGCAGCGGTTGCCTTCTTCAGTGCGTCGGAAACGCCCTTTGCGTCAACGGTGGAGATGCTGATTGCGTCTACGCCGTTAGCAACTGCCTGGTTGATGACGGAAACCTGAGCGGAAACGGAAGCGGTTGCGTCGCCGATGTAGTCAACGGTGAAGCCCCACTCCTTGGACTTGTCCTGTGCGCCCTTGTTTGCGGACTCGAAGAATGCGTTGCCGGTGACCTTAGGAATAAATGCTACGGTCTTACCCTTGACGTCTTTGCCACCCTCGGACTTCTTGGTCTCTTCTTTCTTCTCGCCACCACCATTATTGCAGCCTGCCAGAGCGAGGCCAGCGCTAACTGCGGTGATACCAGCGGCACCAATAAAACCACGACGAGTAATCTCTTGCATAGGTAACCTCCCTTGTCTGTGCCTAAGGCACAATTTCCCCAAAGCTTATGCCTTGGCTTTACTGCTGCTAGAAAGCAGCGATTTCAAAAACGTACCAATATTTGTTCCGCTTGCTGCCGATCGAGCAACGATGACAACAACCAGCAGGACACCAACAGGAATATCCAGGTACTGTGGGCTTACCTTGAAGCACAGTGGCAAGCCGAAGCGCAGGAATGCAATGACAAACGAAGCGAGTGCGGTACCAACGATGGAGCCCTTACCACCAGTGGAAAGCGTGCCGCCCAAAACAACTGCGGTGATGATGTCCATGGTAAGGTCGGCACCAAGATCGGACTTAGCGGTACCCAGGTAAGCGGTCAGAACAACACCTGCAATAACAGCGGAAACTGCGGTGAGCATGTAGGTGGACATAATGACTGCTCGGCTGTTAATACCGGAGAACTCAGCTGCGCTCTGGTTGACGCCAACCAGGGTAATACGGCGACCATACTTGGTCTTATGCAGCAGAATAAACGCGATAACCAGCATCAGGATATAAATGAGCAGCTGGAATGGGATGACACCAAAGAGCTGGAAGTTAGATACAAACTTGAAGTCCTCGGGGAAACCACCAATTCCCTGGTAGCTCTCGGTCTTGGAGAGCGTAGAGATGAGCAGCGCCAGACCGGAGTACAGGAAGCTGCCGCCCAGGGTAACAACCATTGCTTGCACTCGACAGTACGCAATCAAGAAGCCCGAAAGCGCGCCACAAGCAACAACCAGGACAAAGGCAACACCCACGGCGCCCCAGATAGGAAGACCAAAGTCCTGCCAACCAACGCCAATGGTGATGGACGTCAGACCAACCAGAGACGCAACCTGGATGTCGATGCCACCGGTAACCATAACAAGCGTTACGAAAAGCGAGATCATAAAGACTGGCAGGTTATCGTTAATGCTGGTAAACAGCAGTGCTGGACGCAGGAACTTACCGTTTGCAGCACCAAAAATCACAAATTCAAGCACAAGCAGACCGATGAGGATCATGTTCCAGCTTGTCTGACCCTTGGACAAAAATCCCTTAAGTGTCTTCATCATTAGCGAACACCGCCCTTCTTACCCAAAGGGCTCATTGCAGCTTCACCAAAGTCCGCAATCTGCTCTGCAAGAACCTCAGAAGTTGCCTTTGGAGAAACACGTGCGTTCAGGCGAGCGTGCCTGTTCTGAACAATGGAGCGGTGCTGGAGCAGGGCGTCCACAACAACAATGACAATCAGAATGACACCGGTAATTGCGTTGTCGTAATTTGACGAGAAGCCCATGAAGACCAACAGGTAGCTGATGGATGCCATGATGACAGAACCGACAGCCGCACCAAGGACGGAGCCAACGCCACCAAGCAGACTAACGCCACCAAGAACGCAGGCTGCAATAGCCTTCATCTCGTAGCCGTTACCGCTCATTGGGGTAACAAAGCCAATACGGCTGCAGAAGATAATGCCGCCGATAGCTGCCATAACGCCGCAGATGACGTATGCCAGAATCTTGGTCTGAAGAGCTGGAATACCAACCAGGGTTGCGCCGTTAGCGTTATCGCCAACTGCTGCAAACCAGCGACCGCGACGGGTCTGGGTTAGTGCAAAGTGAATCAGAATGACCAGTGCGATAACTGCACAGTAGTAAACGGTGAAGTCACCAATACCAGTTACTGCCGAGAAGTCCTTGAACTCCTTAGGAAGGTTCTCAACCCACTGACCATTGGTGTAAACGTAAACAATACCGCGCAGAACGCCGTTGGTACCCAGGGTAAAGATGAGCGATGGAGCCTTCATAACAGCAACGCCCCAGGCGTTTACCAGACCAATTGCTACACCAATAAGAATACCTACCAGGCAAGCAACAGGAAGTGGAGTTCCATCTCTGAGCATGCTGCCAACTACCACAGCAACAAGACCCAGGTTGGAACCAACAGAAACGTCAATCTCACCAATGAACAGGGTGAAAGCCACACCAACAGCGACCAATGTGTAGACAACGGACGTGTTAAAGCAGGCAGCAATTGTTGCTGGCGTCAAGAATGCAGGATTCATTGCACCAACAATAATAAAGAGAGCAATCAGGAACGCGAGGCTGCTCAGTCCCCTAGCCTTGAGAAGGCGCTTTACAAGATCCATACGTCACCTCCTACAATCCAAATGCAGCGGACATGAGGTTGTCCTGCGTAATTTCTTCTTTTTTGAACTCATGATTAATGCGCCCCTGGTACATGGTAAACGCACGGTCAGCAAGCTCAATAATCTCTTCCATATCAGAAGAAATCAAAAGAATAGAAACACCTTGCTTACGGAGCTCCTGCAAAACGGCGTATACATCGCCACGAGCAGCAGCGTCAATACCACGAGTTGGCTCGTCCAAAATAACAACCTTTGGAGCAACCGAGAATGCACGGCCAATAACAATCTTCTGCTGGTTACCACCAGAAAGACCGCCTACCTCCTGATCAAGGCCTGTGACCTTGGTGCGGAAGTTATCAACGTAGTTCTGAGAAACCCTATTTTCTTCTTTACGGTTAAGCAACAGCTTACCCAGGGAAGAGTTGGCGAGAAGAGCGCTTGTGGTGTTCTCGGCAACGTCACGAATTCTAAACAGACCGTCGTTGAAGCGGTCCTCTGGGACATAGCTCAGGCCTGCAGCAATAACGTCTTTGGTGGACTTGCCAGTAATGTCTTTACCGTCGACAAATACCTTGCCGCCCAGGACCTTATCCATACCGTAAATGGTGGTAGCCATCTCTGATCTACCAGCACCAACGATACCTGCAAGACCAACAATCTCGCCTGGATAAATGTTGAGGTTTACGTCAGCAAAACCATAGCCGGTGAACTCAGCAAGCTCAAAAATAGGCTCTGCGTCGTAATCAATGTTTGCGCTCTCGGCAATCTCTTTCTTAATCTCTGCTGCGTCTGGTGGAAGAAGTCCACGTACAAGATCTTCTCGCGTGAAGTCCTCTACCTTGCCGCGCATAGCCATAACGCCGTCGCGCAGAATGCCAATGCTGGTAGAAATCTCAAAGACCTCAGCCAGGCGGTGGGTAATGTAGATGATGCCAATGTTCTTCTGCTTGAGCTCCTGGACTACCTTGAAGAGGCTCTGTACCTCATCAAAAGTAAGTGCGGAAGTTGGCTCGTCCAGAATAAGAATCTCGGAGTGACGCATAAGACCGCGGAGAATCTCAACCATGCCCTGCTCAGCAATAGAAAGCGTCATTGCCTTGCGGTCCAGGTCAAGCTCCCAGCCAATCTCTTTCATAGTGTCTTCGAGCATCTTATTGAGCTCAGCTTTTGGAGCCTCAAAACCAATGGTGATGTTCTCTCTAACGGTCATGTTAGGGAACAGCATTGGCTCCTGAGGAACCATATAAATGCTGTGTGCAAGTGCGGCCTTAGGGTTGGAGATATCAACCTTTTGACGATCGATAGAAATTTCTCCCTCATCGGCAGAGTAAATACCCATGATGATCTTCATGAGGGTAGATTTACCGGAACCGTTGCCACCAATAAGAGAGATGACCTCTCCTGGCGCCAAATCTAAGTTAATGCCTTTTAATACCTCGTTGGAACCAAATGACTTCTTGATTCCGCGGACGGAAAGAAGTGTGTCGCACTGCTCACACGCATCTTTTCCTTCAGGCGACTTTGGGTCAGTGACATCGATATCGATGTCAAAAGTTTCACCCATAGTACCTCCTACCAAAAATAACAAACGGCCGTACAAAATCTCACACTTTGAAGATATATATAAATAAGCATTCTTCAAAGCACCGTCACGGCAAACGGTATTATTACTGCCGTGAATGGTATTTTTGATTGTATCATGAACAATAGTCCGCAATACCTCTATACGCAATTATGGTATTTGTAGTATATCTTCCTGTTAATAGGGAGAATAATTACTATAATGAAGTCTAGTATGTTAGATACAAATGTTTTATCATTAAACAAAAGTATCAACAGGAGGATGCATGGACGAACAAACTTATGCACTAGCTACTAAGGCTGCATGGTATTACTACATGGAAGATAACACCCAGGCTCAGATTGCTGAGGTCATGGGGGTTTCTCGTGCAAAAGTTATTCGTCTGCTTGAAGAGGCTCGCGCTCAAGGCATTGTTCAGTTCAGCTTCAGAAAAAACGATAGCCAGCGCGTTTCCGCAGAACAACTCCTTATTGACCGCTTTGGCCTCAAGGACGCTTTTGTAGTTCCAACTCCCCTGGACAGCTCTGCCATTAATCAATCTATTGCTCAGGGCGCAGCTCACTACGTCTCTGACCACCTACGTGAGGACGGCTACCTCAACATTGGCTACGGAGATACCGTCAGCCGTATGCTGGGAGTTCTTGCCAAGAACCGCGAGGAGTCGCTCAACGTTGTAAGCCTTACGGGCGGCGTGAGCTACTACCTGCCAACCGTTGGCACCACCGCCTACTCCATGCACCTGTTCCTGACACCGTCTCCACTTGTTGTGTCTTCTCGCCAAGTGCGCGATGCACTTCTTGACGAGAAAAGCCTGCAAGACGTGTCCACTATGACGGAATACGCAGACATGAGTGTGGTCGGCATCGGCGCCGCAGTTGAGGGTGCCACCGTTTTGCGTAACGGCATCCTTAACGAGGGCGAGCTGACCGTGCTTAAGATGCAGGGAGCCGTCGGCGACGTCCTGAATCACTTTATGGATAAAGACGGCAATCTTATTCAGACAGAAATTGAAGATCGCGTCATTAGTACCGATCTGGACAAACTTCGCCAGCTCAAGAACGTTGTTGGCGTTGCTGGTGGCAAAGATAAGGTTACGGCAATTAAAGCAGTACTTAACGGCGGCTATCTGAACGTGTTGATTACGGATTCAGACACCGCTGCTGAGCTGCTTCTTTCGTAAACAAGGAGGATCTAATGAGCAAGTATCTTCTTGCACTAGACGCGGGAACAGGAAGTATTCGCGCCGTTCTCTTTAGTGTTGACGGTGAGCAGGTTGGGGTTGCTCAACGCGAGTGGGAGCACCATGAGGACCCTCGTTGGCCTGGCAGCATGGACTTTGATTGGGTTGCTGACTGGCAGCTTGCTCTGGACTGCATCAAAGAGGTTCTGGCAAAGACCTCCATTGATCCTAAAGAAATCGCTGGTATTTCCACTACCTGTATGCGCGAGGGAATCCTTCTGTATGACCAGGACGGCAACGAGATTTGGGCGTGCGCTAACGTTGACGCTCGAAGCGTTGACGAGGTCAAGCAGCTCATTGATATGGACCCAGAGCTTGAGAAGAAGATTTACCAGAAGAGTGGCCAGACCTATGCACTAGGCGCTCTACCTCGTCTTCTTTGGGTTAAGAACAAGATGCCAGAGATCTACAACAAGGCGGCCAAGATTGGCATGTTCAACGACTGGCTTGCTTACAAGCTCACCGGCATTCTTGCGGTTGAGCCATCAAACGGCAGCACCACCGGCATCATGAGCCTGGAAGAGCGCGCTTGGGATCCAGAGATTGCAAAGGAGTGCGGTCTTCGCGATGACCTATTTGGTCAGGTTGTTGAGTGCGGAGAAGTTCTTGGCTCCGTAACTGCAGACGCTGCAGCAGAGACGGGCCTTGCTGAGGGCACACCTGTTGTTGTCGGTGGTGGCGATTGCCAGCTGGGCATGATTGGCGTTGGCGCTTGCGAACCTGGTCAGGCTGGTGTTTTTGGTGGCAGCTTCTGGCAGTACGAGTTCAACACCGATAAGAGCACTCCAGACCCAGATTATCGCGTCCGTGTAAACTGCCACGCTATTCCACAGATTTGGCAGTACGAAGCTCTGGCATTCAAGCCTGGTCTGGTTATGCGTTGGTATCGTGACGGCTTCTGCCAGGCAGAAAAGGCCGAAGCAAAAGAGCGCGGCATTGACGTCTACGATGTTATGAACGAGCACGCTGCCAAGATTCCTGCAGGTAGCCATGGTATGCTCTGCTGCTTCAGTGACGTTATGAACTACATTCACTGGACTCATGCTAGCCCAACGTTTACCAACTTTGAGCTTGATCCAGAGCGCTTCAACAAGTACACCTTCTATCGCGCAATTTTGGAGAACACCGCCCTTCTCGTCCGTGGCCATATTGACCTGGTCAAAGAGGCTACGGGTAATGAGCCAGACGAGCTCATCTTTGCAGGCGGCGCTTCCAAGAGCCCTCTGTGGGCACAGATTGTTGCCGACGTTACCGGCAAGAACGTTCGCATTCCAGAGGTCAAAGAGGCAACTGCTCTGGGTGCCGCTGTTCTTGCAGGCTACGGTGTGGGCATCTATCCAAGCATCGCTGAGGGTGCAAAGCGCGTTGTTAAATGGGATAAGACATTCTCCCCTAACCCCGACAACAAGGCTGTTTACGACCAGCTGTATGTCCAGTGGAAGGATGTTTACAAGAGTCAGCTTGAGCTTGCAGAAGAGGGCAAGGTCAAGAGCATGTGGAGAGCACCTGGTCTGTAAGCGCCGGGACTCCACCGCGCCGCGGTTACGCGTGGCACGCAAGAAGAACGTTTGGTCGCAGTACAAGTTGCGCCTGAAAGGAAAGCAAGATGTTTATTGTCAACGAGAACGATTTTGAGTATAGGTGCGGAGATCACGGCCCTAAGTACCTGATGAAGGGCCCTCGCATGAACTATGCCATGGTCCAGTTCCAGCCAGGCCAGGATTTCCAGGCCCACTACCACAACATCATGGAGGAGAACTTCCATATCCTTCAGGGCAAGGTTGACATTGTGGTAGACGGCGAGGTGCACACTCTCTCGGCTGGCGACTTCATCCACATTGAGCCCGGCGAGGTCCACTACGTCAACAACCCTTATGACGAGCCAATCGTCATGGTCTCAACCCTTGCTCCTTTCCAGGAGGTCGACAAGGTTGAGGTGGAGAACCCTACCTACTAAGTTCACCATTTAGCGAGAAAAAACCAGCGTTTGGCGAGAAAATCGTTCAAGCGTGACGTTCTTCTCGCCAGCACAAACGCGAAGAGGGCTGCCTGGTGGCGGCCCTCTTTTTTATGGAACTAAAACGTTGGAACATTTCTTAATACCAAGTCAATTAGCTTATGTAATTCTGATCCAAACTGTATCTCATCAAAAACTAAGGGAATCATTGCATTGCCTCGTAAAACTACTTTGTAAATTGGTCCCTCATCCAGTATTAGTCCCCCTTCATAATTAACAGTAGAAATTCTCTCCTGCTCTTCTTCTAACATTCCGTTAACGATTGGATTTGTTAGTTCATTAATTTTTTCGCTAATTTTCTGACATTCAGATACCGGAATTTTTAATTCTCTGGATTCAATTTCTTGCGATTCTAAAAACTGATTCTCAATGACCTTAAAGACGTTCCGCTCATCTTTTGAGAAAGAGCACACAAGAAGTATCCACGATTGCATGCCTTCTCTAAATTTTGATGAATGGACTTCATAAACTGCGAGCTTTCTAGTTGCAACATCAAAAAATAAATACTCTTTCATATAAAAGCTGCGTCCATAAATGAGCACTTGGGTATACATCGTCTATTGGCCCTTCCATACAAAAATCCACTTGATAGGAAGTATTCCTTATCAAGTGGATGGTATGTGTCCATCAAACTGGACAGTATAAACAGGAGACTCTTTACTGAAGGCTAAAAGTCTGAGCAGCAAGCTTATCCTTGCCAAAGAGCGGATATACCTCTACCTCAACATCGGACGAGCTAATAAGCTTGTAAGCTTGCTCAACATCAAGGCTTGTGCCAGTCTTAATCTTTGTCATACTGCTTTCCCAATTGACGCCGTCAGAAATTGCACTTTCAAGCTGCTGACCATCTTGATACGCTTCAACTCGCACCGAACTCATAAATGCAGCCGTCTCATCAGAGTTGTTTGTGAAGTTAAACGTGATTTTTGCTGCTGGATTCCCGTTGTAATCAGTAATCTGTGTGAGTGTGCCAATGGTAACCTCATACTTTTCTGGCTGCTTCTCTTCTGACTTCTTTGGCTCTTCCTTCTGTGTATCAGAGGTAGACGTGGATGTTGTGTTGCTGTTTCCGCATCCTACCAATCCTAGGGCGAACAAACTAGAAGCACCTGCATAAATGAACTCGCGACGTGTTAAAGACATAATTCCTCCTATGTTTGATGTGTCTTTTGCCTGTTAAACGCCTTTTTGAACAAGAACACTTACTACAGTGCAGATAGTAGTCATTGAAATGCGGTCATGTGTCCACCACATTGGACAGTTGACCTGGTTGCGGAACGCCTTGCGGATTTTTCAGTGCTTGAATTCTCATTGCTAGTGCAACAACAAAAGACAAGGTAGTGACCCATGGGTCTACAATGGCGCTTACGA
>CALHQT010000077.1:0-16642 GCA_938038135.1 uncultured Atopobium sp.
CTCACCGAAAGTGATTTCTGCCTCCGTGGACCTTCTCCACAAAATCTTCACAACTAGAAAAGACGAGTTAGTCAAGGATTTACCTGCAACATAACGTTTGTGCAGTTGAAAAACATAAACGCGATAATATAGTCAAAACGTCTTAAAAAATCAAGTGTTTTTCTGTTGACGCGCATTAAAATCTTGACTAAATTACTAGGTTGCGACAATTGCCACCTTCCACCCTTTTGAAGGAGGACAACCTGGTGTCTACCGCTAAAAAGACTTCCCTCACCACGCCTCAGGCGCATACTGGACGCAGGACGTTCAGTAAGATTCCCGCAGCTATGCAGCTGCCAAATCTGATTTCTGTACAGAAGGAATCATTTGAGCGCTTTATGGGAGAGGGCCTTGCAGAGTCCTTCGCTGAGTTCTCGCCAATTGAGAACAGCGCTGGAACCATGCAGGTCACCTTTGGTGACCATCAGTTCGGCGACCCTGCCAATTCAATGGCTGAGTGTCGTGCAAAAGACATTTCATATCAAGCACCTCTTTTTGTTGACGTCCGTTTTGTCAACAAAGAGACTGGTGAGATGAAGGAGCAGCTTGTCTTCATGGGTGATTTCCCACTGATGACTGAGCGCGGTACCTTCATCATCAACGGTTCTGAGCGTGTTGTGGTTTCACAGCTCGTTCGTTCACCTGGCGTGTACTTCTCGTCAGAGATGGACAACGGTGTTCTGGTCCACAAGTCTCAGTTCATTCCTGCACGTGGTGCATGGCTTGAGTTTGAGGTTGATAAGCGCGGCCACCTGGTCGTCTCCATTGACCGCAAGCGTCGCCAGAGCGCTACCGTCTTCCTCCGTGCACTTGGCATTGCTGTTACCGATGACGAGATCCTCTCGCTCCTTGGTGATTCCGATGTTGTTCGCAACACACTTGAGCGTGATGTTGCAACCACACGTGAGGATGCTCTTATCGAGATTTATCGTCGTCAGCGTCCAGGTGAGCCACCAACTGTTGACTCTGCCCGTTCTCTGCTTGACGGCCTCTTCTTCAACGAGCAGCGCTATGACCTTGCTCGCGTTGGTCGTTACAAGATCAACAAGAAGCTTGAGGAAGAGATTCCTGCAGACGTTCGTGTCCTTACCAAAGAGGACATTGTCGCAGCTCTTCAGTACCTTCTTGCAGTGCATGCAGGTGATGAGTCTAAGCACCTTGATGACATTGACCACTTTGGCAACCGCCGCGTCCGTACCGTTGGTGAGCTGGTCCAGAACCAGTTCCGCATTGGTATGAGCCGCATGGAGCGCGTTGTTCGTGAGCGTATGGCATCTCAGGACGCAGACGACATCACTCCACAGTCTTTGATCAACATCCGTCCAATTGTTGCTGCAATCAAGGAGTTCTTCGGTTCTTCTCAGCTTTCGCAGTTCATGGACCAGGCAAACCCACTTGCTGGTTTGACCCACAAGCGTCGTCTTTCTGCTCTGGGACCTGGCGGTCTTGCAGGACACAAGTCCGGCTCCAGCCGTCGTACCAACGTTCCTACCGCAGTCCGCGACGTTCACAACTCGCACTACTCCCGTATGTGCCCAATCGAGACTCCTGAGGGACCAAACATTGGTCTTATCGGCTCCTTGGCACTGTACGCTCACGTAAATGAGTACGGCTTTATCGAGGCTCCTTATCGTAAGGTCACAGACGGCGTTGTTTCTGACGACATCGTTTGGATGACTGCAGATGAGGAGGAGAATCACATTATTGCTCCTGCTAACACCCCAATTGACCCTAAGTCTAAGAAGTTTGTTGAGGTTGACGCAGACGGCAAGATTGTTGATGCAGACCGCGTTATTGCACGTACCCGCGACTTCGACGGTTCCTTCGGTGCACCTGCACAGGTTCCTGTTGAGGACGTTGACTACATGGACGTTTCTCCACGTCAGCTTCTCTCCGTCGCAGCTAACCTCATTCCATTCCTTGAGCACGACGACGCAAAGCGTACCCTCATGGGTGCAAACATGCAGCGTCAGGCAGTGCCTCTGATTCAGTCCCACGCTCCATTTGTTGGAACTGGTATGGAGGGTCGCGCAGCTCTGGACTCTGGTGAGCTTATTTGCGCAGAGTTTGCAGGCGAGGTCACCGAGGTAGACGCAGCTCACGTTGTCATCTACTCCGATGAGCACGGTTCTCAGCGCTACGATCTTCCTAAGTACGAGCGCTCTAACCAGTCCACTTGCATCAACCACCGTCCAATTGTCACAGTTGGACAGAAGGTCGAGAAGGGCCAGCCAATCGCAGACGGTCCATCTGTTGACCACTCTGAGCTGGCACTTGGTGCAAACCTTACCGTTGCTTACATGCCATGGGAAGGCTACAACTACGAGGACGGTATTATCGTCTCCGAGCGCGTTGTTCAGGAAGACCTTCTGACCTCCGTTAACATTTCCCGCCACGAGATTGATGCTCGTGACACCAAGCTTGGTGCTGAGGAGATTACCCGCGAGATTCCAAACCTTGGTGAGGACATGCTCGCAAACCTCGACGATGACGGTATCATCCGCATCGGCGCTGAGGTTGGCCCTGGCGATATTCTGGTTGGTAAGGTCACTCCTAAGGGTGAGACTGCTCTGACCGCAGAAGAGCGCCTGCTTCGCGCAATCTTCGGTGCTAAGGCACACGACGTTCGCGATACTTCCCTCAAGATGCCACACGGCTCCTATGGCCGCGTTGTTGACGTTGTCCGCTTCAGCCGTGAGGCTGGAGACGACCTGCCTCCAGGAGTAAACGACCTGGTCCGCGTCTTTGTTGCTCAGCGCAGAAAGATTCAGCAGGGCGATAAGATCGCTGGTCGTCACGGTAACAAGGGTGTTATTTGTAAGGTTCTCCCTGTTGAGGACATGCCTTACATGGCAGACGGTACCCCAGTAGACGTTATTCTCGACCCACTGGGCGTTCCTTCCCGTATGAACGTTGGTCAGCTGCTTGAGTGCCACCTTGGCTGGGGCGCTGCACACGGTTGGGATGACGATGACGCAGATTCTAAGCGTTACGTTGAGGGCCCAATTCCTGTTGCAACACCACTCTTTGACGGTGCTACTGATGAGTCCGTTGCAGAGATTGTTCGCCGCACCAACATCAACATGATCAACAAGGCTCTCAAGGAGTACGGCGAGAACATGCGTGAGGAGTTTGTTCCACAGCTCAACGAGCGTGGTAAGACTACCCTCTACGATGGTCGTACCGGTGAGGCTTTCAAGAGCCCAATTACCGTTGGTGTTTCTTACATCTTGAAGCTCGGCCACATGGTTGACGATAAGATCCACGCACGTTCAACTGGTCCTTACTCTCTTGTTACCCAGCAGCCTCTGGGTGGTAAGGCACAGTTCGGCGGTCAGCGCTTTGGTGAGATGGAGGTTTGGGCACTGTACGCATACGGTGCTGCTAACGTCCTCCAGGAGATCCTCACTGTTAAGTCTGACGATACCAACGGCCGTGTTAAGACCTACGAGTCCATTGTTAAGGGCGAGAACATTCCTACTGCAGGAATTCCTGAGTCCTTCAAGGTTCTGGTCAAAGAGATTCGCTCCCTGGCACTTGACATTGAGCCAATCTCCTATCGTAAGCGTGCAAATACCGCAAAGGTCACAGATCCTGAGGAGAAGAACGCTGTTGAGATCCTCAACGACCTTGGCTTCACTGAGGTAACCGCTTCCGACCTGTCCCAAGACGCTGAGGGTGCATCCGCACTTGTAGGCGACGCGACCACCGATAAGGAGTAGCGACTGTGGCAGATTTCGATTCCACTGAATTTGACGCTATTAAAATTTCTCTAGCGTCTGCTGATGATATCCGCGGTTGGTCCTATGGCGAGGTAAAGAAGCCTGAGACCATCAACTACCGTACCCTTAAGCCAGAAAAGGACGGCCTTTTCTGCGAGAAGATCTTTGGACCTGTAAGGGACTGGGAGTGCGCCTGCGGTAAGTACAAAGGCATTCGCTTCAAGGGCATTACCTGCGAGCGCTGCGGTGTTGAAGTAACCACCGCAAAGGTTCGTCGTGACCGCATGGGCCACATCGAGCTTGCTGCTCCTGTAAGCCACATCTGGTACTTCAAGAGCCCAACCAGCTTCCCTCTGGCACGTCTTCTTGACATCAAGAGCAAGGACCTCGAGAAAGTCCTCTACTTTGCATCTTACGTAATCACCAGTGTTGACACTGAGGCACGTGAGGCTGACGTAGACGATCTTCGTGAGGAGCTTGCAGCAGACCTCGAAGAGCTTGACGCAGAGCGTGACGATCAGATTGCACGTCTTCGCGAGCAGGGCCAGCCACAGGATGACGAGTTTGGCGATTTTGAGCCTCTTTCTGAGGACGAGATTCGTGCAGGCGTCGCTGATCTTGAGGAAGAGTACGAGGAAGAGAAGACGCTTCGTCGTGAGGCTTTCGAGAAGTTCATGCAGCTTGAGACCAGAGAGCTCATCTCCGATGAGGGTCTGTTCTCCGAGCTTAAGCGCTACTATGGTATCTACTTCAAGGGTGGCATGGGTGCTGAGGCAGTCCGCGACCTTCTTTCCAACATTGACCTTGAGAAAGAGGCCAAGGAGCTCCGCGCTATTATCGCCAATGAGGATGCTCAGAAGCAGAAGCGCGAGAAGGCCATTAAGCGCCTTGAGATTGTTGACGCCTTCCTTAAGGGTGGCAACGATCCAGCTAACATGATTCTTGACGTTGTACCAGTTATTCCACCTGATCTTCGTCCAATGGTTCAGCTTGATGGTGGCCGTTTTGCAGCTTCCGACTTAAACGATTTGTATCGTCGTGTTATTAACCGTAACAATCGTCTTAAGCGCCTGCTTGACCTTGACGCACCTTCCATTATTGTTAACAACGAGAAGCGCATGCTTCAGGAGTCCGTTGACGCTCTGTTTGACAACGGTCGCCGTGGCCGTCCTGTTACCGGCCGTGGTGGACGTCCTCTGAAGTCTCTTGCTGAGGCTCTTAAGGGTAAGCAGGGTCGCTTCCGTCAGAACCTTCTGGGTAAGCGTGTTGACTACTCTGGCCGTTCCGTCATTGTTGTTGACCCACACCTGAAGCTGCACCAGTGCGGTCTTCCATCCGCTATGGCACTTGAGCTCTTCAAGCCATTTGTCATGCGTCGTTTGGTTGAGCTCCGCAAGGTTGAAAACATTAAGGGCGCAAAGCGCGCTATTGACCGTGGTACTCCAGTTGTTTGGGACGTTCTGGATGAGGTCATTCAGGACCGCCTCGTTCTTCTCAACCGCGCACCTACCCTTCACCGTCTGTCTATCCAGGCATTTGAGCCAGTCCTTATCGAGGGTAAGGCAATCCACCTGCACCCACTGGTCTGCGCACCATTCAACGCAGACTTCGACGGCGACCAGATGTCTGTCCACGTGCCACTTTCTACTCAGGCACAGACAGAGGCTCGCATTCTGATGCTCTCCAGCAACAACCTCAGAAGCCCTGCTTCTGGTAAGGTTCTGACCGTTCCTTCTCAGGATATGGTCTTTGGTGTCTACTACCTCACTTCCGAGAAGACCGGTGAAGACGCTAAGACTCTTACCTTTGCAAGCTTTGAGGATGCTCTTCTGGCTATTGAGGCCAATCGTGACCTTGATATCCAGGCAAAGGTTGTTGTCCGCGTAAGCTCCAAGGATGCAAACGTTGCTGATAGCGATCGCGCTATCTTCCGCGTTATGACTGGCCGCGGTCAGTATGAGGACCTGGACGTTACTGAGGGTACTAAGCGTTTTGAGACCACTGTTGGTCGCATTATCTTCAACCGTCAGTGCCTGCCAGAGGATTACCCATACATCAACTACAAGATGGTTAAGTCCGACATTGGTGTTCTGGTCAACGATTGCTGCGACCGTTACCCAATGGCTGATGTTGAGCCAATTCTGGACAACATCAAGAAGACTGGTTTCCACTACGCAACCCTTGCTGGTCTGACCGTTTCCGTTTGGGATGCTGTCATTCCTCCACACAAGCCACAACTGCTTCAGGAGGCACAGGACCGCGTTGACCAGATCAACGAGTACTACGAGGACGGCTTCCTTTCCGAGCGAGAGCGTCACGTTGAGGTTGTTAACGCATGGACCGAGTGCACCGATCTTCTCGGCTCTGAGATGCTTACAGGCTTTGCAGAGAACAACCCAATTTACATGATGGCTGACTCTGGAGCTCGTGGTTCTAAGACACAGCTTCGCCAGCTTGCTGGTATGCGAGGCCTGATGGCGGATATGTCCGGTGAAACCATCGACCTTCCAATTAAGGCAAACTTCCGTGAGGGTCTTGAGCCTCTTGAGTACTTCATTTCTACCTACGGCGCTCGTAAGGGTCTGGTAGATACCGCATCCCACACCTCCGACTCTGGTTACCTGACTCGTCGACTCGTCGACGTTGCACAGGACGTCATTGTCCGCGAGGAGGACTGCGGCACTGATGAGGCAGTTACCTATCCTCTGATTAAGCCTGGTCAGACTTCTGTTGATACTGACCTGATTGGCCGCTGCACCCTTGAGGATGTCTGCGATCCAAACACTGGCGAGGTTCTTATCCCTGCTGGTGGCTATGTCGAGTCCAAGCAGGATCTTGAGCGTCTTGTTGAGCACGGCCTTGCTAAGGTTCAGCTCCGCGCGCTTCTGACCTGTAAGTCTAAGTACGGCGTCTGCCAGAAGTGCTACGGCTGGGATCTTTCCACCCGTCGTCCTGTCAACATTGGTACTGCAGTTGGTATTATCGCAGCTCAGTCCATTGGTGAGCCTGGTACTCAGTTGACCATGCGTACCATTCACTCCGGTGGTGTTGCAGGCGCAGACGATATTACGCAGGGTCTTCCTACCGTTGCTCGTATGTTCGACGTCGTCGGCAACGTCAACGAGAAGATTCTTGGCCGCGAGGCTGACCTGGCTCCTGTTTCTGGTGTTCTTCACATCACCCCAGAGACCACCGAGTACCTGCTGCGTATTGTTGATGCAGACGATGCTTCCCGTGTCATCGAGGAGTGGCGTGTACCTGCATCTGTCCGCTTCATGCCTGGCATTGAGGATGGCGTTGTTGTCCGTGCTGGTGACCAGATTACCCGCGGCTTCGTCAACTTCCGTATGCTTCGTCGACTCACTGACATTGAGTCCACTATGCACACCTTCGTTGAGTCCGTTAAGGACGTCTATACCTCTCAGGGTGTAGAACTCAACGATAAGCACATCGAGGTTATCGCACGTCAGATGCTTCGTCGTGTTCAAGTCACCAACCCAGGTGACTCTTCGTACCTGCTTGGTCAGTATGTGGACCGCTATGTCTTTGCAGAGACTGTCCAGAACATTGCCCTTGCTGGTGGTACTCCACCAGAGGCAGAGCCAGCAATCCTTGGTACTCTGAAGGTTGCAAGCTCTATCGATTCTTGGCTCTCCAGTGCATCGTTCATCCGTACTGCAGGCGTTCTTACCTCTGCAGCTATCGAGGGCGACGTTGACCACCTGCTTGACCTCAAGTCCAACGTTATTGTTGGTAAGCAGATTCCTGCAGGTACTGGTCTCTCCGCATACAACGATGTTGAACTTACGTACCACGGCACTAAGATTGATGGCCCAACTTCTTCTCTTGCTAAGTCTCTTCCAGACTGGGCACCAGCAGAGCTTAAGGACATCGAGGAGCAGCTTCCTAAGCAGCTTGACTGGGTCAACGAGGATTACAACGGTGGCGTTTACTCCAAGAATGGCCGCACGCTTTCAAGCGAGGACGCAAAGCTGTACCTCTTCGACGATCTTGGCGTGTCACAGCGTTGGACCAACAAGTTCAGCGAGGTTGGCATTGAGACCGTAGGCGATCTTATCGGTAAGACCGAGGAAGACCTGCTTCGCATCGATGGTATTGGTGCAAAGGCAATCGAGGAGCTCCGCGATGGCCTTGAGGCTCGTAACCTCCTCTACATCCTTGAGCCAGAAGAGGATGAGGCAGATTCTGAGGATCTTTCTCAGCTGCTCAACATGGTCTTCTCGCCAGAAGGCGATGGCGGCTTGATGCTGGGCTCTGCAGCTCCATCCACGCACTCTGATTACACCGAGACACTCATCGGTTCTTCTTCCGACGAGGTTAGCCCTGATGTAATTAACGAGGACCTTGGTTCTCTGGATGACCTTCTCAATCAGGTTGTCCGCATGGACGCTGAGGCAGACGGCGAAGACGAGTAAGTAATCTCGCCTGATACATCAAACTTTTTCGGAGATTGACTCCGATACAGAAGAGGACTTCAGCCGTTAGCTGGAGTCCTCTTTTAGTTACGCTTACAGAAGCGAGTAACGGTATATACTAATCTTTTATGAATTACGTTTGGTAAGCCATTTATTTTGCGGCTCTTAAAGGATAGGAATAGCAAATGGATAGTCACTCCCACGATTCTGAACAGTGCGAGCACACTCATTCTACGTGCGATTATGTTTCTGATCAGAAGCTGAATGAATACCTGGTAAACGATGACATCATCTACGATGCAACCCAGATTTTTGATGCACTGTCTGATTTCACTCGATTCCAGATTTTGGGTGCTCTAGTAAATGGCGAGAAAAGCGTAACAGAGCTGCAAGAAATGCTTTCGGTATCTCAGTCAGCAACCTCTCACCAGTTGCGTCTTTTGCGCGACCGCGGTCTTGTCAATGCAAAAAGAGATGGCAGAAAAGTTATCTATTCACTTGCAGATGAGCACGTCACAACGCTAATCCGCGTTGGCCTTGCACACGCCGCACACCTGTTGGGTCATTAACATACGTATCGGAATTGTGGAGAGAACTTATGGGTGAGTATCGCATCATTGAAGTTAAGCAGAGTGTTTTTGCAGCTAACGAGAAAAGCGCCGATCAACTAAGAGAAGAAATGAAGAAAAAGGGAACTCTGCTGGTAAACCTTATGTCTTCTCCAGGTTCTGGCAAAACTACCACCCTTAAAAAGACCATTGCTGCCCTGAAAGATAAGGTTTCCATTGCTGTTATGGAAGCTGATATTGATTCAGATGTTGATGCTGCTGCTATTTCAGAAACGGGCGTGAAAGCCATTCAGCTGCATACTGGCGGCATGTGTCACCTCGATGCGCATATGTGCGCTCAGGGTCTTGAAGGTCTCAATGCAGGTGATGTGGACCTTATCTTTTTAGAGAACGTTGGGAACTTGGTATGTCCGGCAGAGTTTGACACCGGTGCCGGCGTAAACGTCACTATTCTTTCTGTTCCCGAAGGCGACGATAAGCCGTTGAAATACCCTTTGATGTATCAGGTCTGTGATGTGGTGCTTGTTAACAAAATAGACGTAGCACCGTATTTTGATTTTGACCTGGAAAAACTCAAGGAAAATGTGGCCCTTAGAAATCCAAAGGCGGTTGTTATTCCTTTCTCTGCCAAAACTGGGGAAGGATTAGACGCTTGGACTGAATGGCTTTCTCGCAAAGTTGCTGAGTGGAAAAGCAGTCAGTAACTCATGATGATCGCTTAAAGAATGTCTTATGCCTGATAGGAGAGGTCATGGCAGAGGAAGTACCAGCACGTAAGACTCCAAAAGGTCAAAATGCCATGCGCGGCAGTCTTACTGATGAAGAAATTGCACGCAGAAATGTATTGCCAACTACTAACCCTGCTGGCGGTCCTACTCGCATACTCGCTCAAAATCACATTACTGAAAATGACGAGGTAGTTCATTACAAAACTGTAGATCCAAATGAGCCTGGACCAGCTTCTTCTGAGCAATTTAAGCCTCTTGTAAGAGATGAAGTTCAAAAAATTACGAGTCGCCTTGGCCACAAAATTGTAAAAGATGACCCAGAATATTGGGGCATAGCAGCAATTATGACTGAGGAAGAAGCTGCGGTAACCAAATACATGAAGGTTCGCCAGCCAGTTACCTTAGAGGAGCTTTGCAAGCGTACTGGAAAAACTGCGGGGGAGCTTCAGCCTATCCTAGACACCCTGTCTGTAAAGGGCATGATTGAGTACAACTGGGAAAACAAGAGCAAGCAAAAGCAGTATGTTCTTCCTATGTTTGTTCCTGGCTCCGCAGAGTTTACCGTGATGAACGAGCGTCAACTCGAAGAACATCCCGAGATGGGTTCTTTGTTTGAGCGTATGACCTATCTACCGCTCAAAAATGTCACCAAGTTAGTTCCTGAAGGCGGCGCGGGCGTTGGTATGCATGTCATTCCTGTTGAACGATCCATTGAGCAGGTAAATCACACAGTTACTGTCGAGCATATTTCGCATTGGCTCAAGAAATACGATAGATATGCTGCAACTCCCTGTTCTTGTCGTCTTGCTGAGCGAGTTCGTGGCGACGGCTGTGCTGACGATCCAGAAGATTGGTGTCTTGCCATTGGAGATATGGCTGATTACTGCGTAGAAACAGGAAAAGGCCACTACATCACCTACGATGAGGTTATCGATATCTGTACAAAGGCCGAGAAAAACGGTTTTGTTCATCAGATTACCAACATTGACGGTGAAGATAAGATCTTTGCTATTTGCAACTGCAACGTAAATGTTTGCTATGCACTCAGAACTTCTCAGCTGTTTAATACGCCTAATTTGTCTCGTTCCGCTTTTGTGGCTCACGTTGATGAAGAAAAATGTGTTGCTTGCGGTGGGTGCGTAGAGGTTTGTCCAGCTGGAGCCCCTCAATTAGGTCAGAAACTTCCTACTAGGAAGGGCAAAATTTCCTACCCAACTCAGGATCTTCCAGATGATAAGTTCTGGGGAGAGCCTGACTGGGATTGGAATTATAAAAATAACAACCGTATTGAGTGCCACGATACTGGTACCGCTCCTTGCAAGGTTGCCTGTCCAGCGCATATTTCTGTTCAGGGTTATCTGCGTATGGCTGCTGAAGGTCGCTATCGAGATGCGCTTGAGCTCATCAAAAAAGAAAATCCATTCCCTGCTGTTTGTGGTCGCGTTTGCAATAAACGTTGCGAGGCAGCGTGTACGCGAGGAACTATTGACCAGGCAGTAGCCATTGATGACGTTAAGAAATTCATTGCTCAAAAAGATCTAGAGGCAGAACATCGCTTTATTCCAGAGCCAGTTATCCCGTCAAATAGAGGCCGATTCAACCAGAAAATTGCCATTATTGGTGCAGGTCCAGCCGGCCTGTCCTGTGCATATTACCTGGCAGAACGCGGTTACAACCCCGTTGTTTTTGAGAAGAACCTTCTTCCTGGCGGAATGATGGTATATGGCATCCCTTCTTACAAGCTCGAGAAAAACGTTGTTGCCGCAGAGATTGACGTTCTTAAAGAAATGGGCGTTGAGATTCGCTGTGGTGTTGAGGTAGGAAAAGACATAACCCTTGATGAACTGCGTGCTCAAGGCTTTATTGGTTTTTATGTTGCCATTGGATGCCAGGGCGGTAGAAAGGCCAATATTGCTGGAGAAGACGCCGATGGGGTTATTTCTGCTGTTGATTTCTTGCATTTTGTAACCGAACATCCTCTGCATGAAGTACCTGGAAAGACAGTGGTCATTGGCGGCGGTAATGTTGCCATTGATGCGGCTCGAGTCTCTGCTCGTTGCGGATCAGAGTCAGTTACTATGGTGTGCCTAGAGCAGCCAGATGAGATGCCTGCACTACCAGAAGAAATCACAGAAGCGCAGGAAGATGGTGTGTCAATCAAGAATGGTTGGGGACCTGCTTTTATTGCCACAGATGAGCAAGGACACGTTTGCGGCGTGATGCTTAAACGCTGTACCCGTGTTTTTGACAATGACAAGCGTTTCTCGCCTTGTTTTGATGACGAGCAAACAATGTATCTTGAGGCAGATGCAGTGGTCTTGTCTATTGGACAAACCGTTGAGTGGGGAAGTCTTTTGGAGGGAGAGGCAGTTGAGCTTACGCGAGGCAATCTTGCGTGCGCTGATTCCCAGACGTATCAGACTGCTCAGCCCGATGTCTTTGTGGGTGGAGACGTGTACACGGGTCCTCGCTTTGTTATTGATGCTATTGCCGCAGGTCATGAAGCTGCTGTTTCATTACATCGTTTTGTGCAAAAAGGCTCTTCTTTGACTATTGGCCGTAACCAGCGCCATTATGTTGAGCTTGATAAATCTGACGCAGCAGTTGAGTCTTGTGGATACGATCACGCAGGTCGTCAGCGTCCCGCATGCGATACGGTCAAAAACATTAGACACAACTGGACAGACCCTAGCCATACCTTTACGCCAGAGCAAATCAGAATCGAGACCGCACGCTGCTTGAAGTGCGGCGCTTCAATTGTTGATGCAAATAAGTGTATTGGTTGTGGTCTCTGTACTACACGCTGTGAGTTTGATGCAATTCATCTGTTCCGAGACAATCCTCACTGTTCAGACATGGTTGCCGCAGAGCATAAGGCAGGAAAGATTCTCTCGTATGTTGGAAAACGTGCGGTAAAGATTATTAAGAACCCCGCGAGAAAAACAAAGACTCCTAAACCTCAGTCACACATCACAACCGATGAGCTTGGTAATCCCGTTTCTGCGGGTAGTACTGGTATTTCAAGCTAGCGTGCTCATAGAAATCAATTGACATGCATGAGCTGGGAATTGCGTTTTACCTCATAGATATGGTTGAGGACCTGGGAAAACAAAACAACCTCACTTCAGTTGCGCGCGTAAAGTTGCAGCTAGGGGAGGTATCTGGAGTTGTTCCAACGTACTTGTTGGATGTATGGCGCTGGGCAGCTGATCGCACGGAGCTGTTACATGGAGCTCAGCTAGAAATTGAAGAAGTACCAGCTCTAACACAGTGTTTATCGTGCAATAAAACGTACGCCACGGTAACGTATGGTCGCATATGCCCTTACTGTTCTAGCGAGAAAACCGAACTTATCCAAGGTTTAGAAATTGAGCTTGCTGAGATTGAGGCTACCTAGCATTTGTAATTTCTATGAAGTATGGATACGCCCGGCACAGTGGCTTGTTGACATGTGGCTTTCATCAGCGTAAAGTACTTCCCTGCGTAATTCCAAGGGGACAGTGCTGTGTCGCCTTTCGAATATGTAAAACTGCAGGTAGATAGGTATAAGAAGGAGAAGATCTTGCCTACTATTAACCAGCTCGTACGTAAGGGCCGCGTGAGCGTCAAGTCAAAGTCCAAGAACGCCGCTCTTCAGCACAACCCACAGAAGCGTGGTGTTTGCACCCGCGTTTTCACCACTACGCCAAAGAAGCCTAACTCAGCACTCCGTAAGGTTGCTCGTGTTCGTCTTGTTAATGGCATTGAGGTAACCGCTTACATTCCTGGTGAGGGCCACAACCTCCAGGAGCACTCCATTGTTCTGGTTCGTGGCGGCCGTGTCCGTGACCTTCCTGGTGTTCGTTACAAGGTTGTTCGCGGTGCATTCGACTGCGCAGCAGTTCAGAATCGTGCTCAGGGCCGTTCCCGTTACGGCACTAAGCGTGCTAAGTAATCACGTCCACTACTCGAACTAGTTCTTAGGAGATTAATATGCCGCGTCGCGCAGCAGCAGTACGTCGTGAGGTTATGCCTGACGCCGTCTACAACAATCGTCTGGTAACCCAGCTTATTAACAAGGTCCTTCTCGACGGCAAGAAAGCAACCGCAGAGCGCATTGTCTACGGTGCATTTGACATCGTCGCAGAGAAGACTGGCGAGGATGCCCTCACTGTCTTCAAGAAGGCTATGGATAACATTCGCCCAACACTTGAGGTTAAGCCTAAGCGTGTTGGTGGCGCTACTTACCAGGTCCCAATGGAGGTTAACTCCCGTCGTGCAACTACTCTTGCTATCCGCTGGATGGTCACTTTCAGCCGTAGCCGTAAAGAGAAGACCATGGCAGAGCGTCTTGCAAACGAGATCATCGACGCAACTAACGGCGTAGGTGCATCCGTCAAGCGCCGCGAGGACCTGTACAAGATGGCTGAGGCCAACCGCGCCTTCTCCCACTACCGCTTCTAGTCGGAATTCAGGAGTAGCAAACAAATGGCTAAGACTAAGTACAATCTTAAAGACCTCCGCAACATCGGCATCATGGCTCACATCGATGCTGGTAAGACCACCACTACGGAGCGTATTCTTTACTACACCGGTAAGACCCACAAGATTGGTGAGGTCCACGACGGTGCAGCAACCATGGACTGGATGGTTCAGGAGCAGGAGCGCGGCGTAACCATTACTTCCGCAGCTACCACTTGCTTCTGGAAAGACCACGTCATCCAGATTATCGATACCCCAGGTCACGTTGACTTTACCGCTGAGGTTGAGCGTTCTCTTCGTGTTCTGGACGGCGCAGTTGCAGTCTTCGACGCAGTTGCAGGCGTTCAGCCACAGTCCGAGACCGTTTGGCGTCAGGCAACCAAGTACGGCGTACCTCGTATTGCATTCATCAACAAGTTTGACCGCGTAGGCGCAGACTTCTTCCGTGCAATCCAGACCATGCGTGACCGCCTTGGCGCAAACGCAATTGCAGCTCAGGTCCCAATGGGCGCTGAGTCCAACTTCTGGGGTCTTATCGACCTTGTCACCAACACTGCATGGGACTTCAAAGAGGATGCTAAGGGCATGATTTACCCTGAGCCACTCGACGAGATTCCTGCTGAGTTTGTAGAGATTGCAGCTGAGAAGCGTGAAGAGCTTCTTGAGGCAGCTTCTGACTTCTCTGAGGAGCTCATGATGGCTGTCCTCGAGGGTGAAGAGGTTGACGTTGAGACCCTTAAGGGTGCTCTTCGTGCTGGCGTTCTTGCTGGTCAGATTAACCCTGTCTTTGTTGGTTCCGCTTACAAGAACAAGGGTATTCAGGAGCTTCTGGACGCAGTCATCGACTTCCTTCCAAGCCCTCTGGATGTTCCAGAGATTGATGGCGTCACTCCTAAGGGTGACGAGGCTGTCCGTCACGCAGACGTTAAGGAGCCATTCTCCGCTCTTGCATTCAAGATCATGACTGACCCTTATGTTGGTAAGCTTACCTACATTCGTGTTTACTCTGGTCAGGCAGAGGCAGGTTCTTACGTCTACAACTCCGTCAAGGACAACCGTGAGCGCTTTGGCCGCATCCTCGAGATGAACGCAAACGACCGTGTTGACCGTGAAGAGTGCTCCGCAGGCGACATCGTTGCATGCGTTGGTCTGAAGAACACCACTACTGGTGACACCCTTTGTGACGAGAAGAACCCAATCATCCTTGAGTCCATCAGCTTCGCAGATCCTGTTATCGACGTTGCTGTTGAGCCTAAGACCAAGGCTGAGCAGGAGAAGATGTCCATCGGCCTTTCTAAGCTGGCTGAAGAGGACCCAACCTTCCAGGTTCACACTGATCACGAGACCGGCCAGACCATCATTGCTGGTATGGGCGAGCTTCACCTTGAGATTATTGTTGACCGTCTCCGTCGTGAGTTTAAGGTTGACTGCAACGTTGGTAAGCCACAGGTTGCTTACCGCGAGACTGCTGGTAAGGCAGTAAGCCACGCTGAGGGCAAGTTTGTCCGTCAGTCCGGTGGTAAGGGTCAGTATGGCCACGCAGTCATCGACCTTGAGCCACAGGAAGAGGGCAAGGGTTACGAGTTTGTCAACGCTATCGTCGGTGGTGTTATTCCTAAGGAGTACATCCCATCTATCGATAAGGGTATCCGTGAGGCTCTTGAGAACGGTGTCATTGCTGGTTACCCAGTAGTCGACATCAAGGTCACCCTTGTTGACGGTTCTTACCACGAGGTCGACTCCTCTGAGGCAGCATTCAAGATTGCTGGTTCTATGGCAATTAAGGATGCTCTCAAGAAGTCCAACCCAGTCCTTCTCGAGCCAGTTGAGTCTGTTGAGGTTGAGACACCTGAGCAGTACATGGGCGACGTTATGGGCAACCTTTCTTCCCGTCGTGGCAAGATTGAGGGTATGGACGATCGTATGGACGCCAAGGTCATCCGCGCTAAGGTGCCTCTTGGTGAGATGTTCGGTTACGCAACCGACCTTCGTTCCCAGACCCAGGGCCGCGCGAGCTACACCATGCAGTTCGATTCTTACGAGCCCGTTCCTAACGCTGTACGCGAAGAGATTGTCGCCAAAAACGGCGGCTCTGCATCCTAAGTAAACGACCACGAGCTCTAGCTCATGTATGGAGGTACCCAAAGTGTCAAGCCAGAAGATCAGGATTCGCCTCAAGGGCTATGATCACGAGGTCATTGATCAGTCCGCTAAGCTGATTGTTGACACCGCACAGAAGACAGGTGCGCGTGTTTCCGGTCCTATCCCTCTGCCAACCGAGCGTAACCTTTACACGGTTATCCGCTCCCCACACAAGGATAAGGATTCCCGTGATCAGTTTGAGATGCGTACTCACAAGCGTCTCATCGATATTCTCGACCCAAGCGCTTCTACCGTTGATTCGCTTATGCGTCTCGACCTTCCAGCTGGTGTCGATATCGAGATCAAGCTCTAAGCATACGGCTTAATCCAACTTGCAAACCCTCCTGCGCATCTTCGCGCGGGAGGGTTTTTGCGTGGATGGCGTTGAACCACGTGCGAAGGACCACGTACGAATTACGCGTGAACCACGTGCGAATCACGCGTGAACCACGTGCGGAGACCGTGCGAACACGGGTCGCAAGCGATTTCAACCCGGCATCCATTTCGTGTGGATACCGGGTTTCTTGTGCGCATATGCTGGAAGT
>CALHQT010000078.1:0-3295 GCA_938038135.1 uncultured Atopobium sp.
CTCAAACGCCATGCTGGCCATGAACGCTAACCTGGATATTGTTCCTGCAATCAATAAGATTGACCTTCCATCTGCTCGACCTGAAGAGGTACGTGCAGAAATTGAAGATGTTCTTGCTATCCCGGCTGATGATGCGGTATGTGTCTCCGGTAAAACAGGTGAGGGTATTCACGAGCTCCTTGAGGCTTTGGTGTATTTGGTTTCTCCTCCAAAGGGAGACCCTACAGCTCCACTTAAGGCGCTTATTCTTGACTCGTATTTTGACCAGTTCAGAGGCGTCGTTGCAACAGTGCGTGTTTTTGATGGTTCAATCAAGGCCGGCGATCAGCTTCTTATGATGCAGGGATCTATGCCTTTTCTTGTTGAAGAAGTTGGCGCTAAGAGACCTCTTGAGATGGCTGTTGACCAGCTTTCTGTTGGTGAAGTTGGCTATGTGGTAACTGGCCTCAAAGACCCTGAAGCCGTTCGTGTTGGAGATACGCTGACCTATAAGCAAAATCCTTGTTCAGAGCCACTGCCAGGTTATCGTGAGGCAAAACCAATGGTATTTACCGGTCTTTTCCCGGTTGATAACAAACAGTACGAGAATCTCCGTGACGCACTTGATAAGTTGCACGTTAATGATCCATCTCTTACGTGGTCTCCAGAGACGTCTGTTGCTTTGGGATTTGGCTTCAGAGTAGGATTTTTGGGCCTTCTCCACATGGAAGTTGTTAAAGAACGTCTTGAGCGTGAGTTTGACCTGGACTTGATTGCTACCAGTCCCTCTGTTGACTATCACGTGTACAAGACCGATGGAACTATGATTGAGATTACCAGCCCTCAAGATCTTCCAGAGGTCACCAAGATTGACCGCATTGATGAGCCGTACCTCAAGGCAAAAATTATTGTGCCTCCCGAGTTTGTTGGCACGGTTATGCAGCTTGTTGTTGATCATCGTGGCGTATCTGAGGACATGGTGTATTTGTCTGACAAGTCCGTTGAGATGATCTTTAGTATTCCTCTGGCTGAGCTTATCTTGGACTTCTTTGATCAGCTTAAGAGTAGAACTAAAGGCTATGCCTCACTTGACTATGAGTTTGATTCATATCGCACTTCTGACCTGGTTAAGCTTGATATCTTGCTTGCGGGAGACGTCGTTGATGCGCTCTCGTTTATTGTTCACAAGGACAAAGCATACGATCTTGCTCGTGGCCTTTGTGACAGGCTCAAAGGCATTATTCCTCAGCAGCTCTTTGAGGTTCCTATTCAGGGTGCTATTGGCAATAAAATCATTTCTCGCTCTACCGTTCGCGCACGTAGAAAGGACGTCTTAGCTAAGTGCTACGGCGGCGACATTTCCAGAAAGCGCAAGCTGCTTGAAAAGCAAAAAGAGGGTAAGAAGCGCATGAAGCAGATTGGCTCAGTCGAAGTACCTCAAGAGGCGTTCTTGGCTGTTCTCAAGGTTGACGACGAGTAGAAGGTATTTGTGGAGTCGCTTCAAACAATCATTTCAACCTGCGCACCTCAAGCAGGTCTTTCTTCACATAGTGTCCCTTTTGCGTCAGGAGCTTCACTCAAGGAGCGCCTGTCCGCTCATCCTGTGCTTATGGCACCCATGGCTGGTGTCAGTGATGGTGTGTATCGCACCATGGCTCGAGCGGGTGGAGCAGGTCTTGCATACTCTGAAATGGTTTCTGTCGCAGGAATTCATTATGGTGGCGAGAAAACCTGGGAGCTTGTAGAGCCTCTTGCAACTGAGCCTGATATTGCTGTTCAGCTCTTTGGTTCAAAGCCGGATCAGTTTAAAGAAGCAGCAGCTCAGATTAGTGAGCGTTTAGGGGATAAGCTGGCTCTTATCGATATCAATATGGCTTGTCCTGTTCCTAAGGTGGTTAAAAAAGGGGAGGGTTCAGCCCTTCTGGACACCCCAGAGCTTGCTGCAGATTTGGTTAAGGCTTGTCTGTCTGAGGTTAACGTACCTGTTACTGTAAAGATTAGGCGTGGTAGACGTCAGGATGAGGAAGTGGCACCTGAGTTTGCTCGCGCTATGGAGGCTGCTGGAGCATCTGCCGTTGCTATCCACGGTCGCTTTGCTACCCAGATGTATCGAGGTCAGGCAGAGTGGGAGACAGTTAATAGGGTTTGCGACGCCGTCTCTATTCCGGTCATAGGCTCTGGTGACATGCTCTCTGCTGAAGCAGCAGCTCATGCTCTTACAGAGACAGGTGTAACGGCTGTAATGATTGCTCGCGGAACGTACGGAAATCCGTGGATTTTTAAAAACACTCAAGCTTTAGTTGAGGGTCAACCTGTGCTTGTTCCAACGCTTGACCAAATGCTTGCATCTTTTATGATGCATGTACGTTTACTTGATGCTGCCCACATTCATATTGCTCGCGCTAGAAGCCTCTCTACCTGGTATTTTAGAGGTATTCCAAACGCAGCCTATTGGCGTGGTAAGTCAGTAAGGTGTGTTGCTGCTCAAGATTTTATTGATCTGGCGCTAGAGATTAAAGAAAACGTCAAGCAACTTGAGGGTGATCAGGAATCTCCTGAGCACAATCCATCTATGAGCTAGTGGTCTGTTGTGGATTCTTGGCAGTCTAAATACAATCAAACGGCTACCTCTGCACTTTATCTGCATATTCCGTTTTGTGCACAAAAATGCTTCTATTGCGATTTCTCTTCTTGGTCCACAAGACAAGACGATAATCGCATGAAAGATTACGTAAAAGCACTAAAACATCAGCTAGATGAAGCCGCTCAGCTTGGGTTGTTAGCTGCTACTAAAACGGTCTATATGGGAGGCGGAACTCCCAGCTTGCTCGGTCAAGATGCGGTAGATTTGGCGCAGAACGTCTCAGCTCTTACGCAGCCTAGTGAGTTCAGCATGGAAGCAAATCCAGACTCACTGTCTGACGATCTTCTCGCCAGTCTTGCTACGGGCGGGGTAACACGAATTTCTTTGGGAGTTCAAAGCTTTAACGATAACGAGCTCAAGAAGCTGGGCAGAATTCACTCGGCCGACCTGGCTTACGACAGAGTACTTGCTGCAAAAGAGCATGACTACGATGTGTCGGTTGATCTTATGTGCGCTATTCCTGAGCAAACAGAGAGCTCCTGGGAGTATTCGCTTTCAAAGTTTATCTCGCTTGGAGTGGATCATGTGAGCGTTTATCCGCTTACTATTGAAGACGGTACGGCGTTGGCTAAACAAACCCAAGATAAAGACACTCCTTGGAACGCCTACGACGTGCAGGCAGATCGAATGCAAGCTGCGTCAAAGACGCTTCAAGCAGCGGGATTTGAACGC
>CALHQT010000079.1:0-5138 GCA_938038135.1 uncultured Atopobium sp.
AATCTTCTCTTTGCTTGCAAAGTCTTTAGGATAAATATTGATTGACGTGGGCTTATTAAGGTCCGCATATCCCATCTTAGAAAGATTTGTCTCATACGTTGCTGGCGTTGCCCTTAGCATTGACGCAGCAATAGCTGCTAACTGCGATGGGTCAGCATTGAGCTTAAAGGCACTTGCGAGCGTTGCTTGATCTACCTGCATTGCATTGGACATATTTGCCGCAACGCCCTGCATAGCTGTATTGAGTGCGCCTGCAATCTGATTTTGCATTCTTGAAGCAACCTGCGTCATCACGCTGGTTAGCGCAGACTGCACGTAAGCACTCATAGCACGCGTAATAGCTGCAGAAAGTACACTTGCAATCTGTGACTGATAAGCGCTCATAAGCCTCTGAGAAACCTCGGCCTGGACGCTTGGAAGGTCTGGATTGGTTCCCAGTTTATTTGCCAGAGCACTAACCAGCTGTTGCTGCAGGTCATCGGTATCAACCGCAGAAGAAACCGTAGTTACAATCTGCGTACGTACCTGGTCCGTTGCTAAGTAATCAGCCATGGTCTTGCCGGGATTAGCGGCGCTCCAAGAGTTCCATCCCAGAGCAATATTGCCCATGAGCGAAGAAATAGCAGCTTGTCCTCCTGGTTTGAAATTAACGGTAATGCCAGAAAGAATCTGCTGAATGTCTGCTGCAGAGAGCTCTGGGAAAGCCGCCGCCAGCGCAGCTGGATCAAGCGAAGACGTAACAGAAGACAGAACATCGCTATCAGACAAATTAAGCTGTGACGGATCAAAAGCAGGTAACTGCACGTCAGAAAGGTCAAGCGAGGACATATCCAGACCAGACAGATTAATTGACGAGAAGTTCAGTGCCTGTGGATTAAAGTTAAATGCTGAGGACAGCACGTTAGGATCAACGGAAATGAGAGAGCTGATAGAAAGTCCCTCAGAAGTTTGACCGTTCTTCTCGTCCTCAAAGGTTTTACCAGTGAAAACGTCAACATCTGGACGATTCATCTGATCCTGGACAATAGGAGATGTCTCTGCATCAGAAATCATCTTCTGAGTCAGTTGTGGTGTGTAGTAAATGCCCTCAGAAAGCGCTCCCGTGGTAGTTGGGTCTTTTGCCTGAACAACACCAACAATATGCAGGTCAGGTGCATTGGCAATGAGGTTATTCATGTATGACTGATCATCGGATTTGTCTGTCCAGACACCAAGATTACTATCCCAAACATAACGTTGATTAGGCATAACCAGCTTAAACGTTGGAGACATCAACTGCTCGTAAGTGTATGTACTATGAGACTCTTCGATAGTGCTGGATTCTCCACTTGCAATTTTATCAACGGTAGAGCGCAGGCCAGCGTAATCACGCAGGCCAAGCGTATACTCCAAAAAATCATCCATGGTGCCGTTTGGACGCAACACCAAAACAGCCTCGTTCCAAGCAGTAGGCCATCTACCAGCTCGAACAGTATAGCGATCCTCGTAAATAGAAGGATTGCCAGGAAGCTCACCAAAAAGCGATGTACTTGCAAAAGAAGCCAGTGGACTATATGACGGAATCTTAGGCGATACCTTAGAGAAAGTAACGTCTGGCTGCACCTGAACAGGATCAGAAGAGCCAGAGTCCGCGCCTGCCGGCAGGTAGATGAAGGGGCTTACAGAATAGCCATACGTAATAGCGCTGGCATACGTGTTAATGCCGCCGCCATTATTGTCGAGAAAAGCCTTCAAGCTGGTCAGGTCATTAGAACCAATACTTTCAGCCTGCATTCCTAGTCTTGAATTAGTTGGAATAGCGCCTTCAGCAGGTTGATTTTCTAGCTTTGCAGCTTCTGCGTTTTTCTGATTCTGCGTCATCTCGCTTTGTGCATCTTGCGTTTGAGAATCAGCCGAGTCAGAACTACTACCACTTCCAGAAATAAAGGAAGAAATATTAACGGACTGTTCAGAGATGGTGAGTGGATACATTGAAAGCGTATCCTCCTCAACCTTCTTGATGTACTCGTTTGTACCATTTGCCAGAGCCAGAATTGCCGCAATACCAATAATGCCAATAGAGCCTGCAAACGCCGTCATAAGCGTGCGGCCCTTTTTGGTCATGAGGTTGTTAAACGAGAGACCCAGTGCAGTCAGAAGCGACATAGAGGTCTTGCGAGAAGGCTTAGCTTCTCGGCGAGCAACACTTGCAACATCAAATGGATCTGAATCCGCAGTTACCCGACCATCCGCCAGCTCAACAATACGCGTTGCATACTGGTGAGCAAGCTCTGGGTTATGCGTAACCATAATGACCAAACGGTCCTTGGCTACCTCTTTAAGCAAGTCCATAACTTGTACAGAGGTTGAAGAGTCAAGCGCGCCTGTTGGCTCATCTGCCAGCAAAATCTCTGGATCGTTTACCAGGGCGCGGGCAATAGCCACGCGCTGCATCTGTCCGCCAGAAAGCTGATTTGGTCGCTTGTTTGCGTGTGCTTTGAGACCAACCTTATCAAGCGCTTCAAGCGCACGTTCATGACGCTCTGCCTTAGGAACACCAGAAAGTGTCAATGCAAGCTCAACATTGCTGACTACACTTTGGTGCGGAATAAGGTTATAGCTCTGAAATACAAAACCAATGCGGTTATTTCTGTACGTATCCCAATCGCGCTCTTTGAACTTCTTAGTAGAAATGCCATCTACCAGCAAATCTCCTGAGTCAAAGCGATCAAGACCACCAATAACGTTGAGCATAGTAGTCTTACCCGAGCCCGAAGGACCAAGAATTGCTACAAACTCGTTATCCCTAAAAGCAACGGAAATATGGTCCATTGCGGTTTGTTCAAATCCACCAGTGTTGTAACGCTTTGAAATACCTTTGAGCTCAAGCACAGGTTACTTCTTTCTTGTTGGGCTATCTGGAATGCGGAGTTGTACCGTTAGTTGATTGCATCTCCGTCAGCTACGTCGGTGTCAGATGCATCGGTCTTCTCGCCAGATGTTTTCTGAACTGCTGCATCCTCTGCAAATGGATCAGTGGTAATGTCTTCAATAATCTTCTGCTGAGCCCAGCTCAAGCCGTAGAGCAGGCCAAAGAGTGCCCAGAACCATGGTGCATAGAGCATGACAACCATAAGGATGGCAAAAAGTCCTCGGAGAAGAACCCAAGGAAGCACCACAATCAGGAAGAAAAAGAATGGCAGCACAAAAAGGATTGCAGCAAGGGTGCGTAGCACAACTGCTACTGTCTTAGTTACCGAGAAGCCGGTATTGCGTGCAATAAGCAGGCCCACCAGGCCAGCAATGCCAAAATACAACATAATTGGCGCAACAATGTAGGAATAGAACAGTGGGGTGGAAGAGTCTTGAGGCAGCGTTTGCCTCAGAACCATCAAAACAATTCCCAATACCGTCAAAACGCCAAGAAATGATGCGTTTCCAATAAAAGTCTTTTTCGTCATAGTTAACTCCTTTGATAAGGGGTATTAAGTATAGTGTAACTAGTACCTTGTTCCCGACCTTGTCTATTTCATACGCGGGATGTGGCTAAAACCGCTGCTCTCCATATGTTTCAAGGTCAAACGTTTGAATTAGAGGAGTTTTCATGACTGATGCAGAACTCAAAGCAAGCGCCGAGGCGTTTGTTAACGAGCACTGGGAAGAGATTATTGAGGATATCCGCTACCTCGTGCAGGTAGAGTCCGTTGAGGATCTGTCTCTAGCAGAGCCTGGCAAGCCTTGGGGTCCAAAGTCTTATGAGGCACTTCGCCGTGGCCTTGAGATTGCAGAGCGCCTGGGTCTTGAGACTACAGATGTAGACGGCTACCTGGGCTTTGGCGACCTTCCTGGTGAGTCCGAGAAGTACCTTGCTACCATCGCTCACTCCGATATTGTCCCTCTGGGCAAGGGTTGGACGGTAGACCCGCTTGATGTTACCCGTCGTGAGGGCTTCATCCTGGGTCGTGGTGTTCTTGACGATAAGGGCCCTCTGGCACTCTCGCTCTGGGCAGCTCACTTCTTTGTTGAGCAGGTCAAAAAGACTGGCAAGAAGCTTCCTTACACCCTGCGTGCCATCGTTGGTAACAACGAGGAGACCGGCATGGGTGACGTCCCTTATTACCTCTCCAAGTATCCAGAGCCAGCATTCTGCTTCACGCCAGACGCTGAGTTCCCCCTTATCTGCGGCGAGAAGGGCGTGTACCACGCTCAGTTCACTTCTCCAAAAATTGCTGGAGCAAACAGCGAGAAGATTGTTGAGCTTGACGGTGGCACCGTACCTAACGCAATTCCAGGACTTGCAAGCGCACTTGTTCGCGCTGACGCATCTACCTTGGCTGACACTGATTCCATCAAGGTTGAGGACGCAGGCGTTGAAGATGATGGCACCAAGCTTGCTCGCATTAACGCAACAGGTAAGGGTGGACACGCTTCCATGCCTGAAGGAACCGTCAATGCAATTGGCCTGCTTGTAACCTACCTGCTTGATAATAACCTCTGTGGAGAAGAAGAGCGCGGCTTCTTGACCTTCTCGCAGCAGCTTTGCTCAACTACTGATGGTACTGGTACGGGCATCCAGAGTTCTGACGATAAGTTTGGTCCTCTGACCTGCATCTCTGGCACTATCCGCACCAAGGGCGATGTCTACGTACAGACCGTTGACTCTCGCTATCCTACTTCCACCACGGGCGAGGCTATCACTAAGCGCATGACTGAGCTTGGCGAGGATCACGGCTGCACCTTTGAGGTTCTCTCCGATGCTGTACCTTTCTACATTGACCCAAGCTCCCCTGAAATTACTACTCTGCTTGATACCTTCCATGAGTACACCGGCAGCGATGAGCAGGCGTTTGTTATTGGTGGAGGCACCTATGCACGTCACTTTAAGCGCGCAGTTGCCTTTGGTCCTTATGACAGTAAGGCCGCAAAAGACCTGCCAGAGTGGGTTGGTATGGAGCACGGTCCTGACGAGGGAATCTCTGAGGAGTGGCTCAAGCGCGCCCTCAAGATTTACATTGTCAGTATTGCTCGCCTTATGCAGCTTGACCTGTAAATTAATTGAACAGCAGAAACGCTAAAACAAAGCCTCTGTATTCCATTTGATTTGACTGCCTCCCATTTCTTGGACATAAGAAATGGGAGGCAGTTCATATGCGGGTGAT
>CALHQT010000080.1:0-7316 GCA_938038135.1 uncultured Atopobium sp.
GCAATAAATCCAGACGGAGCCAAACCAATGCCCTTAGCTGTATTTCCACTTTGGCTATCTGATACATCAAACCTAATCGTAGGAGCATTAACAAAGAAAGCGTCGCCTGAATTAAACAACAAGTGCTGGGCAAATACCGCGGTCACTTTGGTATCGTCTTTACCATAATTGTATCCATCAACAATATTGAACACACCGCCACCAAGCGATACTGCACTCTGTTCAAACTTCGCAAGCTCCTCTGAGCCTTTCAACAGCTTCATTCCATGGCTGTCGATGGTTGTGTGAACGCCATCTTTGTCGCCAACATGTGCGCCGCCATCATCGTGAGAGAAAACGTTTGTCATATCGTCAACCGTTGCCTTCACCTCTGTTGCCTTATTGCTCGCTTCTGTTGCCATGGTCTTCGCCTCCTTCGCTGCGGCATTGGCGTTCTTTGCGTCTGTGGCTACGTGACTCACCTCCTCAGCTGCACGCTCAGCCTTAGCCGCGACAGTCTCGACTTTCTCCACTGCTGCTGTTGCGGTGGTTGCTACGTCTGCAATCTTCTCTGTTGCTGCGTCAGCCTTCTTCTCAACCGCTACCGCTTTCTCCTCGACTGCTTGGACCTTGACCGTAGTCTTGTGAGTGTCTTCTACCGTTTTGCGTGTGGTTGATGCGAGGGCGGTCAAACGCTTGTCAGTTGCTTCCTGCGTGCGTTCCTGAGACGTTGTTCCGCTCTTGGTCAGCGTGCCTTCGATTGCGCCGAAGCTGTATCGCGTGGCCTTTGGGTCCACGAGGTTAATCGTGCGACCAACACAGAGCATCATGCGGTCGATACCGTGCGGTTCGCTTGTAACCTGGACACGCTGCAAGTAATCAATCTGCTGGATGGTCGCATCCGCGTAGTGTAAGTCCGTAGCGCTTACGGTGATGGAATCGGAAAGCTTGCCTGCTGCGAGGTCAGCCACTGCTTTGTCCGCGAGTGCCTGTGGCTGGTCCAGGTGGTCATACTCCATCAGCTTCTCGATGACGCCGTAACGCTCAGCCATAGCAGTATCGACAACCGCGTCGCCGACAATGTCATAGCCACCGCCAACGTAGGCGTGCTCGTCGTCGATGGTTACGTCTTTCTCGTCTTCGCCTTCGCCAGTCTTTCCCACAGGCACGATAGCCGTGTAGATGTCCTTACCATCCGCACCGATGTTTAGATCAAGAAGGTTCTGGCCAAGCTCTACAGACTGCGCAGCTTCGCTCGAGCCGTCCGCGTTCAACCAGTCGAGGTAGTTATCCTCGCCCACATAACGAACGAGGAAATACCCACCACAGAGCTTCGTGAGCTTCTCGCGCATTTCCTTCAGTGTGGTCGGACGCGTTCCTGTACCACGCTGAAGCGCGCCAAAGTTCACTCCGGCGTTAATGCCTACCTTGAACTTTTCGCATCGGTTAGACACGCGCGAGTTGTGTTGCTCGACGAACCACTCAAACAGCTCGCCAGCTTTAGCGGGGGCGTTAATCTCACAATCAATCTCATCGGTGTCATACGTCTTATAGGGACGAACCGTGGTGTCGTTCAAGTACGCCATCGCACCCTCGCAGGTAACATTAACAGCACCGTTCATAGACATCGAGAGTTTGCGAATACGACCACGGAAGAGAATCTTCTGTGTCTCGTGTTCCGTGAGCTCAATCTCGCGCTCGGTGTTCATGACCGATTCACGGTTGAATGCACGCCAGAGTGGGTGTGTTGGTTGCACGGTAAAAGAAAGAGTCGGAGATTGCTCCGACTCTTCTACAAGCTTACCGGTTGAAATCTGCACGCCTTCCTCACGCGGATCGTGAATGACGTTTCCCGCATAGGTCAGCACATACATTTACGACACCCTCTCCCACATATAGACCGAGCGGTAAGGTGGCATGTTGTTATGTGGCTGTCCGCCACCAACAGGATCGACCTTAAAGCGATAGTTAGTTACATCGCCACTGGAGTATGCCGTCCACTGGTTACCACTGCCCCATGTATGGCCATAAAGCATCGAGGTGTCATGGCTGTGCGATGGCATCTCGTTGATAGTTAGCGTGTGAGTGTCCTCGCCACCTGTTGAGCCGGCTGGGAACTTCTGAGACTGTGCCAGGAGAAACACGCCATTCAGTGGCTGCCACGTGCCACCAAGGAATGTTGAGGGGTCTGTTGGCTTAGTGCTTTGGTAGATTGCGCCTACTGGAAACATTGCGTCCAAGAGGTCGAAGTTCTTGGCGAGGTCCTTAATAGTCTGAACAGTCTCGTCCGTGACGTCAGGCTTCGTGAGACCCAGCCTTGGAGTCTTTGTGCTCATTAAATGTCCTTCCACTCGAAGTCGAGCATAACTGTTGTGTTGTTGTGCGTCTCTGCATCATCGACGTACGCATGCTCGCGCCATGTTCCGCGCATGTCCTGCCACTTCTTACCGGCAAGGCTGGACCACTTCAGACCCTTGAGCCTGTTCTTTCCAGCGCGGCCGACGTATGCCAGGCTTGTACCGTCGAGTTGCTCCCACGTAAGCCCCGCATAATCGCGCCAGATGGCCGTTCCGTAGTCTGGAGTGGTGTTGACGGTTACGCGGTTCTTTCCGTTGTGCAGCTCCAGGTCACGGTTTATCCACACACCCGGCTGAAGGTCAACGGTTCGCCCGTTGATATTGACTAGGGCACGCGTTTGGCATGTGATGGTCGGAACCACCGCATGCGCGGGTCCGTCGATGATGTAGGTCTTGCCAAGCTCACCGTCGAGCTCGTAGTGCATGACGCCGCGCGACTTGTATGGATCTGCAGTGATTGTTAGCTTGATGGCCGCCGTCTCGTCGTAGAGCGTCTGGGAGGTGACCTCGAAGCGTCCTGTGTACGTATAACCCTCGTCCCAGGACAAGGTGAACTCTAGACGCCTGCCGTGGAGCATGTTACGCAGTGCGGTCAGCGTCGTCTCAACGCTTGCCCAGTCGTGTGTGTCGAGCGGTGAGAGTGTGATGGTGATTGTCCGCTTGTCGAATACCGGAGCGCCTGTCAACCACTCAGACAAGTCCAGCACGCCATCGCGTCCAGGAATAGATACCGTAGACGTTCTGGTGGCTGGTGGCTTGTCTGTGTAGTTCGTGACTGCCAAGCGGTAGGTGGCGCAAAGTGGCACTCCATCAACCACAACTTCATACGTGTCTGTTAGTTCCGTCATCTGTTTGCCACCACCTTATATTCGCCGAGGTTTGAGTCCACATACGGCGAGACGATCGTGCCGACCGTCTGGCCATCCATCACAACGCGCATATTGCGCACGTCTTCACGCAGTCCAGCAATCTCGCTAATCAGTTCATCGTCACCCTTAGAGTTGTTCACGGCGTCGCTGATGTAGCCTGTGAGTGTGCTGATTGGTGCGACTGCTTCGGGTCCTGCTTCTCCGCCAATCATGGCCTTGTTTCCGTTCATGCCGAACATGGTCGGGTTCATCAGAACACCGCCGTCGGCGTACCATTCAATGCCCAGGCTTGGAACTGATGGTGGCGCGAGCGAGAATGTTCCGGAAATGCTGAAGTGCGGAAGCTTAATCTTTGGGAACTCAAGATGAAGACCACGGAAGAATCCCGCAATGGCATCTAGTGCTCCGGAGACGGTGTTCTTAGCGTCGCCCATGACGTTGCCGATTGTGCTCGCAATACCGTGGAAGACGTTGCCAACCATGGTCGAGATGCCGTTAAACACTGCCTGGAACGTTCCAGAGATTCCGTTGACAATGCCGGACAGAGCAGACGAGAGACCGTTCACGATACTAGTGACGGTTGTACTCATGCCCTGGAATACTGTCTGCGCGCCATTTGCGGCCATCTGCCAGTTGCCTGTAAAGATGCCAACAAACACGCCGATGACCGTCTGAATCACGCCGACGGTAGTCTGAATGATTCCGGAGATTGTTCCCATAACCGTCATGACGATACCGCCAACAACCTCAAACGCTGCACCAAATACCACGGACACGATTGTGGCCACTGTAGTAAGCGCTACGCCCAAGTTCTGCAGAACCGTGTCAACAAGTGGCTGAGCCGCTGCAGCGAACTGAGAAATGGCGTCTCTTGCTTGCTCGATGTATGGCGATAGAGTTTCAAACGCTCCACCGACAGCTTCGCCGAACCCGCTAAATGCTTCAACGATAAGACCCGCGCCCGTGCTTAGTCCGTCAAGTGCAGGCTGCAGGATGCTCATGACAAAGTCGGCCACTGGCTGCATAGACTGAAGCCACGCGTCAAATCCTCCGCCAGTGGATAGGTTAGTGATGGCATCCGCGAGCATCTTGATTAGATCCGCCGCGCCGTTAACAACGACCGCAAACGCTCCGCCGAGTACCTCAACGATTGAGTTAAGCACCGGAACGATGGCGTCTATTGCCGCGCCGAAGATTGGACCTAGAGCGTTGCCAAGCTCACCAAGCGCGCCCATAAGATTGCCGAGCGCTTCTTGTAATGGTGGAGACACCGCGACCAGTCCAGCAAACGCGGCGATGGCGATTCCAACGGGACCACCCAACGCACTAAGTAAGCCAGACAAAGGTCCGAGCAAAGCACTAAGCACCGGGATGTTTGCAATAACCGGAGCAAGACCACTGAGAGCCATAGCACCAAACGCCGAAGCGATAGGAGCCACGAACGTCGGAATATTGCCGAGCTGCTTGCCCATGGCGTCGATAGCCGGTGCCGCTTGCTTGAACGCATCAACCAACACTTGAATGGCTTGTGTGAAGATTGGAGCGGTCAGACGCGACAGAGCGGCGCGAACGTTAGCAAATGAGCCAGCCAGTGTATCACCAGACGACAGAGCCGCTTCGCCTAGACCGACGCGCATGGCTTCCGAGAATGTGTGGAAGTCAATCTGTCCCTTGGAGACCATCTCGGAGACTTCCTTGGACGTCTTGCCAAGGTATGTTCCAAGAAGTTGCAGAACTGGCACGCCAGAGCTTGAAAGCTGCATCATGTCATCGCCCATCAGCTTGCCGCGCGATGCGACGGAGCTGAAGATGACGCCGACATCATTGAAAGCTCGACCAGATGCTGCCGCAACGTTCGCGACGGACTTCAGCGTGTTGGTCATATCCTCGCCGGACTTAATGCCAGCTGCAGAAAGCGTTGCTGCGGCCGTTGCTGCATCGCCCAGACCAAACGCCGTGCCACGGACTGACTGAGTAGCCGAGTCCATAATGGACTCAATGTCCTGTGCGTCATGGCCAAAGCCGGCGAGCTTCTTTCGTGCGTTATCAATGTTCAGCGCGCGGTCGATGCCGCCCTGGATAGCCATACCAGCAACCGCAGCAATTCCCGCCTGACCTACGCCAATCAGTGAGCTCGTGATTTGCTGGGTATTGGTACGCACGGCGTTCCATGCGTTGGTTAGTCCGTTTCTCGCGCTTGTCGCGATGCCGCTGAAAATGTTCTGAGCACGCGACCTAAGCTCTGCAAACGATGACTGCACGCTGCCAGACGCGTCGCCCATGCTGTGATCCATAGAGCGCGATACTTCCTGCGCCTTGTTCTGGATCTGACTGAGTGAAGACTGCGCCTTATTTACACCGTCAATAAAACCGTCGGCGTTGACGGTTAGTTTTGCGGAGAGTGTATAGTCACTTGCCATATATACCTCCTCTCATATTTATTTCTGTTGATTCGATAGAGCCTTCTCAAGCGCGGCCATTTTGTCGCGCGCTTCTTTTGCGCTCATGGTCTTTCTGTCAGGCTTGTTTGCTTCAACCCACAAAAGCTCAGGTTCTTCGCTCTTCTTCTTGTAGCCGTTGGCGAGTGCGGTGGCTATTGCTTCGTTGAGAAGCATCTGGTCATACGCGACACGGTCATGCTCAGCCACTTGAAGAAGGGCAATCTGAGCCGCTGTGAGCCTGTCAAACTCGTCTGGCGTCCATCCAAAGCGAACAGCCGCCCACGCCCACATTGCGTCACGCTCATAGCCTGTCGGCGGCTTCTGTGGCACTTCTTGTGGTTGGTTGGTCTGTTGTGTGGTTGTGGATGGTCTGACCCAGCGCGGGCTCACCAGATCTACTGGAATAAAAAACCGCAGTCCTTCATGAGTGAGTCGCTTACGGCTTCAATCATCTGAGCGTAGCCGTGCTCCTGCAGGTACTTTCCAGCAAGCTCGATGGCCTGTGTTGGATTGACCCATGCACTCTGGCCACTCTCACGGATGCCATACGCGAAGAGAGTCTTAGTCTCACGCAGGGTTGGCTGAGCGGTGAATACGGAAATAATGCTCTTGTTACCAATCGCACTCTCGGCCATCTCCACACGCTTCTCCGCGTAGAGAAGCTCGTATGTAGTACCGTCAACCTCGAAGGTGAAATCTGCCATTTCTTACTCCTTAACTAATAAAAAAGGGGCAGCCGAAGCTACCCCGTGATGTGTTTGTGGACGCCTATCGTCCTGTTGGCTTGGTAATTGCCTTAGCCTTGGCGGCTGCGTCAATATCGAACCATGTCCACTTGCCTGTACCTGTAAGAGATACAGACGCGGTGCGTACGTCATCGGTTGGCGAGTCAGCCTCGTACTTGGTAACGATGACAGCGCCGCCGCCGATTGGCGTGAAGTCTGTGTTGTCCAGGAACTCCTTGACACACAGAATAGTGCCGTCGGCGAGTGCCTGGCGGAACAGTTTATCGCTCTCAGCGTCCTTGACGGCCACCGTATCAACGGAAACCTCGAAGGAACGGGTAGATGCTCGGTTAACCTTCCAAGCACCGCGAGAAGACTTCGTGGAGACGCTTGTGGTATCAGCGGAAAGCGATACCTTGTGAGACTTCTCGCCAGCGATTGCGAGAAGCTTAGAACCGTCAGCGCTGAATACGCCGAGCAGGACCTCTGCACCGTTTACAGCGTTAACGCCACCGGCGGAGACGTCACAATATGCACCACTATCAAATGCAGTTGAATCTGGCATAGTAATGCCCCTTTCTACTTAATAATCAGACCATAAGAGACGACCACCTCGAACGACACAACCGCGTGCCATTCTCCTGTTTCGTCTCGCTTGATTGTATTTAGACCGTTATCCGTTTGACGGATGACCTTAAACGGACAAGCCAAACTAATAGGCTGGCTCATGGCTTCTTCTAGAGTCGTTACCATCTTGAATATTTCCTCGCGCGTTTTGGACGGCTTAGAGATTGCGTGAAGCTCGATGGTGTAGACGTCCAGCCACATTGTTTTAGTTTTGTCCGGACGAACTGAGAGTGCGCCGACGGAATAAAGAGGAGAGGGTTCTTTATTCGCGTCGGTCACACATTTAACGCCCGTGCCTTCTTTGACACGCGCCTCAAC
>CALHQT010000081.1:0-2702 GCA_938038135.1 uncultured Atopobium sp.
ACGCTAACACGCTGCAGAATCATAATCACCCGCATATGAACTGCCTCCCATTTCTCGTGTCTAAGAAATGGGAGGCAGTTCACTTTGTCGTTTGCGGTCGATTGATTTTCTCGCCCGTTGATTTTCTCGCCTATTGCAGCGCTTATTTCATTGCAGCAAGAGTCTTTTCCCAGGCAGCAAGCGAGTCAACGCAGGTCTGGTACGCAACGCAGTAGCTCACGCGCAGCCAACCTGGGCAGCCGAACGAATCGGAAGGAACAGGCAGCAGCTCAAACTGCTTGGCCACATCGCAGAATGCCTGAGCATCTCCACCAGGAGCACGAACCCACAGGTAGAATGCACCATCAGGCTGGATGTACTCGTAACCAAGCTTGGTGAGACCCTCGGTCAGCACTTCTCGATTCTTTGCATAAGCCTCAACATCTGCTGGCTCATCAACACAGTCGATAATGACGCGCTGGAAAAGCGCTGGCGCACAAACAAAGCCCAATAGTCGAGCGGCACCCGCACAAGCTGCGTAAATCTCTTTCTGCTCCGGATTTGAAGCAGGAACCAGCACCCAACCAATACGCTCACCAGGAAGCGAGAGGGACTTGGAGTAGGAATAGCACACAATGGTGCGCTCGTAGACGTCAGGAACCCAAGGGACCTCAATGTTGCCAAAAACAATCTCGCGATAAGGCTCATCGGAGATGACGTAGATGTCGGTACCCAGTTCAGCAGAGCGTTTGCGAAGCATATTGGCAAATGCATCCAGGTTTTCCCTGGTATACACAGCACCAACAGGATTGTTTGGAGAGTTGATGATCACTGCACGAGTCTTAGGCGTAAGAGCTGCACAAACGGCGTCAACATCTATCTGGAAGGTTGTCTGGTCAGCCAAAACCTCAACGCAGGTAGCCTGTGCATGATCAATCCACACGCGATACTCAGGGAAGTATGGTGCAATGACAATAACCTCTTCACCTGGAGAAACAATGGAATTGAGTGCCATAGAAACGGAGGCAGCCGCCCCACAGGTCAAGATGAGATCATCTGCCTGAGCTGCGTGATCTCCAAAGCGACGTCGGAGCGACGCAGCAATTGCCTCCCTGGCCTGGGGAATGCCGATTGCAGGTGTGTAGCTGTGAACCTGCTGGGGAGGTAGCTGCATGGCAGCTTCGATAGAGGTGCGAACAGACTCAGGAGCAGGCACGGAAGGGTTGCCGATCGAGAAATCAAACACATTCTGAGCGCCAATCTCAGCACGACGCTGCATTGCATAACCTGCAATCTCGCGGATTGCAGACTTTTCTGATCCATATGCAAGACTTGTCTGATTGACCATGGTTTCTCAATTCTCTCGAAGCCTATAGTACCTACCTGGTAAAACGTTGGGTGGAGGCGTGGATGATGACGCCGCGCATCTGGCCTCACACAACCTTTGATAGATAGCATATTGGGCGAGAAAATCGATCTTCTCGCCCAAGCTTTAAAAGTTTTAACAAATTTGTATCTATTGCACGGGGTTTTGTCGTTGATTTTACGCACTTGACCGTGACTTATACGGGTTAGCCGCAGGTTTAGCTGCAGGTTTGACCGCGTGACTTCAGCCTATTCGTAAACGGAAGGCTTCAGAACGCCAACAAATGGCAGGTTGCGGTAGCGCTCTGCATAGTCCAGGCCGTAACCAACAACAAACTTGTCGGGTACGTGAGTGCCTACGTAACGAGGGTCAACAGCAGGGCGCTTGCCCTCAATATCCTTGACCAGGAAGGCAGCGATCTCGATGGACGCAGGGTTACGAGACTTGAGCATGCGCACCAGGTAAGAAAGGGTCAGGCCGGAGTCCAGGACGTCCTCGACGATAATGACGTGACGACCCTCAATCTTGGTGTCAAGATCCTTTACGATGCGCACAACGCCGGAGCTCTTAACGCCGTCGCCGTAGCTAGAAACAGCCATAAAATCGATGGAGAGTGGGCACTCGATGGCGCGCATGATGTCGGCCATGAACACAACGGCTCCGCGAAGAACAGCAATGACCAGGGGGTTCTTGTCCGCGTAGTCACGCGTGATCTCTGCACCCACCTTCTTGACGATGTCCTTGATGTCCTGTTCGTCAAGCAGAATCTCCTGAATATCAGGGTGAAGCTCCGCCATTACTGGCTCCTCTCAAATGGCTTGTTTCCAGAATAGATGTTCAATTCTAGCAACTGTTTTGTACCTTGCGTACATTTTACTCGTTCATCGGGACGAATTCCCGCAACCCACACTACATGTCCACGAATATTTGTGCGCACAATAGGCATCATACTCCTGGATTCAACGGGTACACCCGCCTCGCCCAGCAGGTCAGAGATCTTTTTTGACTGTCCGTGCATGCCCAGAGGCTGCATGGTGTCCCCCGCCTCGGGCCCCGAGACCCACAGGCTGCCGCCGTGAACTGGGTCTACCCCACAGGCCTGTGCGTCGAGAAGAACCGACTCGCCCAACCATTCCTGGCTATGCGCGGTTGCATAGGACACGACGTCAAAGCCGTGTTCCACAGGGAGAATGCGCGCCGAAAGCACTCGGCCATCTGCCAGTTCCAACGTTCCCGGCACCGCAAGGTGCTCGCCAAACGTTGCTATAGCAGGCGTTGTACCTGCTGGTTCGTTGCCGCTCGCGGTCGCACCCGCGGCACCCGCGCCTGCCGTGCCAGCGCTCCTCGCGGCGACGGC
>CALHQT010000082.1:0-1844 GCA_938038135.1 uncultured Atopobium sp.
GCTCATAGCTCACCTTTCTTTAGGTTTAACAATTTGCTGATTGCACAGACATAACTAGTATACCCATTCTGTTATGAGGTGTGTATTGTAATTACACAGAGTATTAGGCCAGAAGTAGATACTATTTGACCAGGCAGAGAGACTATTTGACTGGACAAAGAAAGTATTTGACCAGGCAGACGCGCTGTCTACCTGGCCAAATAGAAAATACCTGCAAAATTGTTAGGAAAATATATAAATTATTTCTGAGGATACACAACAACCAGCAGCATCTTGAACTCTTCTGGAGCCTGAAGTGCATGTGGGTGACCAAGTGGCATCACAATAGACTGACCAGCTTCAAGGGTGTAGACGTCGTCATCGATGGTGATGTTTGCGCGTCCCTCAAGAATAGTGACAAATGCGTCGCCGCCCGCACGATGGCTTGCGATCTCTTCACCTGCTCCAAAACCAAAAAGGGTGACGCTGACGGCATCGTTTTGCGCAAGAGTCTTGCTGATGACCTGGCCAGGAAGGCATGCAACCTGATCTTTGAGGGTTACTACGGTCTTTGCGTCGATGTTCTTCATGACACCAGGAATCAATTCTTCGGACATACTAACCTCCAACGGTAAATGTTATCGATGACTAGCATTTACCCGAACTAGCCGTCTTCAATCAGTAAATTTCCAAAAAATCGCAGGTAGAAATTGCTTTTTTTAAAGCAATTTGCTGAGCAGCGGAGTCATCTTTCCCTGAGAGACCACCATCACATGATGCATCGCACGCGACAGCGCGGTGTAGAGCCTACGGCGAGAAATTCCGTCTGCTTTATACACTTCCTCTTGTGCGTCGGCAACAATGACCTGATCAAACTCAAGGCCCTTTGCTAGTGCAAGGTCGAGAAGAACAACACCCTTCGCGGGGAGGGAATCATGGCTGGTGAGCACTTTGACGTCGGTGCACAGCTTGGCTTGCGCCGTATCGTTGCCCGCAACGCCATCGGTCGCGCCGTCCGCGACGCCGTTTCCGCCCTCTGCAAAAACCCCTTCCAGCTGTTTGACCAGCCAGCGGACACGAGACTTCTCGGTACACACAATGGCGGTCAGTCCGTCAAACTCTTGTGCCTGCTCAATAAGGGACTTCATAGTCTGCAGGTACTCGGCGCGCTCAGTATCTTTGTTGTCAGCGACCACCTCAAAGAACTCGGGTTTTTTGCCGCCGCGTTGAACGGAGCTTGTCTGGCCACGCTCTTCTTCACTCAAAAGCGAGGTAAACAGTGCAGTAATCTCGGGAGAGGAGCGGTAGCTGGTCAGAAGCTTGCAGGTAGAAACGGCGCCCTCGCCGTGTGTTGCGATAAAGATCTTCTCAATCTGCTCAAACGTTGCGGTATCTTCCCAAATTGCCTGGTTAGAGTCGCCCAAAAGCAAAAAGTGCGCGCGCGAGAAGTACTTTCCAAGCACCATAAGCTGCGTCTCGGTGTAGTCTTGGACCTCGTCAATCATGACAAACTTGACGTTTTTCTCGCCAGCGCCTGTGATAAGAAGACGCAGGTAAACACATTCGGCGCCGCTTAGCGCGGAGGCGTTGAGCATGCGCATGCCAATGCGGTCGATGCGCAGCCAGGAAGCGGACTCGATGACCTCGTGCGCAGAGGCAAAACGCCAGTTGAGGAACTCGCGGGTGCGCGCCAGAACTTCTTCCTCGTCGGAAGGGCTGATGGTGCGACCAAAGACCTCAAGCTGCTGCTCAACGTCAAGGGAGAGCATCTCTTCCTGGATTTCGTCGTTGTGAGCCATCTGGCCAAGCCTGCGCTCCAGGCGGGTGTGGAGCTCGTCTTTGGCAAGTGCAATGAGGCGCGGGCC
>CALHQT010000083.1:0-4247 GCA_938038135.1 uncultured Atopobium sp.
GCATGGAAATAAAGGTGGAAGAACCGCCAAGCTCAAGGTCAAGGTCAGAATGATCGCGCTCTTCATAGGTTGGGTTAACCAGGAACTCGCCGGTATCGGCGTTGCGGCCAATACGAACGCACGCAAGTGGGCCCTCAAATGGAACGCCACCAACGGCCAGAGCAGCTGATGCACCCATGACAGAGATGGTATCAACAGCATTTACCTGATCGGCAACAAGAGAAGTTGCAACAATCTGAACCTCATTGCGGAAGCCATCTGGGAAGGATGGGCGCAGAGGACGGTCAATCATACGAGCAGTAAGGGTTGCCTTCTCGGATGGACGAGCCTCACGCTTGAGGTATCCACCAGGAACACGACCAACTGCGTACATTTTCTCAATAAAATCAACAGTCAGTGGGAAGAAGTCGTAATCTTTGCGCTCCTTGGAAACCACTGCAGTGAGAAGTACGGTGGAATCGCCGCACTTAACGATACAGGCACCTGTTGCCTGCTTTGCGAGCTCACCGGCCTCAAGGGTGTAGTGCTTACCATAGAGGTCAAATTCGTGAGTTACTTTAGTCATTTCTTTCCTCTTCTATCTCCGTTTGCCCCATTGCAAACGGGCCTCAAACATAAAGGGCGCCAGACGGCGCCCTAAAAAGCCAACTTACTGGATGTTGTCGCGGATACCCAGGGAAGCAATAAGAGTACGGTACTCTTCAATGTCGTTCGACTTGATGTAAGAAAGAAGACGACGACGCTTACCAACGAGCATCAGAAGACCACGACGAGTGTGGAAGTCCTTCTGGTGGGACTTCATGTGGTCGGTGAGCTGACGAATACGCTCAGTAAGAAGAGCAACCTGAACCTGTGCGGAACCGGAGTCCTTCTCGTCCTTGCCGTACTGCTTGATGAGCTCAGCCTTACGATCCTTAGTTACTGCCATAATAAACCGCCTTTCGCGTTGAATACTCCTTGTACTGAGAAGGTAGCCGGCAGTGACTAGCCCCTAAGAACAAGGAAATAACCTACAAGAGGATACCAGTTACTGGTGAACTTTGCTAGTAAAAATACACTTCAGCTAGATACTCAGCAGAAATTCAAATGCTTTAAGGCGCGCTTCAAGGTGTGTGGCTGCCCAAATATGCGCGCTTGTGAGCAAAAAGAGCGCAGTTTCTGGAGCAATCTCGGCAACAATAAGCTGGTCAAAGGTAAGTTTTAGAAGCGACGACAACCACGAGAGCTCAAGTGGAGTTACCTCAATGGCTCCCTCAATCTCATGCGCACAACTTCCACACAATGCACCGCCAGCAGCTGGCGAGAAGTACGTCAGAGCTTCATCTCCACAGGCAATGCACGATTCCAACTCAGGGCGCCAGCCTTCATGTGCCAAAACCTTAAACACATAAGCAGCAACAACAAGATCTAAGTGTTTCTCGTCATCTACTTCTTCACAGGCTCTGAGAGCGCGAGAGAGCAGTGGATAGAGAAACGCGTCTTCGACGCCGTCGATACACGAAAGACGTGCAACTTCGCAGATAGCTGACGCAGCCGCTACCTTAGAAAGATCTCCGCGCAGCGATGCGTGCGGCTCAAGCAAGATTGCCTCGGACAAGATGTCAAGCGAGCGACCTTCTGCCAGCAGTACGTCTAGCTCACAAAACAGTTCAACGCGAGCAGCAAAGCGGCCGCCTGGCTTTCTAGCACCCTTTGCGACTGCACGACACTCTTCTCCTGAATCGGAGAGCATGGTTAAGATGAGGTCTTGCTCAGCGAGTTTTGTTCTATCAAGCACAATTGCTTTAAGACGAGAGGTCTTTCTACCAGGCACAACTAGTCCTCAGTTGAGTAACCTAGGCGCTTAATCTCATTGGCATCACGTCTCCAGAGAGGCTGAACGCGCACCTGCAGGTCAAGGTAAACCTTGCGACCAAACAGTTTCTCCAGGTCTTTTCTAGCTTCAACGCCAACGCGCTTAATCATAGAGCCGCCCTGGCCAACTACGATGCCCTTTTGTCCTTCTCGCTCAACCAAAATGGTGGCAGAAATGGATAAGTGACCGTCAGTTGCTACCTCATACGAATCGCAGACAACGGCAACAGAATGAGGAACTTCCTGACGAAGGTTGAGCAATAACTTCTCGCGGACAAACTCTGCTACCAGGTCTTCTGGCAACGCGTCAGTCTCCATATCCTCTGGGAACCACATAGGACCCTCAGGAAGATGTTCTGAAACAAGCGCAATAAATGCCTGGATATTGAAGTCTTCTGGAGCAGAAACAACAAGCACGTCATCAAAATGTGCAAGAGCCTGTGCGGCCTCAAGCTGCTCTGTTACTTGCTCTGGAGTTGCAATATCAGCCTTGGTAATAACCAGCAGCTTAAAGGCGGCATGCGCCTGCTCAACATGATTGGCAACCCATTCATCTCCACGACCAACAGGCTTAGTAGCGTCAATCAAAAAAGCAATGACATCAGCGTCATTAAGCTCTCCGAGCGCTGCCTTGTTGAGCTCTTTTCCAAGAGCGTCTTTGGGCTTGTGGAGGCCTGGAGTATCTACAATGACCAGCTGGGAGTTCTCTCCGTTCACCACTGCCCTAAAGCGACGACGTGTTGTCTGGGCAACAGGGCTTGCGATAGCTACTTTCTGGCCCATGCAAGCGTTCAACAGTGTGGACTTACCAACACTAGGACGACCAACTAGGGCAACAAAACCGCTCCTAAAGGGAGTGGTCTCAGATGTAGTGTTTTCAGAAACTGAATTGGCGGTCATACGTCCTCCAACTTACCAATGAAAAATTGCACGCGAGAAAATCAAAAGTCCTATAAGAGCTGCGGTAATGCTAATACAGCATGAAGCAGCCGCAGCAATATCTTTGGCTTTACCAGCCATAGGATGAAACTCTGGAGAAACCAGGTCCACTACAGTTTCTATTGCCGTGTTAAGGAGCTCTGTGGTTAAAACCGCACCAATACAAGCAAGAACAAGTGCCCAGCTCACAGCATCTAAACCAACAAACAATCCCACCACCACGGTTACTGCAGCAGCAACGGCCATGCGACGCAAGTTTGCTTCCTGAGCAAATGCTTGGCGAGCGCCCTGTAGTGCAAAGAGAAGGCCGCGCTTAAAGCTTGGATGTCTGCCCTTAGATCCCGGAATCATTACTCGTCAATCCCCTCACGGTGGCGAGTCAATACAACTGGCTCAATAGTCCTATCCGTTGAAAGCAGAGCAACAAGAGCGTCTTCACGAGCTTCCATAATCTCTGCCTCATCATCTTCAATATGGTCATATCCAAGCAGGTGAAGCATGGCGTGTACGAGCATGAGCCTAAACTCATCTGCCTCCGTAGTGCCATATTCTTTTGCCTGACGTGCAATAAAGTTAGGAGCCAGAATAATATCACCCAGCTCACACATCTCACCAGGAGCTAAATCTGGATCATCTGGACGTTCTACCTCAAGTGAGATAACGTCTGTGGGCGCATTTTTTTCTCGCCACTCAAGATTTACCTGCTGAATCTCTTCATCGCTGACAATAGAAATGGACACGGTGCAGGGGCGCTCCACGCCCTCTTCAGAGAGTACAAGGTTGCAATCGGCTTCAATCTCTTCTACAGAAATTGGGCACTCGACGCCTTCTTCGATCACAATGTCGTACTCGTTAACCACGTTACTCCCCTAGCTGTTTGTTCTCATACGCAGTGTATGCATCAACTATCTTACCAACCAACGTGTGGCGAACAATATCATTTCTATCTAAATCAACAAAAGCAACGTCTTCAAGGTTGCCAAGAACCTGTCGAGCAACATCCAAACCACTTCTGCCCACAAGGTCTCGCTGTGTTGCATCGCCCGTAATTACAAACTTTGACGAGAAACCCAATCGAGTAAGAAACATCTTCATCTGCTCAGGAGTGGTATTTTGTGCCTCATCCAAAATGACAAACGCATCATTCATAGTACGACCACGCATAAATGCAAGCGGAGCAATCTCAACAATTCCCTGCTCAATAAGGTTATTTGCGTACTCCATGGAGGTCATATCAAAGAGCGCATCGTAGAGCGGCCTAATGTAGGGATCCAGCTTTTCTTGAAGCGTGCCTGGAAGAAAACCAAGAGACTCTCCTGCCTCTACAACAGGTCTTACCAGCACAATCCTGCTAATTTGCTGAGAAATTAAAGCGGCAAGCGCCATAGCTACTGCCAGATACGTTTTACCAGTACCCGCAGGACCAATACCAAAGGTAATAGAGTTGTTTGCTA
>CALHQT010000084.1:0-4249 GCA_938038135.1 uncultured Atopobium sp.
CGGGATGGAGCAGCATGGTAGCTCGTCGGGCTCATAACCCGAAGGTCGTAGGTTCAAATCCTGCCCCCGCGACCATAAGAATTTCAAACCCGCCATCGGCGGGTTTTTTGTTAGCAATCAATGCTGGTTGAGCAGACCATTTCCGCAGGCCGTTCTTTGGCAGCCGTCTTTGCGGGCCATCTGGCAAACCATCAACGCTGCATCCGCGCAGGAAAACGCCTTTACGCATCAAATCCAAACTGCAGCAACCGCTGCAATCTAAGCTCAAGACCCTTGTGATGATCGTAAGAATCCAGCATACGTTGATACTTCGGAGCAACAGGCGCCAGCTTCTCTACCAGAGCGTCTGTTGTCTTCCTCACTGAGCGCAGGGGCTCAGGATGGTTTTTACCTTCGTTTTCTCCGCTTGCAATGCACCAGCGAATGTCCGAACGCACATGGCTCGTATCAAAAGTTTCTACAAAATCAGGAAACCACGTGCTTGGACTGGCAAGAAGATACTGGTCAAAGCGGCAGGTAGTCTGCATCTCAAAGAGACTGCACAGACCCGATAAGGAATAGCCCAGCAAGGTAAGAGGGCACGTATCCTCTGCGGTATGAGTAGCTAGAGCAGCGTACTTCTCGACAGCAGGAAGTACGACATCAGAAAGAAACTCTCTTCCAAGCCCTCCAAAATTTGGAGCTTCTGTTCGCACGCTTGCCACTGGCCAAGGGGAATAGCAGTCTTGATTAGACGGCGCAGTAATGACAAGGCATTGGGGGAACTTGGTCGCGTCAAGTTTCCCGGAAGCAAGAAGCGCGGCTATCTTTGGCATCAGCAGGGAACCATGGAGAATAACAAGAAGGCCAGGAACTTCGGAGCGCTCTCCGATAGTGATTGTGTTGTCTGGTAAAGCTGATAGATCCATGAAAATCCTTGTCTGACCTCGTCTGTTATTGCCTGTTGGTGCCGGCGTCTTCTCGCAGTAGCCGCCTCGCGGAGAGCATCCCACAGAGGGGTGTAGGTATTTTAAGCATTTTTCAATTCGTTCAGCTTCTCATAACTCAAAAAGTAAGATATAGTAAACTTTCAAAAAATTCCGCTGCTTCTGTGTAACGCGCATTGTACGTTGTACGTTGTGCGCAACAACGCAGCGTCACTTTAGAGGGGTATTATATGGTAAGAAAAGCCGGACCGTTCCGTCTTTTCATGGGAGTTCTCGTTGCAATTCTGGCAGCGAGCATTGTAATAACTTCAACGATGGGCGCCATTGGTGTGTCCCTACAAGACGCATATGCCGTGCTGACACATCATCTTTTTGGCATGCCGCTACCGGAGGCTCTAGCTGCAGGAGGACCTGTCGAGAAGGTCGTCTGGTCGTTGCGTTTTCCCCGCATCATCTTGGGTGTGGTAGCTGGAGCTGGCCTTGCGCTTGCAGGTGTTGTCATGCAGGCGTCAGTTCAAAATACCTTGGCTGAGCCGTATATTTTGGGCATTTCATCAGGAGCTTCGTGTGGCGCAACCTGTGCCATCATGCTTGGAGCTGGCGCGGTTAGCGTTGTGGGAATTTCTTCGGTGCCACTGTTCTCGTTTATTGGCTCAACAATTGCCACGATTGGCGTTTTGTTGCTGGCATCTACCGGCGGCCATATGACATCGTCAAAGCTTGTTCTTTCGGGCATGATTTTGAATGCCCTGTTCACGGCGCTGTCTAATTTCATCATCACTATTGCTGCCAATGCTGAGGGCATGATGGATCTGAAGTTTTGGACCATGGGCTCCTTGGCACGAGCAAGCTGGGGAAATGTTGGAATTTCCGTTGTTGTAGTGCTTCTCGTCAGTGTGTTCTTCTTAACGCAGTTCCGCTCACTTAATGTGCTTCTAATGGGAGATGAGGCTGCTACAACGCTTGGTCTCAATACCAATCTATGCAGATGGGCATACTTGACCATTTCTGCACTCATGGTTGGCACGCTGGTTTCATCGGTAGGAACCATCGGTTTTGTTGGCCTTATCATTCCGCATATTGCGCGCTCGTTTGTTGGGTCCGATCACCGAAGGCTGGTGCCAACTGCGCTGGTACTTGGAGCTATTTTCATTCTCTGGGCAGATGCCTGTGCTCGAACCATCCTGGGCAACGCCGAAGTTCCTATTGGCATTCTGACCGCTGTTGTTGGTGCGCCGTTCTTTGTCTACATCATGGTCGCCCGCAACTACAGCTTTAGGGATGGTGAGTAGCATGCGCCTTGAAGTGCAAAATGTTTCGGTCACCATTCACAACAAGCCGATTGTAAAGGACGTCTCGCTTAACGTGGCAGATGGCGAGTTTGTGGGCATCCTTGGTCCCAATGGATCCGGCAAGTCTACGCTTTTGCGAGCAATTTATGGCCTTGGTCATCGCTATGACGGCCAGATTTTGTGGGACGAGCGCGACGCCACTGAGATATCACGCCGTGACTTTGCTCGCAAAGTTGCAGTTGTAAGCCAGTTTAACTCGCTGTCCTTTGACTTTACCGTTCGTGAGATTGTGTCGCTGGGACGCAGTCCTCACCAGTCAGCGCTGTCAAAAGAAACCGACCACGACGAGGCAATCGTGTCTGACGTCATTCAGAAAGTTGGCCTTTCTCGCTTTGAGGACCGCTCTTTTGCCACGCTTTCAGGTGGCGAGAAACAACGTGTCATGTTGGCTCGTGCGTTGGCTCAGGAACCAGAGTTTCTGGTGCTTGATGAGCCTACTAATCACCTGGATATTACGTACCAGATTGATATTTTGCGCCTTGTTCGCAATCTTGGTATCAGCTGCCTGGCTGTTTTGCATGACATTGTGATGGCAGCTCATTATGTCGATCGCCTGTATTTCTTAAAAGAGGGGACTATTGTTTCCGAGGGAACACCTGAGGACATTGTGACCCCTGAGTTACTTGCTGATGTGTATGGCGTTGAGGGTGCGGTGAGGCCATCAACTGCTGGAAACGGTATCAGCATTGATTACGTGTATTAATCGCCTGTTGAGTATCAACAGATGAATGAAAGGATATCCGATGGATCCTCGTGTAAGTTCAAATCTCTTTACGAGAAGGAATTTTTTGAGCATTGCGGCAGGATTTGCTGCAACTGCTGCTGGACTGGGTCTTACTGCGTGCAACAATGCAACGTCTGGCCCATCTACCCCTGCTACAGAAGAAAAGAAATCGGACAATACGAGCTATCCAGTATCGTTCAAGCTCTATGACGGTGACGGCAATGAGTTTGAGGCAAAGTTTGACAAGGCTCCTGAGAGTGTTGTTACCCTGACAGATTCCGCCGCTGAGATTCTGCTGCGTCTAGGCCTTGGTTCCAAGATTATTGGTACTATCAAGCCTGATGCGCCAATGCCTTCAGATATTGCTGACGAGTATGCGTCCATCAAGCAGTTGGGCGATAAGAAGAGCCTCTCGCGCGAGGTTGTTGTTGCCGCTAATCCCAACCTTATTGTGGGACGCTCTCGTCTCTTTACTTCAAAGGACCAGACTTCTCCAAAGGACTACGCTGACCTAGGCATTTCTGTCTATACACAGCTGGCATCTTCTGAGCAGGGCGATCCAACGCTTGCCGGAATTATTTCTGATATTAAGAACCTTGGATCTATTTTTGATGTTCAGAGCAATGCCGACACCTATTCCGCCGACCTGCAGAAGCGCCTTGATGCCATTAACGAGCGCGTTAAAGCACACGAGAAAGATGCAAAGAAGACTGTGCTGGTTATGACCAACCTCAAGGACGGCACGTTTGGCCTCTTTGGCGGTAGCGAGAAGAGCCTTGAGTTTACTATCATTGACCAGCTTGGAGCTACTCCTGCTACAACTCAGTCTGCAAACGGCCTGACGTATGAGAATCTGATTAAGTTCAATCCTGACGTCATTATTTACGTCACCGCAGAGCGTAATAAAGCAACTGACGCTGTAGCTAAAGACACCCTTCTGGGCGAGAGCTCTCTGCAGAACGTCCCTGCTATTGCCAACAAGAGCATCGTAGAGATTCCATATTCTGAGTACATCGATTACTCACCACGTGCATTTGATTCTGCCGAGAAGATCCTTGAGGTTCTGTATCCTCAGAAATAGACGTATTTAAACGTACGTATCGCAGAGACCAAGCAGGAATTTCATTTCCTGCTTGGTCTTATTTATATACTATTAAAAGCAATAAAAAAGATTTCTAAACAGATAGAAGAGTCCTTATGAACTATGTCCAAAAAGTTCCTGTTGCTATTTGTGGTGTTGCATTAGG
>CALHQT010000085.1:0-4860 GCA_938038135.1 uncultured Atopobium sp.
ATTTCTCAAGTAAAATGCTGCCAGTGCAACAGCTAAATAGGTTTTTCCTGTTCCCGCAGGACCAATGCCAAAGGTAATGGAGTTGTTTGCTATTGCCTTTGTATACTCAATTTGACCTTGTGTTTTAGGCTGAATTGCTTTGCCTTTATGAGTTACAAACAGTGTTCGTGTGCCTGTTTGCTCTAAGCTGGCATTTCTTTTTGTGCTATCTAGTAGAAGCTTTACATCTTCAAGCGTTGGCCTAGATCCTGATTCAACCATTTGAATCAGGCGAGAAAAAATAAGTGTTAGCTGCTCAATTTCTTGAGAAGTGCCTGACAAAAAGATTGCTTTACCTCTGATTGAAATAAGAGCTGCACATGACGATTCGATTTCTCTGAGCAAACTATCAGCTGGACCCGTCAGATACAAAGGGTCTACTGAATCAGGAATAGTTAAGCGAATCTGTGTTGGCTCCATGTTCCCCCAATTTACAAACGAGTGGCTTTTAGCGTTCCATTAGGTAAAACTTCGTCAAAGCGCATAGCAATAAGCTCATCAAGCTCAATAGTAGGATCAACCTGAACATCAAAAAGACCGCCAGAAATTCCCCTACCAGGATACTGTACCACCACATTATCGCAGGTACCAACAAGCTTCTTAGCAGCATCAAAGCGCATGGCATTACCCAAATCACGCATTTTCTTAGCGCGCTCAGCCATCACCTTTGGATCTACCTGATTTGGAGCGGTAGCCGCAGGAGTTCCAGGTCGCTTGGAGTACCTAAATACGTGCATCTTTGAAAAGCCCATCTGACGACAAAACTCAAACGACTCTTCAAATTCTTTATCAGTTTCTCCAGGAAAACCAACGATAAGGTCCGTTCCCAAAGCAATGGTTGGCAGTACCGAACGAGCTTCCTCAACAGCCTTGCGATAAAGCTCTGTCCTATACACCCTACCCATACGAGCAAGCGTAGCGTCACATCCGGACTGAAGGCAGATATGCAGGAAAGGTGCAATTCTTCCGTTGGATGCAGCAATTACCTCTACCAAACGAGCATTTACATCTGGTGGCTCAAGAGAAGAAAGCCTCAAGCGGCCAACCTCGGTTTTTTCAAGCACATACTCGAGAAGATCTGGAAGCCTGAGGGTTTTCTCGCCCTCATCCTCAAGTTGAGCTTTATAGCTGCCAAGGTTAATTCCCGTAAGGACAACCTCTTGAGCTCCTCTGCTCATAGCATCTTTTACCTGCAAAACAACTTCACGAGGATCAAGGGATTTTCCCGCACCGCGCGCCTTCCAGACAATGCAAAAGGTACAACGATTATCGCAACCGTCTTGAATTTTGATACCAGGGCGCGTGCGGCCTGTTGGAGTTGGCTTGGAGATGACAAGACCGTCATCACTTACAGATTCTGGAGCAAAGCCTAGCTCTTCAAGAACTCTATCTGCAACTTTGTCTTTCTCGGCTTCTACCACAACGTTAGGAGCAAGAGAGGCAAGCTCGTCAGCAAAAAGACTTGCAACACAACCCGTTGCAACAACAAGAGGAGCTCCTGGCATAAGCGCTGCTTTACGCACAGCTTTTCTCGTCTTAGCCTCGGCTTCTGCAGTGACGGCGCACGTGTTGATGACAATGGCTTGAGCCTCATCTTCTTCAACAATGCGACATCCCATGCGGAGCAGAGAATCCGCCATTAAATCAAGCTCAACGCGATTTACCCTACATCCAAGATTTATGAGCGCAATTCCATGAGCCATTAGCGCCTCTTCTTGGAAGCCTTTTTGGCTTTCTTGTCTTTATGATTAGAGGAATCTTTGTCTTCAGATTGGGTGGCGTGTGACTCATCTTGAGTGTCTTGAACACTACTTTGTTTACGCTCATCAATAAGTGAGGTGAGTGTGTCTAACTGATCTTTGGTCAGTCCTGTTGAAGTCTCAATGTGAACCAGAACGTAAAGGTTACCACGAGCCTTAGTATGTAAACGAGGCATGCCTTTACCAGCCACGCTTAGCTGCTGGCCATACTTACAACCTGCAGGTATAGAAATCTCAATAGTTTCATCTTTGATAATGCCGTCAATGGTAACGGTAGTACCAACAATTGCCTCAAGAGAATCTACACTAACTGAAGTAAAGAGATCGTCTCCCCTGCGCTCAAAGTCTTTATGCTGGGAAACCTCAATAGTTACGATGAGGTCACCAGAGGTATCACCCCTGACACCAGCCTCGCCCTTGCCGGTAATTGAAATTGACTGACCAGAATGAACGCCTGCAGGAATTTCAACAGAAACACGCTCATGATCAGGCGTTCTTCCCTGACCTCCACAGGTCTCACAGGCATGCTCAACTTTCTTGCCTGTTCCTTGGCACTCTGGACATACAGTCTGAGACTGCATCTGACCAAAGACGGTATTTTGAACCTGAACTACCGTACCCGTACCGTGACAGCGTGGGCAGTCTTCAATTTTTCCACCCTCACCAAGGCCGGTGCCATTACAGTCATCACAGGTAGAAAGTCTGTTATACGAGATAGTTTTTGTAACACCCGCAGCAGCCTCTTCCAAAGTGATAGAGAGTCTAATTCCCATATCACTACCACGAGTACGCTGAGCAGCGCCACGACCACCATGGCCGCCGCCAAAGAAGGAGTCAAAGATATCTCCAAAGCCGCCAAAACCACCGCCAAAGATATCTGACATATCCACATAGCCGCCACCAAAACCGGATGGACCATTAGGATCACCATAACGGTCATAGTTGGCACGCTTTTGCTCATCTGACAGCACAGAATAAGCTTCGTTTACCTCTTTAAACTTCTCTTCTGCATGAGGATCATCAGAAACATCAGGGTGCAGCTTTCTTGCCAGCTTTAGAAAAGCTCGCTTGATTGTTTTTTGGTCTGCATCACGAGCAACACCTAAGAGCTCGTAGAAGTCTTTCTTCTCTGCCACGCTTACTAACTCTCCCCTTGTAAAACCTAAAACTTAAATTCCCATATAGCCGACATGGCCTAATCCGGCCGTACAAGCATACAAAGTCATAATAATAATTGAGTAGAAGGCACCGTTGATAATTCCCGAAACAAAGGCATTTGCAAAACTTCTCCACCAGCCAGCGTTCATCTTGACGCCATCTGCAAGAACGTTTCTTATGCCAAATATCAAAAGCGGGATCAACACAATGGCAAATAGTGGTGAGCGTAAATTAAGCGCCACAAACACAAGAAGCATTGCAGTTATACCTGTGATACGAGCTCCCGCGCGTTGGCGGAACGTCAACTGCTCTGAAGGAACCTTAATATTTACGATAAAATCACCAGTTGCAGAACAATTTGTTCCTGCATTTCCCATTCCAGGTACTCTGATCTGGTCACCATCATGTGAATTAGCTGGTACATCAACCATAATTTCGCTTGCAGACAAAACACGTCCAGAACCACCACAAACGTCGCATGGGTCCTGTACAACGTGTCCAGCGCCTTCACACTCTGGACAGTCAACTCTAAACTTGCCTACTCCAAAAATGGAAGAAAGATCAATGTCAATATGGCCCGTTCCGTGGCAGGTAGGACAGGTAGTTGCCTCAGCCTTATGCTGAGATCCCTTACCAGCACAAGCATCACAAGTAACAAAGCGCTGATACGTGATGCCTTTCTTAACGCCATTTTTAGCGTCTGTATCATTCAGCGTTAAGTCGTAGACAATATCTGCGCCAGTCTGAGGCTTGTATGCACGAGAGCGATTTTGAGATCCAGTAGTCCAATTATTAAAGTTGATATCACCAAACGGGAAGCCGCCCTCAAAAGGAGAACCCCCATAGGCAGATCCGCCAGGATAACCAGAAGGACCATAGCCGCCACCATAGAAAGAGCCACTTCTCATTGCGTCATAACGACGGCGTTTCTCGGCATCTGACAGAACAGCATATGCCTCAGAAACCTCTTTAAAACGCTCTTCAGCATCGGGCTCTTTATTGATGTCTGGATGAAGCTTACGAGCTTTAGTTTGAAAAGCTTTTCTAATTTCTTCAGCTGTCGCGGACTCAGAGACACCAAGGATGGCGTAATAGTCCTTTTCGTTCATAGCAGCCATGAAATCTCTCCGATTCAACCCATAAAAATCTGCATCACGAGAACGTTTGAAAGTGTACCCACTTGTTTTGAACTTAATGCAGTACAAACACACTACAGACGTAAATCCCAAAGACGTCCATAGAGCTCGTTTCCAAGCAGCCAGCCCTTCTCGGTAGGCCTATAGGTTTTTGTGTCATTTGAAACATCTGCATAAACGCAGTCCAACAACCCGTCTTGAACGTACGCATCAAGCACGTCTTGTAGACGCGACACGCCAAATACCAGCTCAGACTCAGCCAAAAGTGCAGGAGAAATTGGTTCCATAAGGCGAGCGTGCAGCATCAAATCTTCTGCCACAGCTTCTCTATGAGTCAAAAATTCAACATCAAACTCTGTCGAGAAGAGCGATGCACCTTCACCAATTTTTCTTGGAGAATCAAGAACTACCAGCCGTGCGCGAGCAGCGTCTTGTGGACGCGCAGGTAAAGAGGTGTTCTTCTCTGCAAGCATATCGTACTCAGGTGCGGTGAGCATGCTTGCAGCGCTGGTACCAAGACCAAGGAACGATTCTCCCGTCCAGTACATCTTATTGTGCTTACAGCTCTTCTGATTGCGAGCATAACTTGCTACCTCGTAGCGAACAAATCCCGCCGCTTGAAGCGTCTTTGAAGCAGCTTGCATTCGATCTGCCTGCACGTCATAGGCGTTCCATGGAGTGTCTTTATCTTGGGTTTGTTTAGCCAACGCCGTACCGTCTTCAATAGTGAGTGGATAAACGCTCACATGATCCACTCCAAGCGAGAT
>CALHQT010000086.1:0-7677 GCA_938038135.1 uncultured Atopobium sp.
GGCTATGGTGTGTTTATTAAGCAGGCATATGCTGCAGGCTGTCGTAATCTTCAGCTTGATGACTGCTCATGGGGTGTGCTGGTTGACCCTCGTGCGGAGCTCTTTTTTGGTGCTGACCAGGAAGGTCTCAAGAAGATTAAGGCACTGCTCTTGGAGATTAACAACCGCGTCCTTGATGCTGCTCCAGCTGATCTGACTATTAATACGCATGTTTGCCGTGGTAACTTCCACAGCACTTGGGCTTGCGAGGGCGGCTACGACGATGTAGCTGATGCTCTTCTTGCTCAAGAGCACGTAAACGCGTTCTTCTTAGAATTTGATGATCATCGCTCCGGTGGCTTTGAGCCCCTGGCTTCTGTTCCAGCTGGTAAAAAAGTTGTGCTTGGTCTGATCACCACCAAGCACGCCCAGCTGGAAGAGAAAGCCAAGGTTATTGAGCGTATTCATGAGGCAGCTCAGTACGTACCTCTGGAGAACCTCTGCCTTTCTCCCCAGTGCGGCTTTGCAAGCTGCGAGATTGGTAACAAGCTCACCGAAGATGAGCAGTGGGCAAAGATTGCGCTGGTTAAAGAAATTGCAGAAGAGGTTTGGGGTTAAACATCGGCTGGTTTACGGTCTGTTTGCGACTCGCTCGCCGTTTACCGAAGAGTTTTTGACCATACGTTCTTCTCGACTCCTGTCCACTAAAATGGACAGGAGTTTTTTTTATTGGCGCTAGACTTCGGAGGCAGTATGCCAAGCGAGAAGACCCGCTGCTTGCATCTCATTCAGATTTTTGAAGAAGAAACCGATGACGATCACGGTCTGAGTACCCCTCAGCTTATCGAAAGACTTGCTGAACGCGGGCTTAGTGTGGAACGCAAGACGCTGTATGACGATATTAAATCGTTGCAGAATTTTGGTTACGACATCCAGTCTTATCAGCGCCATCCTGTTGAATATGGCCTTGCTACCAGGAAGTTTCAGGCCGAGGAGCTTATGTTGATGGCAGATGCCGTACAGTCATCAAAGTTTTTGACGGAGCGTAAGGCAAACAATCTGGTGAGCCTTATTGGAGAGCTGGGCGGGAAGTCTACCTCTGATACGCTCAAGAAGCGTATTCATGTTGAGGGTCGTATTAAGTCGCAAAATGAGTCTGTGTTTTACGCACTGAATGCTATTCAGACGGCACTTTTGCAGAAGAAAAAGGTCTCGTTTAAGTATCGCAAGAAGGGCTTTAAAGATAAGGTTATTGAAGAGCTTCCCGTAAGAGAAGAAACGCCTGTTCAACTTACGTATATCGACGATTTCTACTATCTTATTGTGTGGAACGATAAGCATCAAAACTTTGTCAATTATCGCGTGGACCGCATGTTTAGACTTGAGGTCTCTGATGCTGACGCCACGGTTAACGAGCAGATCAAGCAGTTTGACATAGATAAGTATCAAGAGCGTGTCTTTGGTATGTACTCGGGCGAGGTTGTTGAGGTCACACTTCGTGTTAATGAGCGCGTAATGTGCTCGGTGTATGACCGCTTTGGAAAGAACATTATTTTGAATAACCCAAGTTCTGATGGCACAACGGCTGACGTGCACGTTTCTGTCATGGAAGCTCCAACGTTTTATGGTTGGCTTGCAACCTTTGGAACAGATATCGAGTTGGTAGCTCCAAAGAAGACCAGGCAGAAATATCAAGAGTACTTGAGCGGAATTCTTCAGAGCTACCGAACACAGAAAGGGACTAGCTAAACGGCGAAGACGGGCTAAAACGGACGGGCTAAACCGGACAGTTCACGAGTACCAATTAGCGAGCATCAATGACGTAAAGACCTGCTTTAACAAGAAGATGACCATGGTGGTCGCTGAGCTGCGTAATCTTGCAAGTAACAATGTTTTGATGTCCGTAGAAGAGCAAAGTACTCCAGAGAGAATTGCTTTCTCTAGGAACAAAGCCCAGCTTGTGGTCATTAGAGTACAGAGCAAGAGCCTCTGGATCGTAAGGGTTATCGCGTTCAGGAACAATGGTTAGATCTGAGCCAAGTTTGAGCTGATCAAAGATAAGAGGAGCGTCGTAGTAGGGAAGACCGGAAATAACAAAGGAATCAACAAGCTTTGTAGGACTGTACATAAGAGCCTCCTTAGAAGATGTTAAGGATAGAGTAGAGAAGTTAAAAAGCATGAGTGTCCAACAGATTGGACAGTAAAAAATAGCCGTAAGACAAAGAGTTTCAAAAGGAGTTTGGATGATTACCACTAAGAGATTGTTTCTTATTCCATGGCATGCATCTGATGCCAATGAGCTCTATGAATTGGCAAAAGATCCAGAAATTGGTCCACTTTGTGGATGGGAACCTCACAAAACTTTAGAAGATTCCAAGCAGGTTCTTGCAAACGTGCTGTCCGATAAGTCCTGTTATGCCGTAAAAGACATGAGGACCGGTCATCTAATTGGTTCAATGTCGTTGGATTTTGAAGAAATTCCTGATCCAAAGGATTCCTCAAAGCAGCTGCATCAGGCAGAAATTGGCTATTGGATTGGTCGTCCTTATTGGGGGCAAGGGTTTGCATCTGAGGGTGCTCAAGCTCTTACCGCATATGCATTTGAAGAGCATGGCGTTGACCAGGTGATTATTAGATATCTTGAGCGTAATAAGAGGTCTGCTTCAGTGGCTCAAAAGTGTGGCTTCACAGAAGCAGAAATCTTTACAGACTTGAATAAATATACAGGCAAAGAAGAGCAGTTTGGTATCTCAGTACTCACAAAAGAGGACTGGGAACGTGTTCAAAAATAGCAGTTGTTCTCGCTATTTTGTATGTTGCTTCAAAATGTTATATAAGGCAAACTCTTATATGCAACGACAAAACTACATGTAAAGTAAGTAAAACAGTTAGTGGATTAAAGATTCTGCTTGTAAGAAAAGCGAAAGAAGTCTGCATATGATGATTAACAAACGCCTCATTGCCCTCATTGAGGAGAGTAAAAAATATATTGGCTTGACCGTGCTTTACCAGTGGATTGCTCTGCTTGCCAATATTGTATTTATGTATTCTCTGGCAAGAATGATAGAAGCTTTGTTCATGGATTATTTTGACCTCGAAGAGCAGTTGGTGTTTATTGCACTCTGCCTTATTGCTATTGTGATTAGGTATTTCTGCAAACTTGCTCAGCACAAGACAAGCTTTTACGCAGCAAAAAGGGTTAAAAAGACCCTTCGCGAGAAAATCTATCAGAAGCTTTTAGAGTTTGGTCCCTCGTATAAAAATTCATATGCGACCAGTGAGATTGTTCAGCTGGCAGTTGAGGGTGTCGATCAACTTGAGACATATTTTGCGCAGTATCTACCACAGTTCTTCTATGCAGTTTTGGCGCCACTGACACTTTTTCTTGTTTTGCTCTTTATTAGTCCGGTAGTTGGCATTGTTTTGCTGGTATTTGTGCCGCTCATTCCAATGACCATCGTTCTTATCCAGAAGTTTGCAAAGAAACTTTTGTCCAAGTATTGGGGCCAGTATACGCAGCTTGGCGATACGTTTTTGGAGAACCTGCAGGGCCTGACCACAGCAAAGATTTACAAGGCTGATGGTTTTAAACACAAGCAGATGAACGAGGAAGCCGAGCACTTTAGACGTATTACCATGAAGGTTCTAACCATGCAGCTCAACTCCATCACCGTGATGGACGTGGTTGCATTTGGTGGAAGCGCGCTTGGTACAATTCTTGCAATTCAGCAGGTAAATGACCAGCTCCTCGTTATGTGGGAAGGCGTCTTTGTCATTTTGATTTCGGCTGAGTTCTTCCTGCCTATGCGTCTTTTGGGCAGTTATTTCCACATTGCCATGAACGGTATGGCAGCGTCGGACAAGATCTTTGACCTGCTTGATATGCCTGTTCGAGAGCAGGGTACCAAGACCGTTCCCGAGTCCAACGATTTGACACTGCACAATGTCTCTTTCTCTTACGACGGCGAGAAACCCGTCTTGGTGAATGTTTCTTTTGGAATGCGCGCTAACTCTTTGAATGCCCTGGTAGGAGAGTCAGGCTGCGGAAAATCAACAATTGCAGCACTTCTGACCGGAAAACTCCGCTCGTATTCTGGCGATGTTCTGTTTGGAAATACCAGTTTGTCAGACATTTCTGACCAGAATTTGCTTCAAAACGTTACGTATATTGGTCATCAAGCACATCTCTTTATGGGAAGCGTTCGCTCTAACCTTGCCATGGGTAATCCAGAGGCAACTGAAGAACAGCTCTGGCACGCCCTTGAACAGGTCAATCTTGCTGAGTTCGTAAAGTCTTTGGGTGGACTTGACGCGCCAGTTGCCGAGAAGGGCTCCAACTTGTCTGGTGGTCAGCGTCAGAGATTAGCACTGGCCAGAGCCCTGCTTCACAATAGCCAGATGTACATCTTTGATGAAGCTACTTCAAATATTGATGTTGAGAGTGAAGACGTTATTATGCAGCAGGTTCACCAGCTTGCTCAGACAAAGATGGTGCTGGTAATTTCTCACCGCTTAGTAAACGTTAAAAATGCTGATCAGATTGTTGTTATGCAGCATGGTCGCGTTGTTGGAAGCGGTACGCACCAAGAGTTGCTTGCAACAAATGACGAGTACAAACGAATGACGCGGGCCCAGACTGAGCTTGAGAATTATGTGAAAGGAGTTGAGGCGTAATGAAAACAGAAGTTAAGAACAGCGCCACAACTGCACGTACTTCTCGCCGTAGTGCGCTCACCATTATGTTGAGGCTGGTGGGGCTGGTTCGTCCGCTGGCTGGCTTTATGATACTTGCAATTTTGATGGGAGTCTTGGGTAACCTTGCCGCCACGTTCATCAGCATTTTTGGAGCATATGCGCTGCTCAGCGCTATGGGCTTTGCTTCATCTTCTCCTATGGTGCTGCTTTTTGGTGGCATGCTTTTGTTTGCCCTGGTCCGCGGTCTGCTGCGCTATGCCGAGCAGGAATGCAACCACTTTATTGCGTTTAAACTGCTTGCGCTTATTAGAGACCGTGTGTTCACGGCGCTCAGAAAGCTTGCCCCTGCAAAGCTTGAGGTCAAAAATAAGGGCAACCTGATGAGCGTTATCACCTCTGACATTGAGCTGCTTGAGGTTTTCTACGCGCACACTATCTCGCCTATCTGCATTGCGGTTGTGTTCTGCATTGTTATGGTGTGGTTTATTGCGGGCAGCACCAACTGGATTTTGGGTGTTATTGCACTTGTTTCTTACCTGGTAGTTGGCGTGGCAATTCCGCTTGCTATGTCTAAACGCTCCGAGCAAGACTCTGCTGAGGCAAGAGATCTTGCTGGTAACCTTTCTACGGTTACCCTTGATAACCTGCGTGGTCTTGACGAGATTCTGCAGTACAACACGGGCACTCAAATGCTTGAGAGCTCCAGTAAGCTTGCTGATCAGTTAAGCGACAGACAGCAGGCAGTTAAGAAGGCATTTGGTGTCAACGATGCGGTCACCTCAACGGTTATTTTGCTCTCTGGCCTTATTATGTTCTTTAGTTCGTTCTACCTGGCCTATCACCAGCAGATTCTTATGAATGAAGCTTTCATTGTTACCATTGCATTGATGAGTTCGTTTGGGCCTGTTGTGGCTTTGGCAGCACTTGGTACAACGCTTACCAGCACTTTTGCTGCAGGCAACCGTGTTTTGGATATTTTGGACGAACAGCCCCTGGTTGAAGATGTAGTGGGTCAAAAAGATATCTCCTATGAGGGCGTGCGCGTTTCTAAGCTTTCATTTGCGTACGATGACGAGCAGATTCTAGACAACATTTCCGTGGATATTCCTACCGATAAGATCGTGGGAATTGTGGGAAAGAGCGGCTCAGGCAAGTCTACGTTACTTAAACTCTTGATGCGTTTCTGGCCAGCAACACCTGGTGCCATTGAGATTTCTGGAACTCCTTTGGAGCAGATTAATACCTCTAACCTGCGCGATCTTGAGAGCTACATGACACAGGATACGCATCTATATCACGATTCCATTAAGAACAATCTCCGCATTGCAAAGCTTGACGCAACGGATGAAGAGATTGTTGAGGCGTGCAAGAAGGCTTCAATTCACGAGTACATTTCCACGCTGCCTCAGGGCTACGATACGCCTGTTGCAGAGCTTGGTGACTCGCTTTCTGGTGGAGAACGCCAGCGTATTGGCCTTGCTCGCGCGTTCTTGCATGACGCTCCACTTATGCTGCTTGACGAGCCAACCAGTAACCTGGACAGCTTGAACGAGGCAATTATCTTGCGCTCGCTTGATAAAGAAACTGAGCGCAAATCCGTGGTTCTTGTCTCTCATAGGGCTTCTACCATGGGAATTGCAGATGTTGTTTACACCGTTGATGGGGGACGAGTGAGCTGATGACACCTGAAGAAATTGCGCAGAAACGTCAAAAAGAAAAAGATCTTATTTCGCTCATGATTCGTTTTTATTGCGAGAAGTACCATCACACCAAAGCTCATGAGCCTCTGTGTGACGAGTGTGCTGAGCTTGAGAAGTATGCGCATACGCGTGTGGACCGCTGTCCTCACATTGAGACAAAGACGTTTTGCTCAAAATGCAAATCGCATTGCTATAGCAAAGAGATGCGCGCTCGCGTTAAAGAGGTCATGAAATCCACAGGACCTCGACTGCTCCTACACCATCCAATTCTTGTAATCAAGCACGCGCTTCAGTAACGCAGTCCTAGTTGGCCTTGTACACCTTTGACATCTGCGATTTTCTCGCCATTTCACGGTCTTCTCGCCAAAAGTGAGAAGACCGCATTTTTTTGAATCTTTTTCATTTGAAACATAACTGTTAACTCTGAGAATTACGTATTTTTGTCGCGGCGCGTTAGGTTTACAGTGACCTCTCGCTTTACAGAAGGAGGTACTGCGTTGATTAAATCTAAGAAAGCGTCATTTATTTTTAAGCTATGTATTGCTGTGATTGGCACCTTTGTACTGTGTGATTCTGCGGGCGTCTTCCGAATGAACTTCCGCGTTTCTTTCTTGTATTACTTCACCAACATCTCTAACCTGCTGCTTGTTGCTTATTTCTGGGGTGCGCTATTCCAGGCTTACAAGCATCCCGAGACTGCTCAGAAGCCATGGATGCCAACGGTCAAACACACGCTTATGCTGGGCATTACCGTAACTGGCCTGGTAGCTTACTTCCTGCTTGACCATGGCGAGGTCTTTGTCAACGGCGTCTTTAAGTTCAACAATTTTATTCTGCATGATGTGATTCCTATCTGCGCTGTTTTGGACTGGCTGCTCTTTGACGAGAAGCCAACTATGGGCTTCAAAGAGCCTCTGATCTGGCCTTTGTATCCGCTCACGTATTTTGCGTACATTATTGTTTTGGTCCTGGGCTTTGGCGTGCAGATTAAAGAGAAGTCTCGCTGGCCTTATGGATTTATGGACTTTGACAAGCTAGGAGTCCCAACAGTTGCTTTGACCATTGTGATCCTGATTGTTGTCTTTGTTGCCCTGGGCTACCTCTACGTCGTCATTGATAAAAAACTTGGCGAGAAGATCAAAAAGGCTGAAAAATAATCCGAGTAGGTTAAGCGCTGGGATGACCGCAAGGTTAAACCTTACGTATTGAGGAGAAAAACCACAATTGATTGCAAAGTACCTGACATTCGTGAACTGCCTCCCATTTCTTGGACACGAGAAATAGGAGGCAGTTCAAAACACAC
>CALHQT010000087.1:0-3717 GCA_938038135.1 uncultured Atopobium sp.
TTAACACCGAATAATCTTGAGGAGTTGAAGAGGCTACAATTGATCTAAGAGATGCTGCTGAATCGGCAAATTCACACCTATTGCTAATTCCCAAGTAAGTAAGAATGGCGCCAATCTCAACGCGTGCATCAAGACCTACGTATGAGATCCACTTTTCTAACATCACGCATCACCTCCTGGGTTAGTAGACGAATCTGCTTGTGACGCACTGTCACTGTTTTGGTTGGTTGTTGAAGAAGTAGGGTTCTCTGGCTGCACCTCTTCACTTGCATCAGATGGGCTTGCTTGATCTGTCTTGTCAGAAAGATCTTTTGAGTCTTCTTCTTCAACGAAAGAATTGTTCTTTACTAAGTCCTGAGCGTTAATCTTTGACCCAGGAAGAGTAAATCGAAGTGTTCCTCGAGCGTATGCAGAAAGCACAGCAGGAACTTGTTCAGGAGTCAATCCAAGCGTTACGGAGGAGGAAGTGTAAAGAGTGCCTTCGGTGTCATCTGACAACACTACAATATCCGAAGCAATACAGGTAATAAGAGAATCAGTGACCTCATACGCTGCAAGCTTTGTACCAGCGCTGAGCCTCTCAGCTAGTCCGTATTTCTCGCCATGAGAAATAGTGAGACCAACAAGATTTTCTGGAATAGAAATCTGAGAGGCAACTGATCGTAGATGAAGCGAGACAACAGGCATTCCAACTCCAATAACAGATGAAACCGTACGACCCATAACACTTTCTGGATTAGTAATTGCGCCTTCGGGAATCAAATCAGAAATCCAGCTTTTTAACTGAGTGTTAGAAGATGAGAGAGTTTCTCCGGGTTCTATTTGTTTGGTGGCCACCAAAATTGAAGTAAGTTCTCCGCCGTATTTTTGTATTGCTTCTGCTCGTGATTTCTCTGCATCTGCACGGACACTTTGTATATATGCAAAGAAACAAAAACTAGCTAGAAGTGCACTCAACACAGAAATCAAAATTCTTGTTTTCTTAGTCACTGTTTGTCCTCCCTCCATTTGCGATACATAGATTGTGCACTCGGTATGAGAGAGAAAATGCAAAAACAAAAGATTTACCTGCACAAATATGTCAGATAGCTGACGCGAATCTGACACAAAGTAATGAATTCGCAGACCCTGGTGGTGAGAAGAAAAATAGGTAATTTAAATTTTTATCTAATTTGATATATAAAAATTTTTAGAAAATCATAGCCGCTACATTTTTCAGAGATTGTAATGATTGATTTTCTGAGTGATCTCACTGACTTATAAAACGAGGGTTGACCCTCCCCAATTAGCTGGGCGGGACCAACCCTCGTTAGTCTCAATATAACATATTTCCTGCTAGTTTAGCGAAAAACACCCTAGACAAATCAGGGTGCTCTGAGGGTTTAGGTGTTTTACGCTGTTAAAGCTTAAAGCACAACATCAGGGTCAAGCGATTGCTGACTTTCTCGCATTTCTTTTGCCAAAGACAAATATGCTTTTAGCTGCGGCTCTGTAATCTTGCCCTCATGCAGAGCATCCTGGACACTACATCCTGGCTCATGCGTATGAGTGCAATCCCTAAACTTACAGGTCTGAGCAGCTTCAGAGATATGCGGGAATATCTTCTGCAATCCCCTCTCATGGCCCACAATAGGCAGACTCCTAAGGCCAGGTTCGTCCACGATGACGCCAGCGTCAGGTAGCGCTACCATGCGGCGAGCAACCGTTGTATGACGGCCAGCTTTATCAGATTCGCGGACTTCTCCCGTTTCAAGCGCCTCATGTCCCAAAAGCGCATTCAGAAGCGTTGATTTACCAGCACCTGATTCACCAAGCACAATGGCCACGGAGCCGTAAGGAACAAGGCTACGAACAGCATCAATTCCCCACGCAGCCCCAAGCTTTTGAGCAGTCTGAGCAAGATCTGCAAGTGCATCGGTTTTCTCGCCCTCAAGCTTTGAAGCTGTTGCAACAATCTTTACTGTAGAGCCAAGAGCTGCGGTAATAGAAGAAATCTCTTGAGCCAAAAGCTCCGGACCTGCCACATCTGACTTAGTAAGCACCACAGCGCAAGCAGCGCCGCAGTCTTTAGAAATAACTGCTGAGCGCACAATACGATCTACCGAGACAGCCTCGCCGTCCAAGGCCTGCACCACAAGCACCAGGTCAACGTTTGCAGCCAAAGTCTGCTTTTGACCACGGGCACCGCCCTTCCAGCGAGCAATATCGGTCTCTCGCGGCAGAACCGCCTCGATGATGCCCATATCGTGCGAGTCCGGAATGCGCGCACATACCCAGTCGCCAACAGCCACCGTGGAGTTCTGGCCCTTAGTCACGCGCGCGGAAAACTCGGCGCGAAACACTCCCTGCTCCGAAACAACCGCAGGAAATCCCCTATCCAAGCGGACCACGCAGGCCATAGTCATCGTCTGGCGAGAAACCCCTTGGGCTTCAAGCTCAGATACGACGTCTGCATAAGCCTGCGTCTGAGTCGACGATGGAGTCAACTGCTCAAACTCTGGAACATCCAGCAATGAAGAAAGGGCCGGCAGTGACCCTTGAGTCCTGCCGGCTCCTAGTTTCTTGGAACTTTTTGTACGCTTAGCAGACAAGAGTGCTCCCTACCTTATGCTTTGTTCTTTTGCACAGAACGCATAACAGCCTTGTACAGCTCCATCAGAGGAATAATAGATGCAGCTAAAAGCATTGCCATAGCGTACTCTTCAAAACCAATCTCAGCAAAGCCAAATGCCTGAGAAAGTGGTGTCTCAATTACCACAAAGGTAAGAATCAAAGACATAACAAAGGAGCCCCACAGCCAAATGTTTTGGCTGGTTAGCTTAAAGATAGAACCACGCAGAGAACGCATGTTAAAGGAGTGGAACATCTCAACCATAGAAAGCGTCAAGAATGCCATGGTCATACCCTCAACGCCAGCCTCTGGGTTAGTAATAACCTGTGAGATATCAAAGGTTCCATACTCAAAGTAGTGGCCAATAAAATAGCTGGCAAGGGTGAGAAGAGCAATGATAGAACCCTGAACAAGACAGTCAAAACCAACGCCACCTGCAAAGATGCCGTCCTTAGGGTTACGAGGCTTTCGCTTCATAATGCCTGGCTCAGCCTTCTCGGTAGCCATAGCAAGAGCTGGCAGAGAGTCGGTGATTAGGTTAATCCACAGAAGGTGGGTAGGCTGAAGGATAGTAAAGCCAACCAGAGACGCAATAAAGACGGAAATTACCTCAGCAAGGTTGGAGCTCAAGAGGAACTGGATGCACTTACGAATGTTGTCGTAGATGCGTCTTCCCTCTTCGCACGCGCTAATGATGGTGGCAAAGTTATCGTCAGCCAGAACCATATCTGCAACGCCCTTAGTAACATCGGTACCAGTAATACCCATACCAATACCAATATCAGCGCGTTTGATGGAAGGAGCATCGTTAACGCCGTCACCTGTCATGGCCGTAACCATGCCCTTCTTGCGCCAAGTATCAACAATGCGGACCTTGTGCTCAGGCTGAACACGTGCGTAAACGCCAATTGTCTCAATACGCTGCTCAAACTCTTCGTCAGAAATCTTATCAAGCTGTGCGCCGGTAATTGCTTGAGAGCGATCGGCAATAATGCCCAGCTCAACCGCAATAGCAACGGCTGTATCAATGTGGTCGCCCGTAATCATAACGGTGCGCATACCAGCTTCATGAGCCTCTGCAACAGCACCCTTAACCTCAGGACGAA
>CALHQT010000088.1:0-9750 GCA_938038135.1 uncultured Atopobium sp.
AAAGGAGGGGTCATAATAATAGGTCTATTTAGAAAAACACAATGTAAAAATAAATTTTTTCATAATTTGCCCTTAATCAAAGATTAGCAGTGTGGAACTTTGCCACTATCTGCTGCGTATTCAATGCAAAAATCTTTTATATGTGGCATAAATTTAGGGAATTTATCACTTTCAAAAAATTCTTTTAAGCGAGCAGGGGTTTACGGTCTTGTTGCTCTTGCAATATTCGCAGCTACCACCTTTGCGAATATTGATACTCCTATTAACTTTGGAATCTTCTTCTGCATGGCTTCATGCACCTTTGTAGAAGCCCTTATTTCACGTTTCGCTATTCCGCCCAAAGGGTATGCAGCGGCAATTCTTTTTCTTTTGTTATTTGTTATCTGTATTCCAATTTCTTCTGGTCACATCGGTGTAGGTAACACGATTTTCTCGTTACCAAAAGAGTTGTATCAAACACCGTATTTAGCCTGGGCGGGATTTCCTTCTCCATCTTTTTCATCTGGAGATTACTATCCATTGCTCCCCTATTTGTTCTTGTATCTAAGTGGAGCAGCATTTAATAGACAGTTCAAGGCAGAAGGCTATCCTAACTGGATGAAAACATTTTCCCTTCCTCTTATAACAGAAATGGGAAAACATTCGCTTATCGTTTATATTTTGCACCAACCGATTTTGCTGCTTATTGCATTATTCGTCAGTCAGAATATCGTCTTCTGACACCACGTATGGCTCTAAAAGTGCCTGCATATACGTGTCTGCTTTAACTGACAGTAAAAGACCTTCAGCAACATATTGCTCGTGCAAAAGTTGACATCTCTCATGAACAGACTTAACAAGAGCGCCTTTGTTGAACGGAATAAGTGCACTAACCACCTTGTCGCCGGCGCTCGCTATTTCTTGAATCTTGTGGAGAAGGCCGTTAATGCCCATACCTTCCTGAGCAGAAATAAATACAGCTTCTGGATAGAGCGCTCTGAGCATTTGAAGCTCTTGTTCATCAAGTAGGTCTATCTTATTTAAAACAAGAATCTGATCGCTTTTATCGGCCTCGATGTCTTTCAAAATACTTCGAACAACTGCTATTTCTTTAGAAAGATTCTTATCAGTTGCATCAGCAACAAGCAGCAGAAGATCAGCTTCTTGAGCCTCTACCAAGGTAGATTTAAAAGACTCAATCAGATTAGTTGGAAGCTTTTGAATAAATCCAACAGTATCCGTAAGAACAATCTTTCTGCCTTCATCAAGAGAAAGCGCCCTGGTAGTTGGGTCTAGCGTTGCAAAGAGTTCATCTTTTGCATACACATCTGCACCAGTTAACTGATTTAGAAGTGTTGACTTACCAGCATTGGTATAACCAACAAGTGAGACACTAAACGTTCCAGAATTCCATCTGGACTTAGACTGAACTTCTCGCCTTTGGCTGAGCTGCTTAAGCTCATTTTTTAAGGTTGAAATGCGCTTTCTAATAAGACGACGGTCAACCTCAAGCTGGCTCTCGCCCTGGCCAAATCGGCTACCAATGCCACCACGAGTTTGCTCGCCTACCAGGTGACTCCACATGCCACGAAGCCTTGGAAGTACGTACTGAAGCTGTGCAAGCTGTACCTGAAGTCGTCCTTCCTTTGTTCGCGCGTGAATACCAAAAATATCAAGAATGAGCGCTGTTCGGTCAATGACTTTAACCGGCTCACCAAGTAATTTTTCTAGATTAGATTGCTGAGAAGGTGAAAGCTCATCGTCAAAGATGACCACGTCAGTATTGGTATTTCTAACAAGAGAAACAAGCTCCTCTGTTTTACCTTTACCAATAAACGTCTTAGGAACGGGAGCATCAAGTTTTTGTGTAAGACGCATAAAGACTTCAGCGCCGTCAGTTTGCGTCAGACGCTCAAGCTCGTCCATTGATTCTTCAAGCGACCAATCGCTTTTACCGCAATCAACGCCTACAAGAATTGCTCGTTCAACTTTAGGAGCTGTAGAAAATGGAACAAAACGACCCATAAACTCCCCATCTAAGACAAGGTAAATACGTTAGTTTTTGATGCGTCCTACTGGCATTGTACGTCAGAATGCTGTGCAAGAATCAGCTCGAGAGCTTCCTCAGGCGTAAGCTGATCCATATCCAGCCACCTGACTCGGCCATCTCGTTTAAGCCAAGAAATCTGGCGTTTGGCATACTGCCTGGTGTGCTGTTTAATAAGCTCACGCGTTTGCTCAAGCGACTGCTCACCAGCAAAATGCGCAAAGAACTCTTTGTAGCCAATAGCCTGACCAGCTGTGCAATTCTCAGAGAGACCGGACTCAATAAGCGCCTGAACCTCTTCAACAAGCCCCTGCTCAAACATAAGATCTACTCGCAGATTAATTCGCTCATAAAGACGCTGGCGATCCATCGTAAGACCCCATATCTGGGCATCAAAGTACGGTGTATGGGCCTTTAAGCCCTCATGATGAGTTGCATACGACTTGCCCTCTTCCAAGAGCTCTAAAGCCCTTACAACGCGTCGTACGTTATTTGGATGGATAAGCTCTGCACTTGCTGCATCTTTTGTGGTCAGAAATTCGTGCAAGCCCTCAGCACCAAGCTTTTCTGCAAGCTTTTCATAACGAGTTCTTACAGGAGACTCGATTGAGCCTGAAGGAAACTCCATCTGATCAATAATCGAATCAAGATAAAGGCCGGTTCCGCCACAGAATACAGGTGTTTTACCGGCTTTAATAAGCTTATGAGCTTCTTCACGGGCTGCCACTTGAAACATCTGGACAGAATATTCTTCTGAAATGTTGGCACAATCTACCATCAGAAGAGGAACTTCTCGCTCCTCAACGGGGGTTTTAGCAGTGCCAATATCCATGCCACGATAGACCTGCATTGCGTCAACAGAAATGACAGAGGTCTCAAGCTTCTTGGCTACCAGCTCAGACAAGGAGCTTTTGCCTGAAGCCGTGGGACCTACAATACAGATTACCGAGCCGTGAGAGCTCATCGTGGATCAGACTCCATAGTTCCACGTAAATACCAGGTACGAGCCTCATCAATATGAACATCAACAATTTTGCCGATAAGATCTTCTGGCGTGTAACCTTCTGGCAGATTGAAGTGAACTGTTTGGTTCTTCTCGCTATGTCCCACCATGACCGTATTGTCACGCTTGGAAGTTCCCTCAACAAGAACTGCCTGTGTAGTATTGAGATCTACCTGGTTAGCGTCATGCGCCTGCTGAGCCACAAGCTCTGCAAGCCTATCAAAGCGCTCCTGGATGACCTCGTGAGGCGTATTGTCTTCGTATTTTGCCGCAGGAGTGCCTGGACGCTTAGAGTAAATGAAGGTATATGCGGAAGAATACCCAGCTTCTTTGACCAAAGAAAGCGTATCCTCAAAGTCTTCCTCAGTCTCTCCGGGGAAGCCAACGATAATGTCAGTTGAAAGCGCCAGTCCTGGAATAGCCGCACGAAGGCGAGAAACCACGTCCAAGTACTCTTCTCGTGTATAACTGCGGTTCATCTTTTTGAGAACACGCGTAGAGCCACTTTGAACCGCAAGATGAAGATGAGGCATTACAGCTGGCGTTTCCTTCATAGCCGCAATAGTCTCATCAGTAAGATCTTTTGGATTCGACGAGGTGAAACGGATTCGCTCAACGCCCGTCTGACCCACAGCACGCAAAAGCTCTGCAAAACGAGGCTTACCGTAGAGATCGCGACCATATGAGTTAACGTTTTGGCCAAGAAGGGTAATCTCACGAACGCCATCTGCGACAAGACGCTCGCACTCACCAATAACAGCCTCAAAGGTGCGGCTGCGTTCACGACCGCGAACGTAAGGAACAATGCAATACGTACAGAAATTATTGCAGCCGGTCATGATAGGCACCCAAGCGTGATACTGCTGAGCGCGGTTACTTGGCAGGTCTGTGGAGAAGCCCTTGCCCTCCTCAGAGGTATCTACGGCTACACGGTCATTCTCGCCCCTAAATGCGCTGGTGAGAAGTGCTGGCAAGCTTGCAAGTGCGCTGGTGCCAAACACAACGTCAACGGCTGGAACCTTTTCACGGAGCTTCTCGCCATCGCGCTGCGCAATGCAGCCGCCAATAGCAACAACGCGCTTGCCTGATGGAGGCGTTGGAGCGCTGACCATGGCAGAAGCCTGACCGTAGAGACGCTGATCAGCGTTCTCACGAACACTGCAGGTCATAAAAATGACAATATCTGCGTCATCGGTATCTGAAACCTCATTGCAGCCACAAGCCTCAAGCAGACCAGAGACTCGCTCTGTATCGTGCAGATTCATCTGGCAGCCAAAAGTTTTGATGTGATATGTTTTTCCTACGAGCTCGGAATTTTCAATCATGCTTAAAGTACCTCGTTATACTCAGTGGAACTAACAGCTGGAGTCTGCGTATCAGGAGCAGACAGTGTGTGGACATAAATGGCAATTTTAATTGCAGTTCTACTCTCCCCTGCAATCTCGATATCAGAAAACGTTGGAGCACAGGTGATATCCAGACCGCAAGGAATCAAGAAGCCACGCGCAATAGCAATAGCTTTGATGCCCTGATTGACTGCACCCGCACCAATGCACTGGAGCATAACAGGCTCATTATCTTTAACCAGGCCCGCAATAGCTCCTGCTACAGAAGCTGGTGAAGACTTACTTGAAACTTTAAGCAAACCCATGAGTGCTCCAATTATTGTACGTTTGTTCTACTCTTGCGACTCAATATCAAAAGTCACAACAATTTTGTTTTTACTTACACGAACACGAGGCTCAGACGTCAAAGAAACGTAGTATTTCTCGGACAACTCAGCAAAACTCTGCTCCATTTTTCGAGAAAAGCTGCTGATATCAGCTTTGCTCATCTTGAGGCCTCGGTGGTCTTTCATCAGATCAATTTCGCGAGAAACCCCTTCAGGTTCAACAGTGTGGCTGACCTGTGCATACACACTACGCAAAGGCTTAATCTGCTCAGCAATAATTCTGTGAGCAGTTCTATCTGACATTGAAAGACCAAGAGACTTACAAACCTCAGAAAGCTCTGTTGCATCCGCTGCGGCCCTGAAGCGCTCGAGAACAGGAACGTTCTCAAAGCCTTCAACAAATAGCAGGTCAGCGATATCAAGCGTCTGTGCAATTCTGCGACGAGCAGTAGCTGCAATCTCTGCAGCAGAGCCCAGCATTACCTCACACGAGCCTTTGACCTCAAGCGCAAAGTCACAGCAGGTACGAATAATGTTATGAGGACCTTTAACGGTTGTTTTGAGTCCGTCCTCATTTAAACCACAAGTTGGCCAAGTAGACTGGTCTACTCGCTCGGAAATTTTAGTAGTGTCTACCACAATCTGTATAACAGAGCCGAGTCCTGGAGCAGAAGCCACAACCTGAGCTGATTCGCAGTTTTCTTTGATGGAATAGAGAGCCATGCCTCGGCCATGTATTCCCCAACGGTCCATATGCATGCTCTCAAGCTTTGAAGTTACACGAGCTTCAAAGATTTTCTCCTGCATGTCTTTTGGAATACCCTGACCATCATCAAGTATGGTGATAGTTCTGAGCGCACCCTCTTTTGAGGTTGCAACATAAATGTGACGAGCGCCAGCATCGCGAGAATTACGCAAGAGCTCGATAACAATATCTTCTACCGAACGAATATCATGCTTTGCCTGTCTACGCTCTGCTTCTGCTACGCGTAAACGAACGTACCCCGCGCCGAGGGATTCCTCGACACGGAGTGCGCGTTCACCTCCCATGGAGGCGACAAAACCTGTTAAGTCAGTAGAGGTGGCTGCCATAAATTACTTAGCAACGTCCACAGCACGAGACTCGCGAATAACAACAACGCGAACCTGTCCTGGGTATTCCATCTCGTCCTCAATTTGCTTAGCAATATCGTGAGCAAGAACAGTTGCCTCGGAATCGCTAATCATCTGAGGCTCAACCATCACATGAAGCTCACGGCCAGCCTGCATTGCGTAAGTACGCTCAACACCCTCGTGCGCATTAGAGATAGCCTCAAGCTTCTCAAGGCGCTTGATGTAGTTCTCAGCAGACTCACGACGAGCGCCAGGACGTGCAGCAGAAATAGCGTCTGCAGCCATAACAAGCATGTCAAGAACAGTATTTGGCTCAATGTCTGCGTGGTGAGCTTCAATAGCGTGAACAATCTCAGGACGCTCACCATGGCGACGAGCAAGATCTGCACCAATTACAGCGTGTGGACCCTCAACCTCGTGGTCAATTGCCTTACCAAGGTCATGGAGCAGACCAGCACGCTTAGCTGGAGCAGGCTCAAGACCAAGCTCTTCAGCCATAATGCCGCAAAGTACTGCAACCTGAACAGAGTGAGCAAGAACGTTCTGACCGTAAGAAGTACGGTAGCGAAGCTTACCAAGAGTCTTTACGATCTCTGGATGAAGATCGTGAATACCACAATCAAATGCAGCCTGTTCGCCAGCTTCAAGAACACGCTCGTTCACAAGGGCTTCAGCCTTCTTGTAGAGCTCCTCAATACGTGCTGGATGAATACGACCGTCTGCAATGAGGTTCTCAAGTGCAACACGAGCGGTCTCACGGCGGACCGGATCAAAACTTGAAAGAACTACAGTCTCTGGAGTGTCATCAATAACAAGAGAAACACCAGATACCTGCTCGAAGGTACGAATGTTTCTACCCTCACGTCCAATAATCCTACCCTTTAGATCATCGGATGGGATATGGACGGAAGTTACTGTAATCTCAGAAGCCTGATCTGCAGCAACACGCTGAATAGCGGTAGAAATAATCTCACGGGCGGTTTTATCAGCCTGTGCACGAACGCGCTGCTCAGACTCACGAAGAATCATAGCCTCATCGCGAACACTTTCAGAACGGACTCGAGCCAGAAGCTCATCATGAGCCTCATCTTTTGTAAGAGCTGCAATGCGCTCAAGCTCTTGAGACTGCTGAGAAACAAGAGAATCCAAATCATTCTTACGACGATCAAGCTGACCCTGAAGACTGGAGAGCTGATGCTCACGCTTCTCTAGTGCATCAGTACGGTGATCAAGGGACTCTTCACGCTGAAGAATACGATTCTCCATGCTACGAAGCTCACTCTTACGTTTTTTCTCATCTGCCTCTGCTGCCTGCTTAAGCTGAAGAACTTCTTCTTTAGCCTCAAGAACAGCTTCTTTTTTAACTGTTTCTGCCTGGCGAGCTGCTTCAGAAGCAATACGATCTGCATTAGTCTGAGCATCTTTTAACTGCTGTTCTGCAGTTTTAATCTTTGAATTACTAATGTTAGAGAGTACGCCGTATGCAAGGCCTACTCCCACAAGAAGGCAAACAATGCCTACTGCTGCTAATTCCATACCTACTCCTCAAATGGCGATTACAAAAGTGTTCAGGAGACTTTAGACACAACAGTATCTAAAGAACCCGCCATGAGCAGGGTTCATTGGCTGGTCATGCCACATTCAGAGATAGATCAAATGTATGAGATACCTACTGTATACGTGACGCTGGTTGCCCAGCGGAAATGAGCCTATTCACGGCATATTTATCGTATAGAGCATTGTAACTTTTGTCAATAAATAGCAGGTAGGAAAAGTAAAGTACATCAATACAACAGACTTATAAGCTAAGCAAATATATTCATTCAGATGTGGCGTTTTCATCCAAAATCTTTTTAGCAACAGATGATGCTATAGAAAATGAATATCCCTTTGTGGCGAGAAACCTGACAAGCTTCTCATAATCATTTTTTCCCGACAGGTGTTTTCTCTGGGCCAAAGAATACGCAACTTCAAATTCATCCACGTCAGAAAAATAAGCGTCAGGCCATCCAGGGAGTGTCTCAACTTCAATCCCTTTTTTAGAAATTTCAGTTTTAATTTTAAGAGGACCCCAGCCTTGTGAAATTTTAGAACGTATATAGACGTCTGCAAAACGACTGTCATTAATCAAACCAACTTCAACAGCCCTCTGCACTGCAGGGTCTCTTACATTCTTCTGATAGCCATCAAGCATGAGCTTTTTTTGAAGCTCAGCTGTAGAGTAGTCCCTTTTTACAATCAAAGCCTCAATACGAGCTTTAATGCACTGCGTTGAAATCTCTTTTAGCTCATATAAAAACTCATTACGAGAAGAAGGTGTAAAAACACCATCTTTCTCTTTGTTCTGAAGAGCGCGAGCTACTGTTGGAGGGACAAAGAATTCCTCCGTCCCTCCAACTTCAGTTTCTAAAATAATCTTTGCCTTGGGCTTTGCTTGACCAAGAACTGCTTGTTTCTTTTGTGGAAGCTCAATCGTCCAAGAAATTTCTGACATTATTCAGCAGAATCTTCCGTTGCAACCGGAGTGCCAACTTCAGAATCTTCATCAAATACAAGGCCACAAGCAACTCGTACTTTGTGATCAATCTCTTCCATGAAATCTGGATTGGCAGTAAGGAAAGATTTAGCTGCTTCTCTACCCTGGCCAAGACGCTCACCCTCATAGGTGAACCAAGCTCCAGACTTGTTGACAATCTCAAAATCAACAGCCATATCAAGAATGGAGCCCTCTTTGGAGATGCCTTGACCGTACATAATGTCAAACTCAGCAACCTTAAAAGGTGGAGCAACCTTGTTCTTTACAACCTTGACGCGAACACGGTTACCAACGTTTTCTCCATTAACCTTAATGCTGTCAACGCGGCGAATGTCCATGCGGACAGTGGAGAAGAACTTAAGAGCCCTACCACCAGAAGTGGTCTCTGGGCTTCCAAACATAACGCCAATCTTCTCTCTAAGTTGGTTAATGAAAATACAAAGCGTATTAGACTTTGAAAGAGAGCCAGCTAACTTACGGAGAGCTTGACTCATGAGACGAGCCTGAAGACCAACGCTAGAATCGCCAATCTCTCCCTCAATCTCTGCACGAGGAACAAGAGCAGCAACAGAGTCTACAACTACAACATCAATGGCGCCTGAGCGAACAAGCATGTCACAAATCTCAAGAGCCTGCTCACCAGTATCTGGCTGAGAAATTAAAACATCGTCAATATCAACGCCAATACGAGCTGCATAGCCTGGGTCTAGTGCGTGCTCTGCGTCAATAAAGGCAACAACACCACCGAGAGCCTGAGCTTCTGCAAGAATTTCTAGTGAAAGAGTTGTCTTACCAGAAGACTCTGGGCCATAAATTTCTACGATACGACCGCGAGGAACGCCGCCAATACCCAGTGCGGCATCAAGAGCAAGTGAGCCAGTTGGAATAGCCTGAATATCAAAGGCAGGACCACCCTCACCTAAACGCATAATAGCGCCTGCACCAAATTTCTTCTCAATCTCTGCAGTGGTTGAAGAGATAACCTCATCTCTCTCATCACCAGTAGTACGAGCCTTAATCTCTTTTGAAACGGACTTTTTAGCCATGGGAACTCCTTGCTCTTTTTGTTACTAGAATAATATAAGAACAGACGTTCTATGTCAACGTCAAACATATACTCTATAGAGGGAATTTGTCTGAATTCTTTCCTCTATTTTTCCGCTCTTGAACAGCTTATTTCTTCTTAATTGCAAATTTGGCTGTATAAGTCCTGCATAGTCGCAGAAAATAAGAAGCTCAAAACAAACTAGTTTTGAGCTTCCCTATTAAAATCGGGTTTTAAGCCTTCACAATAGCTTCATGAATTAATTGCAAAGCCTGCAAAACAGCAGCTTCTCGCACCTGTTCCCTATTACCAGAAAAATATTTGCAGACTGTATGGGTAAAGTTTTTGCTGTTAA
>CALHQT010000089.1:0-9794 GCA_938038135.1 uncultured Atopobium sp.
ATTCACCGATTCTTTGCAGAAATCAGGCGCGCTAACAGGCCAAAATAGAACCCTAGCGGTTAAAGCAAGTCTGGCGAGAAAATCGGTCTTCTCGAGGTTGCAGTTATTGCACAGGGTGTGCAATAATACTCAGTATGTGCAATAAGTCGGGTGCCGCCGCGCCCGCAACGCCCGCACGCACCCAGTACGTACCTGCAACCAGGAGAGGCTTCAGAAACGTATGACGCAAACATTGTCTGCACCTGCTGTTTTTTCAGCTTGCAAGCTTGATCGACGCACCGCAAGAACTCGTGCGGCGCTCAGAAAAGCCCTGGCAGAAGAGATAGATGCAACCGGCGACCTTACCTCCGTGACCGTCACGGGCGTAACGGAGCGCGCTGGCCTCACGCGTCGAACCTTTTATTCTCACTACAAAGACATCCCTGACCTGGTGCTTCACATCGAAAAGGAAGCTCTGGCGGAGCTTCGACCTGCTGTTGAGCAGCTTGCTCGCGTGAACCTTGTCGAGCTCAAGGAGGCCATTGACTCCTACAAGCCATGCCCCGGTGCTACGGAGATGCTCCGTAGCATTCGCAAGCACGGCTTCTACCTGCGCCCCTTGCTAGGCAACGGCGGCGACCCCGCGTTTCAGGACAAGCTAAAGCACCTGGTACACGAGGTTATCGCCCAGCGCGCCCTTCACGACCTTGATCCGCGCGCACTTGGTCCCTTCTTTGACTACTATCTGACCTTTGCAATTTCTGCCGAGGTCGGCGTCCTTATCCGCTGGTTAATCGGCGGCATGCGCGAGAGCGACGAGCAGATGGCAGGCCTTATGACCGGCCTTATGTTTGTTGCACCTGGCGATCTGTACGGCAAGCCAATCAAGCTAGATGTCCCACGATTTGCGCTTGCAACTCTTGTTCTCGGAGAGGAAAACAATGATTAGTCCAAAGTTTGAGCTGGTAGAGAATGGTGCCGAGCTGGCACCAAACGTCCCACTTGACCTGTCTCAGGCCCACCTTATGCTGGGCATCGACGTTGGTTCCACAACCGTAAAGCTGTCCGTCATCGACGAGGACGGCACGCTGGTTTACGCAAACTACGAGCGTCACCACACCGACGTTCGCGCAACGGCGCGCTCCCTGTTTGTCAAAGCCCAGAAGCATATTGGCGAGACACCCATGTACGCCGCAATCACCGGTTCCGGCGGAATGCTCTTGGCGCAATGGCTTGACCTGGAGTTTGTCCAGGAGGTCATCGCTTCCAAGCGCGCTGTTGAGACGCTGATTCCTCAGACCGACGTAGCCATTGAGCTGGGCGGCGAGGACGCAAAGATCATCTACTTTGACAACGGCATTGAGCAGCGCATGAACGGTACCTGCGCAGGTGGTACCGGTGCGTTTATCGACCAGATGGCGTCTCTCCTCAAGACCGACGCAACCGGCCTCAACGAGCTGGCAAAAGACGTCAAGCAGATCTACCCAATTGCATCTCGCTGCGGCGTTTTTGCTAAGTCCGACGTTCAGCCGCTGCTCAACGAGGGTGCCGCTCCTGCCGACATCGCGGCTTCCATCTTCCAGGCCGTTGCAAACCAGACCGTTTCTGGCCTGGCTTGTGGTCACCCTATCCGCGGCTACGTCGCGTTTCTCGGCGGCCCTCTGCAGTACCTCTCTGAGCTGCGCCGACGCTTCTACATCACGCTTAACCTGGACGACGAGCACATCGTCTTGCCACAGAACGCCCACCTCTTTGTTGCAACGGGCGCTGCTCTGGCGGGCGAGTCCGATCGACCAATCACCTTTACGCAGGTCATGGAGGCGCTGGACAACCTCAAGGACATCCAGGGCTCCGAGGTTGCTCGTCTGGACCCACTCTTTGCTACCCAGCAGGACTTTGACGACTTCAAGGCCCGCCACGACCAGGAGGTAGTCCCCAAGGGTCAGCTGGCCAACTACCACGGCCGCGTGTTCATCGGTATCGACGCAGGCTCTACCACCATGAAGGCTGCTGTTGTTGGCGAGAAGGGCGAGCTGCTTTACACCTGGTACGACAATAACAACGGCGATATCCTGGGTACCGCTCGCAAGATCATGGACTCCATCTACGACGAGATGCCTTCTGACTGCATCATCGGCCACGTCACAACCACCGGTTATGGCGAGGGTATCCTGATTGAGGCTCTGCGCGCAGACTCGGGCGAGATTGAGACCGTCGCTCACCTGCGTGGCGCTAAAGCATTTGTCCCAGACGTTGATTTCATTCTTGATATTGGCGGCCAGGACATGAAGTGTCTGCAGGTCAAAGACGGCGTCATTGAGCACATCATGCTGAACGAGGCTTGCTCTGCAGGCTGCGGTTCCTTTATTGCGTCCTTTGCTGACTCCATGAAGATGGACGTCCGCGAGTTTGCAACCGCTGCAACCAAGGCAAAGCTCCCTGTTGACCTGGGCTCCCGTTGTACCGTCTTCATGAACTCCCGCGTTAAGCAGGCGCAGAAGGAAGGCGCAACCATCGGCGACGTTGCTGCTGGTCTTTCGTACTCCGTCATCAAGAACGCCCTGTTCAAGGTCATTAAGCTCCGCGACTTCAGCGAGATTGGCGAGCACTGCATCGTCCAGGGCGGTACCTTCATGTCCGACGCAACGCTCCGCGCATTTGAGCTGCTCACCGGCAGAGACGTCATCCGTCCTGACATCGCAGGCGTCATGGGTGCCTACGGCGCCGCTCTTCTCGCCCGCGACCGCGCAGGCATTGACGGCGTATCCACCCTGCTAGACCGCGAGTCCATCGACAACCTGCAGGTCAAGCTTACCAACACACACTGCCGCATTTGCCCTAACAGCTGCATGCTTACCATCAACGACTTTGGCAGCGGCCACAGGTTTATCACCGGTAACCGTTGCGAGAAAGGCGCAGGTAAGAAGCGTGGTGCCAAGAAGAACGAGGCACCAAACCTCTTTGCGTTCAAGAACAAGCTGCTGTTTGACCGCGAGTCGCTTCCCGCTGACGAGGCTCCACGCGGCACCGTTGGCATTCCTCGCTCGCTGAACATGTACGAGAACTATCCGTTCTGGCACACGTTTTTCACCAAGCTGGGCTTCTCGGTCATTTTGTCCGACCAGACCACCGCAAAGACGTACGACGCGGGTATCGAGTCCATGCCTTCCGAGTCCGCCTGCTATCCTGCAAAGCTTTCCCACGGCCACATCATGAACCTGCTGGCCAAGGACCCAGACTTTATTTGGATGCCGTGTATTCGTTGGGAGCGCAAGGAGGACGACTCCGCAACCAACCACTACAACTGCCCAATTGTCATGAGCTACCCTCAGGCGCTGGGCCTCAACGTGGATGAGCTCTCCGATCCGTCCATCCAGTACATGGCTCCGTTCATTCCGTACGACAAGAAAAACGAGCTCAAGCGCCGTTTGTACGAGCTCATCAGCGAACAGCGCGAGAAGGACGCCCAGGTAGGCAAGGGTCGCTTCCGCGGCGAGCACATCACGCGCGCCGAAATTGACGCTGCTGTTGAGGCTGCTTGGCAGGAAGACATCAACGTCAAGGACCAGATGCACCGTGCAGGTGACGAGGCTCTTGCGTGGATTGAGGAGCATGACGCTCACGGTATTGTTCTTGCAGGTCGCCCATATCACAACGACCCAGAGATTAACCACGCCATCCCTGAGCTGGTCTCTTCGTTTGGCTTTGCCGTTCTCACCGAGGATTCCATTGCTCACAAGATGATGCCTGAGCGCCCCATCCGCATTGTTGACCAGTGGATGTACCACTCGCGTCTGTACCGTGCGGCTCGCTTTGTTGCGTCCCGAAACGACCTGGACCTCATCCAGCTCTTCTCGTTTGGTTGTGGTCTTGACGCACTGACAACCGACCAGGTTCAGGAGATTCTTGAGGCTTCGGGCAAGATCTACACCATGCTTAAGGTTGACCAGGTCTCCAACTTGGGCGCCGCGAGAATTCGTATCCGTTCCCTGATGGCTGCCCTGAACGAGCAGCAGGCAGAGCTCGAGCGACTTGCAGCTGCCGGCTTGGTTACCGAGGCCGTCCCACAGGGCGTTCGCATGGCCGATGGTTCTCTGGAAAAGGCCAGGAGCGCTAGTTCTTCTCGCCGTGCGCCCGTGTACCGCGAGGCAGAATCTGCAGCTTACGAGAAGGTCCGCTACACCAAGGAGATGCAGGAAGCGGGCTACACTATCCTGGCTCCACAGATGGCACCGATCCACTTTGAGCTGGTAGAGGAGCTGCTGAAGGGTGCGGGCTACAACGTTGTGCTGCTGCCTTCGGTTGACCAGGGTGCCGTTGACATGGGCCTTCGCTACGTCAATAACGACATCTGCTACCCATCTATCCTGGTCACGGGCCAGATTATGGAGGCGGTGCTTTCGGGCAAGTACGACCTAACCAAGACTGCGGTTCTGATTTCGCAAACCGGCGGTGGCTGCCGTGCAACCAACTACATTGCATTGATTCGTAAGGCGCTCAAAGACGCAGGTCATCCAGAGATTCCGGTCATTTCCGTCTCCGCCGCTTCCGGCCTTGACGAGGACAACCCAGGATTCAAGCTGTTCAAGCCTGACTTGCTGATCAAGGCAGTCTACGCGCTGCTATACGGCGACCTGATCATGCAGCTGCTGTATCGCGTTCGTCCCTACGAGGCCGTTAAGGGTTCCGCAAATGAGCTTTATGACCAGCTCATGGCCGATACACGTTCCAAGATCAACGGAATTTCTCGCAAGGAATTCTACAAGCAGTGCCAGCGTACTATTGAGCTGTTTGACAGCCTGCCCGTGGTCAATGACCGCCAGAAGCCACGCGTTGGCGTCGTCGGCGAGATTCTGGTTAAGTTCCACCCAACGGCTAACAACGAGCTGGTCAAGGTCATCGAGTCCGAGGGCTGCGAGGCTAACGTTCCAGGCCTGGTCGACTTCTTCCTGTTTGGCCTCTCCAACGCGATCAACACGCACAAGGAGCTGGGCACTTCGTTCAAGAGCCGCATGACGCACATCGCGGGCATCAAGATGGTTCAGGGACTGCGCGCGCCAATCAACAAGATGCTGGAGAAGTCCGAGCGCTTTGAGCCGTACCCCAACATCGATGAGCTGGCCGAGAAAGCTGGCCAGATTCTTTCGCTCTGCAACACGATGGGCGAGGGTTGGCTGCTCACCGCCGAGATGTGCGACCTCATTGAGACGGGTACGCCAAACATCGTCTGTGCTCAGCCATTTGCATGCCTACCTAACCACGTCGTTGGTAAGGCGGTCATCAAGCGCCTGCGCCAGATGCATCCCGAGTCCAACATTGTTGCTGTTGACTATGACCCAGGTGCGTCCGAGGTCAACCAGCTTAACCGTATCAAGCTGATGATTTCGGTTGCTAAGGAGAACTACAAGAACGGCGTAAATGGCGAGTTCAAACTAGAAAACGCCGACGACCCAGTCACCAACGACGCAACTATGCCGTATACTGGCCGTGACAAGTTTGGCCTGGATTCCGTTGTTCGCGAAGGCGGCCACTCTTGCTCTTCGCACCACATGTCTGCACTGGAAGCAACCGGCGCTAACCTGGGCGATCTTGGTCGCACCGCGCCTGACCACGGAAAAGATTACGGTTCCATTAGACTTTCCGAGGAGCAGATGGCTGCTATCGAGCGCGCCAAGAAGAAAGCCGGCGTCAAGTAGTGCGGTCGAGCGGCCTGTGTGCCGAGGCGCGTAGCTGTGAGCGCGTACCCTGCGCCGACCGGCCGCGCAACCAGCGTAATCGGTTGCGAAGTTGGCGCGCACCCCGCGTAATTGGCTGCGAAGTTGGCGCGGAGCCAGCGTAATCGGCTGCGAAGTTGGTGCGCAGCCAGCTACAAAGTTGTAATTTGCACGTTAATGAGCCCCAAACCATGGTTTGGGGCTCATTTTTGACGATTTCGGGCCCAAAAAGGTAAAAAATGCGTTTAGTTGGTGTATTCATTTTGAAAATGAGGTGTTTTGACTCAATTAGTAAAAGAAATAGTTAAAACTTTTTCGCTTATCCTGGGCAAACGCTAATATAAAAAGTTGAACTAAATCTCTTCATTCCCAACTAAACGCATTTTTTACCACTTGGAGCCTCAAAAAAGGTGATTTTTCAAGTCACCGAAATATTTTGTGTATATAGCGTAACGAATATGCAATTTCATGCATAATGACGTTTCTAGCCGCGAAAAAGACGTATCGCTACGGTGACAGCATTGCATATCCCCAAGTATCACGCGTTTCAGCGCCTGCGACTCGCCCGCCGCAGCATGCGGTCCGTGTGTACTCGCAGTCGCCACGGGATAGAGATAAGTCATCTACCTTTGCTTCACGCGCTACAGCTGCTTGACGCTCTTGCGCGAAACCACAGTCGTATGGAGCTGTGAAATGCAGGGAGCGTAATGCGCGTCAGTCGTCTGATCAACGAGTCGTTTAACTGCGATTTCTCCCATTTCGTGCTTGGGAACGTGCACAGAGGTAAGCGAAGGTTGAATCAGCTTGCAGATGCGGTCGTCGTCAAAACCCACAACCGAGACATCGCCCGGAACATCAATGCCCAGCTCACGCAGGGCGCGGACAACGGTGGCTGCCAGGCTATCGCTCTCGCAGAAAAACGCGGTAGGCAGCGAGTCGCGCCTCTGTTCCAGCCAATCAACCAGCTGGTGATAGGCCTCCTCGGGCGCCGAGTCAACAAGCACGCGGTTGTTCTCGTCAAACGGGAATCGCATGTCGTCCAGCACGCGACGCATCCCGTGCTCACGCAGGGGGTAGTTCTTGCAGCGCTCCACGTGGCCGATGTACCCGATGACCTCGTGGCCGTGCTCAACCAGCAGCGTGCACGCGCGATACGCTGCGGTTTCGTTAGCGGTAACCACGCAGTCAAACGGCAGCTTGTCGCTCCAGCTGTCCAGAATCACCAGCGGCAGGCTAAACTCCTCCAGCAAGGAAAACTGATCGTCGGAGACAATCTCGGTGGCGAGAAGAACGACGCCAGCTCCCTCGTTTTGTTCCAGCTCAGCAATGTTTTTCCTGCTAGTAATGGGGTCGGGGAGGTCCAGCGTTACCATCGCCGACGGCAGCCCAAGTCTGCGAGCAGCTCGTTCGATGCCGGTATAAACACCTGCTTGAAAGGCGCTTTCGTCGACGATGTGGCCGTTGACGCGCGCAATCGCAAAAATGATGCGAGAAATCTGAGCCGAGCGGCTGTACCCAAGTCGCGCAATGGCCTCCAGAATGATGTGGGTTGCCTTGGCTCCGACGTTGCCTTTTTCGTTGAGGACATTAGAGACGGTTGCAGGAGAGTAGCCTGTTTCAGCAGCTACATCGCGGATGCTTACCCTTGTCATGGCGTCCCCCTCAAACGTCAAATAAACAATTCAACTAATACGTTAAAAACGTTTTACCTGCAAGTACTTCATAAAACTAATACATCCACTATATAAAAGTTGTATAGATAAAACAACATAGACAATCTTGTTTAATTTGTTTACAATACCTACGTTAAGTGTTTAAACGCCGAGAAACCCGGGCAATAAACAGGTAACATCGGCACATCGGTTGATGTCGCCAGCGAAGCCGCGAGCACTGCAGTCGCACGCAGCACGCGCCAGCGAAGCCGCGAGCACGGCAGTCGCATGCAGCACGCGCCAGCTAGGCAGTCACCAGCACGGCAGCCGTCTGCGGTCACCAGCTCGGCAATTGCGCGCCCTGCACTCAGCCGCCGGCGCAGCTAGCAGCACATCAACCACATATTAGGGCGAGAAAATCTCGTTCTGTCTCGAAGGAGAAGACATGAAAAAGGTAGTCGTAGCTTGTGGTTCCGGTATCGCAACCTCTACTGCTGTTGAGGCTAAGGTCAAGGATCTTCTCGATTCCAACGGCCTTGCTGGAACTTACAACATTGTTAAGTGCTCCATTGGCGAGGCAGTCAGCCAGTGCGCAGACGCAGATATCCTCATTGCAACTACTGAGGCACCTGCAAGCATTACCTGCCCATATGTTAGCGGCGTTCCTTTCCTCACCACCATTGGTAAGGCAGCTGCTGAGCAGCAGATTCTTGACATCCTCAAGTAAGTAGTTCGGTAATTTACACCCGCTCGTCAACGGTTGTCCGCTCGGCCACGCGCCAACGGCTGATTGCCAACGGCGACGGGTGTTTGTGTTTTTGTTCGAAAGAAGGTAAGTGTGGAAGTAGTAATTTCATTCTTCTCGTTCCTTCAGGGCCTCGGTGTTGCAGTCATGATGCCAATCATCCTGACCATCATCGGTTGCGCTCTGGGAGCAGGCTTTGGTAAGAGCCTTAAAGCCGGCCTTATGGTAGGCGTTGGCTTTATCGGCCTTAACCTCGTCATCAACCAGCTGTTTGGTACCGCAATTGGACCTGCAGTTCAGGAGATGATTCACCGCTTTGGTCTGACTCTCAACGTCATCGACGTCGGTTGGCCAGCAGGTGCAGCAATTGCACTCGGCACCACCATTGGTCTGGTTATCATTCCTTTGGCACTTATCGTTAACCTGCTTCTTGTCCTGGTTAACTTCACCCAGACTGTCAACGTCGACATCTGGAACTACTGGCACTACGCATTCGTCGGCTCCCTTGTTGCAAACGTTACCAACAACATCATGCTTGGCTTCGCTGCAGCAATCATCGACGAGGTCATCTTGCTTGTTCTTGCTGACGCAACCGCAAAGGATGTCCAGAAGGCACTCAACATGCCAGGCGTTTCTATCTCCCAGGGCTTCTCGCTTGCTTACGCACCAGTTGCTATGGGTCTGAACTGGCTGATCGATAAGATCCCTGGCGTTCGCGATATCGACATCGACGTCGAGTCCATGCAGAAGCGCTTTGGCGTCTTCGGCGAGCCACTGTTCATCGGCACCGTTATCGGCCTCATCATCGGCTGCGTTGCATACTTCGACGCTGCTGACGTCGCAGGCTCCATCACCAAGATCCTGACCATCGGCGTCACCCTTGGCTCCGTTCTGATTCTCATCCCTCGTATGGCAGCTCTCCTGATGGAAGGCCTCCTGCCAATCTCCGAGGCAGCTTCTAACTTCATCCAGCAGCGCGTTAAGAACCGCGGCAACATCTGGATCGGCCTTGACTCCGCAGTTGCAGTTGGCCACCCAGTAACCCTGTCCCTGGCTCTTATCTGCATTCCTTTGATGGTTCTGTTTGCACTTCTGCTTCAGCCAGTTGGCAACCAGACTCTGCCATTTGTCGACCTTGCTGCTGGCACCTACATGCTCGCAGTCGCAGTTCCTGTCTGCAAGGGTAACGGCTTCCGCGGCCTGATTATCGGTATTGTTTCCGTTATCATCGGCCTGCTGATCTCCACCGCTCTTGCTCCACTCATCACACAGTCTGCAACTCAGGCTGGCTTCGACATCGCAGCTGCAGTTGGTAGCACCGGCGTCGCTGGTTCTTCCCTGATCACCGTTCTTTCCGACGGCGGAAGCCCACTGTCCGGCCTGTTTGTCCTGTTCTCCAGCATCAACCCAATCGTTGGCGTTGTAGTAACTGGTGCAATCGCTTGCGCACTTGCTGTGTGGAACCGCAGCCGCATCCTCAAGGAAGCTGCTGCAATGCACGAGGCTCAGGAGGCTTAGTCCCGTCCCGAGCAGGCCTCGTTGCCTACAGAAAATCGCAAGGAGGCTCGTCCAGGTTCCGCTTGGCGAGCCTTTCTGTTTACCGCTTGACCCAAAAGGCGAGAAACCATGTCCACTTCAAAGTCCACTTCAACCAGCAAGCGCTCGTCGGCCGACGACCGCGCAGAAGCCGCGACCCGCACCGAC
>CALHQT010000090.1:0-1917 GCA_938038135.1 uncultured Atopobium sp.
GCCATTGTAGACCCATGGGTCACTACCTTGTCTTTTGTTGTTGCACTAGCAATGAAAATTCAAGTTCAAAAACCTAGCGAGAAAACCTTTCATTTTGAAATTTTCACTTGTGATAAGTGAAGAAATTTGTTGAAAGGAATATTTCTGTAAGCTGAAATATGTCCGTTAAATGCTACTATCATTCAGTACGTCTTTCACAAAGATATAAAGTTATCTACAGATGTTTGACACTTGTTGAAAACTTTCATTCATCGTGAAATAAAACGAAAAGTTTTCTTCATTTGTTTAACAATTGTTGAAAAGGGGGTGTCATGGCAAGAGATTTCTTTCCTTTTGTTGAGGAAAACACAAACCAGAATGAAAAAGACGCTGGTTCTGATAATTCTCTCACCGTCCGTTATGCTGCACGTATTGCAGTGTATGACGATAAAGCCGCAGCACCTCGTGTTGTTATCGTAGAACCAAAAGACGTTCGATCTTATCTTGATGAAATTGCAGCTACCGTTAACCAGCTTGCTCACGAGCAGGGTGGAAAAATTCCTTTTATGGTTATGCGTGAGATTGTGGAAAATTTCATTCACGCTCGATTTGTAGCGCCTACAATTTCAATCATGGATAACGGAAATACCATTAGGTTTTCAGACCAGGGACCTGGTATTAAAGAGAAAAATCGAGCTCTTGAGTTTGGTACTTCTTCTGCAACAGAAGAGATGAAATCGTTTATTAGAGGCGTTGGTTTTGGTCTTCCTTATGCTCAGCAATACATGGTTGAGAAGGGTGGAAGTCTTACCCTCGAAGACAATATCTCTGGCGGAACCATTGTTACCTTGTCAACACGTCGCTCTAAAGATGCGCACATTCAGACGCTTCCAACTCAAGAAGAAGCTGAAGAATTACCTGTAAATCAGAACCAACAGACAGTTTCATATGCTCCACAAGCAGTATCTCATCAGACAGCTACACAGCTTCCTAATCTGGTACTTACAGATCGAGCAAAACAAGTTCTTCAATACCTTTCTGAACATGAATGGGTTGGAGCAACAGAGTTAACAAGTATCTATGGACTTTCAACACCAACGTGGTCAAGAGAATTAAAATCACTGGTAAACATAGGAATAATTGGAAAAGTTGGGCAGAAATATAAGCTCACTACTATTGGAGAAACTCTCCTTTCGTAGAGTTTCTCAACATTATTCACTGAAAGTTATCAACATTCCTCTATACTAGGTGTCCCAATTTTCAACATTTTGATTGGACACGTATGGATGCATCAATTGATTCAGACGCAGTAGCTCTGTGGCAAGACGCAATTGACCTCTTGGTTGAAGAGAATCAGCCAGAGGCTTTTATCGCTATGTTGAGAACCTGCACTCCAATTAAAGTTGAAGGTAACACGCTCTGTGCTGAGACATCAATGCGCTTGGCATATAACCGTATCCTTAAAAATCTTCCAATTGTTGAGAGATGCCTTTCGGCAGCAGCCTTTGAAGATATTATTTTGAGCCTTACTCTTACAAAGTCTTCTACTCCTGTTACCACTACTTCCACAATGACTCCTCAAGAGTTCAATGCTTGGAAGCAAAAAACTGCTCCTATACAAGCAGTTGTTCCAGAGCAGATTCAAGATTTTGAATCCCAGGAACAAAGTCTTGAAGAATTAAAACAACAGACCTTAAAGCGCCGTAAGAGTAATCCTCTTTATGAGGAGACATCTTTCAATTCAAACCTCACGTTTGATCGCTTTGTTGTTGGTGACGAGAATGAGCTTGCACATCAGCATGCATTAAATGTTGCAAACGACGCAAAAGGTAAGGCAAACCCGCTGTTTATTTACGGTGCAAGTGGTCTTGGAAAAACTCACCTTCTGCGAGCCGTTCAAAACTACATAAACTCTGAAGACATTGAAAGCGTTTGTGT
>CALHQT010000091.1:0-1577 GCA_938038135.1 uncultured Atopobium sp.
GTGTTGAGCGGGGAGTTATGGACTCAAAAATTATCGATGACGCTTTGAACTTTGTAAAAGAGGTTTTCTCCACAGATTTTAGTGGCCACGACTACTTCCACACGTTGCGTGTGTACAAAATGGCTGTAAGAATTGCGCAAGAGGAAGGGGCAAATCAAGAGATTGTTGCCCTTGCTGCGCTTTTGCATGATGTTGATGACATCAAGCTTTCTCCAGAGACGCATGAGCATAAGGATAGGGCCGTTGGTTTTCTGCGCCAGCATGCTGTCGACGAGGCCACTATCCAGGCAATTTGTACCGCAATCGATGAGGTTTCTTTCTCAGGAACAGACTCGGTAGTTCCTTCAACGCTTGAGGGTATGTGTGTTCAAGACGCAGATCGCCTGGACGCGCTTGGTGCTGTTGGCATCGCACGTACCTTTGCCTATGGCGGAAGTCATGGTCGCGGTATGTATGACCCGGATGAACCACCAACTCTTAACATGGGCGGCGAGGAGTATCACTCACACAAATCAACGTCGCTCAACCACTTCTACGAGAAACTCTTTTTGCTGGCAGACATGATGAATACGCGCAGTGGCAAAGAGCTAGGAAAAGCTCGCGAGAAGTACATGCGTGAGTATATTGGCCAGTTCTTAGATGAGTGGAACGGTAAACGTTAAGATATAGTTTTTAGCTATATGAATTAGTTAAGTATTTGTATTTCACAAGTGAAGTGTTGATTGTCATACTGGTTTCTCATAAGCAGTTCTAAGGGGTCATTATGGCAATCAAAAATGATAAAACTACTCCACATCGCTTTGATGTTGTTGGCAGCTTTCTTCGTCCAGAAAATCTTAAGCAGGCTCGTATTCAGTTTGAAAAAGGTCAGATTGATTCACATGAGCTCAAGCAAGTAGAGGACAAAGCTATTACAGAGCTTATCCAAAAGGAGAAGCAGACAGGCCTTAAAGTCATCACTGACGGTGAGTTTAGGCGTGCAACCTGGCACCTTGATTTTATGTGGGCGTTCGAAGGTATTGGCCATGCGCCAACTAATACTGGACTTCCTTTCCACGATGAGATTGCAGAGATTGACGACACCTTCCTCGTAGGAAAAGTGGAGCTCATCAAAGAGCATCCCTTTATAGAGCACTTCCGCTTTGTCCAGCAGTTTGAGGACGAGACAACTGTTGCCAAGCTTACTATTCCTGCACCAGCACAGTTTATTGAGCAGTTCATTATGCCCATGAACCGTGAGCAGACTAACAAGTACTATGCCAACGACCAGGACCTTCTTGAAGATATTGTTGCTGGCTACGGTGCGTTTATTAAGCAGGTATATGCTGCAGGCTGTCGTAATCTTCAGCTTGATGACTGCTCATGGGGCGTGCTGGTTGACCCACGTGCAGAGCTTTTCTTTGGCGCTGATCAGAAGGGTCTTAAGAGGATCAAAGCACTGCTCTTGGAGATTAATAACCGCGTTCTTGATGCAGCTCCAGCTGACCTGACTATTAACACACACGTTTGTCGTGGCAACTTCCATAGTACCTGGGCTTGCGAGGGCGGCTATGACGATGTGGCCGATACTCTTCTTG
>CALHQT010000092.1:0-2102 GCA_938038135.1 uncultured Atopobium sp.
ATGCCAACAATGAGACCGGTGTTATTCAGCCCGTTGTAGACCTTGCACAAGCTGCGCATAAGGTGGGAGCGCTTTTCCACACTGACGCCGTTCAGGCGTTTGGTCGTATTCCTCTTGAGGTGGCAGATGTAGATGCTCTGACTGTTGCCGCCCATAAAATTGGTGGACCTCTGGGTATTGCCGCAGTGCTTATGCGTTCCAAGGTTCCCTTTAAGGCTCAAAGTTACGGCGGGGGACAAGAGTCTGGCAGGCGTCACGGAACGCAGGACGTTCGGAGTGCCCTCGCTTTTGCGGCAGCCGCCAAGTGGTGCCTGGAGAACCTTACTCAAACGCAAGAGAGCGTTTCTGCACGCGCAAATAAGGTGTACGAGACTCTTTGTGCTTCTCCCAAGATTAAACCAACTACAGAGGCTTACGCCGGCAAAGATCACATGCCTGGCACAGTAAGCATTATGGTTCCCTCAATGGATTCTGAGACGCTTATTCTAAAGCTTGACCAGGCAGGCTATGAGGTCTCAGCTGGTTCTGCGTGTTCTTCAGGCTCTCTTGACGCAAGCCACGTTCTCTCGGCTATGGGCATCTCTAGAAACGAGGCTCTAGGCAGCCTACGCATTACCTTTGACGAGCGCGTTTCTGAGGCTGACCTTGATGCCTTCTGTGCAACCTTGCTGCAGATTGTTGGATAAATTTTTCACATACTAATCTCTACATTAGTTATGTTCTGCGTCTGATACGTCCTTATATACGGTAGACTAGATGAGTAACCGTATATGAGGAGGCCCTATGAGTGAGTCTGTTAATCTGATGCAGCTCCAGGATATTGATTTGCAGCTGCTAAAACTCGCATCCAACTTGGCCTCAATGCCCCAGGTTCAAAAGATTAAAAACGCCCAACTTGCAGAGAAAAAGATTGCTTCTCAGCTTAAGCAAGTACTTGGCGTTAAAAAAGACGTAGAAATTGATATTTCTGACCTCAATGAGCAGCGCGCCCATTATGTCCTTAAAACAGATGAGGTTTCTGCTGCTGTAGAAACTGCAACTAATCATCGTGCTCTTAGAGACTTTGACCAGCAGCTTTCTTCTTTGGCAAAGAATATCGAGAAGTGCGATTTTAAACTTGCAGCAAAAACAGAAGAGCTTGAGAAGTGCAAGAAGGCTTATCAGACAGCTCAAGACTTGCAGGTAAAGCTTATGAAAGAGCGTGAGAGCCTTTCTCAGTCCCTTGAGATTGATTCTGCGGCTCTTCGCGCAGAGATTGTTGAGCTCTCTAAATCTCGAGAAGAGCTTGCAGCTCAGATTTCTTCTGACACGCTTGAGCGCTACGAAGCTGCACGTAAACGTTTTAAGGGCCTGGCAGTTGAGCACCTTGTAGGAAACGTTCCAAGTGTCTGTCGCGTTAAACTGCAACCAAGTTCATTCCACGATCTTCAGCACAGCTCCGAGATTGCTGAGTGCCCTTATTGCCACAGGATGCTTATTACATCTACAGCGTTTGAAGAATAAAGGAATTTATCGCTATGTTGGATAAAACCGCTCAGTCCTCTGTATGCCTTGTGGTGTGCGGAGGAATTGCTGCATATAAAGCCTGTGAAGTACTCAGAGGCCTTCAGAAAGCTGACTGCGACGTTCGTGTTGTTATGACAGAAGATGCAGCTCAGTTTGTAGGAAAGACTACCTTTGAAGCATTAACGCATCATGAGGTAGTGCAGTCGCTCTACAACAATGCCGAAACTCCAGTTGCTCACGTTGACCTTGCTGACTGGGCAGATTGCATGGTAGTTGTACCAGCCACTGCCAATATCATGGCAAAGATGGCTTATGGTATAGCTGATGACGCTGCAAGTTCAACGCTTCTAGCAGCTCATACGCCAGTTCTTGTGGCTCCGGCCATGAATACACACATGTGGACAAATCCAGCCACTCAGGCAAATGTCGCACTGCTCCGTCAGCGAGGAATCCAGATGGTTATGCCTGAGTCAGGTCATCTTGCCTGTGGCTATACCGGAGACGGAAAGCTTGCTCCTGTTCAGCAGATAGTAGACGCTGCACTGAAGGTTCTTTCTGGCAAAAACGTCACATCAGGTAAGCAAGATCTTGTAGGT
>CALHQT010000093.1:0-3952 GCA_938038135.1 uncultured Atopobium sp.
GCACCATTTCTTGGATTTGGTGTGGCACTTGCGCTATTTTTACGCTAAAATCGGGAAGTGTTATATGAATTTAAAAATTCTTCTAATTCCCGAATATATAAAAAGTTTTTTCTGCTATCAATAGTTTACACGTTGCGTTGAGAGATTGAGTTCCCCCAACACTCAATTTCATTGCTAAATGGCCCCGATCATTTAGATTTCTCGTTATGCGAGGCAACGTATGCCATGGAGGCAGGACGACTATTAACGTGGTCGCACACATGTCGCCCTGCCTCATGGCAATCCCTTTAGAGCTATTTGCTCTCTCTTTGATATACCCATTATTTCAAGTATTTAAAAGTAAAAATACAGCTACTAAGCTATTTTCCTGCGGTTTTATACGTGTCAGAAACCAGCTGCATGGATCATTCAAAATCTTAAAAGCCAGATGGCGTAGAGGCTCTTTGTTATTGCATAAAATCGCTGATACATTATTTTGCATAGTTCAATTGATTTTTGCATATCTTTTGTATAGCCAATTAATTCCAAGCGGCAGGGCTACTTATGATTTATTTACGTAACAGGTATGCAATTTTCTTCAAATTTCCGCTTGTAAAACAACATAACAAATTGTATCTGAAGATATTTTAGTGTAGTATGATACGGTAACAACGCGGGACTATGCATAAAACATACGCATGTTTTTAAGGCATCGTTTGAGCAGATGGGGCTGTGAGATGGCTAAGGCAGGTGTTACCAAAAAGACCGACCCAGGTTTGGGTAGGACAGTAGCAAGGTTGTTACAAGAAAGTGGCAAGCGCCAGGTAGACCTGTGCGAATTCTCACATTGGTCACGTGCGTATGTCTCTTATATTTGCACCGAGCGCCGTAAGTGGCCTTCATTTGATAAAGCAAAGGTTATCGCTGACTTCTTCTCCTTAAGTCTTGATCAACTTTGGGTTGAGCATCTTAAAGATCTTGTTGATGCCGGCGTAGAGCTTACAGAGACGCAGAAGAAGAATCTAGCTGAGGGTGTTAATCTTCCAAATCCTACTGTTATGCATGACGGAAATGACAATAGAGAATACCTCCAACCTGTTGCTTCCTCGGGGAACGGCTCAGATTACACGCTCCCGGAAATTCTTGGCGTCGAATAAGTATTTTTGACTATTTTTATTGTTTACAATGCCATACTTGCTGTATACGCGTATGATTCAGCGTTGTTCAGATTGCATGGGGCTATCTGAAGAGTAGGAGATGTGCAAGATGGCTGGACTACACTGTTCAGACTGCGCTTTTAGCTCGTTTAAATTTAACGAGGACGCCCAGATGTATCAGGCGTACTGCTCGCGCGGCTATTTGCTGGCTGATCCACATATCCATGAGCTTTTTGCCATGCACTTTGCTAAGTCTCCAGAGGATTTTGTTCCCGTCAAAGATCCGTTTAATCGCGAGTATCTGAGAAAGTCATATATCTGCGGAGAATTTATTAAGCGCAAGGATAATTTGGGTTAACGGTATGTCTTAAAACCCTGTTATGTAACATAGCAGGGTTTTATTATGCTTCTGACGTGTTTCTCGTCTAATCAATATCAAAGAATTAAGTAAATATCACAAAAGTTGTTATGTAACGCTTATAGATTTCTGCATAATTAGTTAACTTTCTGTTATATGTTCCCCTTAAAACAAGGTAGTATTGATTTGGGGGAATCTCCTTATTACAAGGGGATTTAAAACATTTATAAAGGAGCGGCAGCAATGTCGAGGCGACCACAAACAGAAAGTTGTGACACGCGTCACAGGCTTCTTAAATCCGCAGAGCAAGAGTTTGCTTTACAGGGATACGATAAAGCTTCACTGAGACAGATTTGTGCACACGCAGGTGTTACCACGGGCGCTCTTTATTTCTTCTTTGATAACAAAGAGGACCTCTTTAAGAATGTTTTGATCCCTGTCACTGAAGGCGCAATTCAGATTCTCGAGGATTACAAAGATCATCTGCTGGTTTCCGGGGAAAGAAACCTTGAAGACACTCCTTTGGGCAACGCAGAAACGCTCGAGAAATTCTTAGATCTTCTTTACGGAAATAGGTATGTAGTGCAGATTCTTGTGAATAACCGAGAAAATCCACACGTCGTTCATTTCTTTGAAGAGTTGACTGAGGTTATCTCTGCAACCATCAGAGCCATTCTTTATCCTAACGTTGCACAGGTTAAACCCTATGATGAGTTTATTATTACCTGGCTTGCTCAAACTGAAATGACCACCATTGTCAATATTCTTAAAAATGATGAGACTCGTGAAGAGGCTGACGGTCACATAAATTCAGCAGTAATGTTTACGCAAGGTGGCATTAAAGCCTTAGTTGAAGAACATTAGATGCTCATCTGTGCATAAAAATTGACAAAATCAACTTATTTCCGTTATCCTCTTACAAGGTATAAATCACCCAAAGGAGACCTTTATGAAGTTTAATAAGCTCGGCCTCGTAGCAGCATCCGCTTCTGCCGTTCTTGCACTTGCTGGCTGCAATCTTATTCCAAATCTTGCTGATCCAGGAACCACTACTGGCGGTGGTCAGCAGCAGCAACAGCAGCAGACTGCACCTGATGCAAATACCGCAACTAAGCCTTCAGATACTCGTGCTGGTGACTCTGATGCCAAAGACCTCTATGATTCTCTGATGGACAAGCACAACACTTCAGAGCAGGTTACCAACGTTCAGAAGTACGTTGATGATATTAAGAAGACTGGCGATAAGACTGAGGTTCTTATTGACACCGATAAGATTACCGTTACCGTTACCGGCATTGGTGTTGACTTTGAGAACTCCAACGGCTATCTGGTTGAGGTTGTCAACAAGACCGATACCAACATCTTCATTCAGTCCACCGACACCGCTGTTGGCAAGGATGAGCTGAACCTGTTTGTTAACGCCGCTCCTAACACTACTACCAAGGGCTTTGCATACTTTGATCCAGGTGTAAAGATGGATCCATCCGCAACTGTTCGTGGTACCATCCTTGCTCTTTATGGTTCCGACTACAGCATGGATTCCTTCAGCGTTATGTTCTAAGTTTTATTTAGTTCATTGACTGCAAAGGCTCAGCTTTTTGGCTGAGCCTTTTTTGTTAGCGAGAAACCCCGTCAAAAGCATTAAATGAGTCAGTGTTGAGGTTATTAGAATCCGTTAGACTATAGAGTTGTTAGCTATTAGAAAAGCATGTATGCATTGCATATAAGGAGCTACGATGCTAGATTTAGATAAAAACACAGACAGGTCATATAACGATCTTATCTTTTTAAAACCTCTTTTTCACAATAAGATTTGGGGCGGCAGAAGGCTTGCTGAAGAGTATGGTTATGACATTCCTGGAGGTGCAGTAGGAGAGTGCTGGGCAATCAGTGCACATCCTAGCGGAGACTGTGAAGTTGCCTCTGGTGCCTTTGAAGGAAAAACTCTTTCTGAGCTATGGGCTTCTCATCGAGAGCTTTTTGGTAATGCAGAGGGAGACCGTTTCCCACTTCTCATTAAAATTCTTGATGCAAAAGATGATCTCTCTGTTCAGGTTCATCCAGATGACATGTACGCAGCAGAACACGAGAATGGCTCTCTGGGAAAGTCTGAGTGCTGGTATATTCTTGATGCAAAAGAGAATGGCGATATTGTTGTAGGACAAAATGCCTCCTCAAAAGAAGAGTTTGCAGCCATGGTTGAGCAGGGAAAGTGGACTGAACTGCTCAATTACGTTCCTATCAAGGCTGGAGATTTCTTTAGGATTGATCCTGGAACCGTTCACGCCATTAGAACGGGCACGCTTATTCTTGAAACGCAGCAGAGCTCAGATATTACATACCGTGTGTATGACTATGATCGTTTGGGAGACGATGGCAAGCCTCGTGATTTGCATCTAGCACAGAGTCTTGAGGTTATCGATTACGCACAGGAAGCTCCAACATCTGGAGAAATTAC
>CALHQT010000094.1:0-5325 GCA_938038135.1 uncultured Atopobium sp.
GTGGATCCAGACGGACGGAAACGTAGCTGTTATCCATCTGGCAACAGGGGAGAAGTTAGAAAGCTCCAGTCGCCTGAACGAGCTCGAGGACACCCTCAAAGAGACGGCATTTGTACGCACATCCAGGCAAGAGCTGGTTAATTTGGATTACGTTACAGGTATCAAACCCGCAGGTTCTGGCCGCATGCTTCTCTCACTTGGCGAGAAAACCCTTGTTGCTTCAAGAAAATACGCTTCAGAAATTAAGCGCCGCATTGGAATTGTGTAAGGACTGGATTGGTCTTCTCGCGCGCCACGTCTACAGCACCTCATGACGCACAAGCTGGCGCTCGAACTGACGCATGAACTGGCGCACGGATTGACGCTCGAACTGACATTTTAACAAGCACTTTTGCCCAGAGAAGGGATCATCATGGAACACAACGAATTAAAAAATTGGAAAGAAATCGGACAAGATTCTCAGCAAGAATTTGACGAGGGACTCAGTAAAACAGTAGGTCAAATTGCATTTAAGGGCATTTCTTCTGGTGCAATATGCTTTACCGGCATCTCGCTTGTGTATGGAGTCATTGCGCTGGCAACCAATTATGGAAACAGGCAGGATAACATCATTCTTCTTACGTTGATTGCCGCGGGTGTGTGTTCAGGTGTTTACCAGCAGATTTGGTTTAACTATCAGCCATTGATTACCAAGCTTAGCTACCTCCAAAGGTTCCTTGGTTTCAACATTTGTCTGTTCCCAACGCTTGTGGCGATGGCACTCGTTGGAGGATGGGTTCCTAATATGGCTCAGGCGTGGATGTCATTTACCGCTCTGTACTTGGTTATTCTTCTAGTGACTACCCTGATCTTCAATGCAATATTCAAGAAGGAAGAGCAGAAATATAAGGCTGCTTTCGAGAAGTATCAGGAGTCTCGTCGCTCATAATGCGATGGGTGTTTGATTGCACACAGCCTTATGCATGTGCCTGATTTCATTAAAGATTCTGTGGACTTTGCCTAAAAACATAAAAGAATCGGTGGAATTTGCCTGATTTTCGAAAAGAGTCTGTGTGAGAAACACAGACTCTTTTCATTTTTTAGGCGAGAAAAGCCAAGAGGCACACAGCAACAAGGAGCCTAATTTTCTCGCCATGTCTGAACAATTTGCCGGAAAAGTACACCATGTCTGAGCTATTTGCCGGTTTTTCTCGCCATGTCTGAGTGCTTTTACCCAGACATGGCGCACTTTTCAGGCTTGTTCAACTCACACTAATCATCGAACAAAAAGCTCGACCTTGCGAGAAGATCGAGCCCTTGGTTTAAGACTTGCGTGTGTCTGACCAGTGCTTCTGCCAGCGTGGCCAAGTGAGCGTTTATTGCTTCTTCATAGCAGCTAAAATGCTCACAACAACGTGATAGAGAAATGCGGAGAGCGGCCAGATAATCCAGGAACTTCTCCAGTCTTTGGTTATAAAACTGTATCCTAAATAAATCAGAGCAACTGTACCAAAATAAGCTTTTGCAACTGGCCTGTACTTTGATACCGCTTTCTTATAGCCCAGTTTGTCGTTCTTCTCGTCATGAGAGAACTCACCTTCTTGGAGAAGAATTCTGTAGCTGTCTCTAAGAACACCAGAGTAAATCAGCAGGTAAACGCCAAGTGAAACTAGGCCCGCTGCCGCAAGGAAGCCAACGGCAAAGGTGAGTCCAGCTCCAAAGTACGAAGCAATCAGGAAGGGGATGGCGCTCAGAATAGTGAGGCAGATGCCAGCCGCCTGCTGCATGTAGCGCAGCGATTCGGTGGATTCGGCGCGCCTACGAATAGCCGCTTCGACACCGTATTGCAGCTCGAGAGATGCTTCCTTGAACTGCTTAAACTTTGCAAGTTTCATATCCTGGAGAATCAACAAACCAACCCCAGCAGCAATAAAGAGCATCATAATACAAACACCCACGATGCCTAATGCGTCTGGAGAAATGCGTACTGGATCAAAATAGAGCGTATCTTCGCTGTATGTAGCAAGAGAAACAAGAAGCGCGGGACCCAGAATAAAGAGGGTAATTGCAAACGCTGTGGGACGAGAAGTTCGTGCGACGGCATCTAGGTATTCGGTAGCTGTTTCAAGTGATACGCTGAGCTTTGGCGCTATAGTCTTGCTGATAGAGGCGTTATCGCTGGTAGAGGTGCTGCCGGGAGTGCTTGTGATGCCATCGGATGCATCTGCGCTGGTAGACCCTGAAGAGACTGCATGATCCGCGTTAACGGCAGTAGCAGGCAGCTCCTCAAGTTCGTCTTTGAGCAGGTAGTCTGTGGAAACACCAAAAAGCTCACTCATGGCCATAATCTTTTGAATATCCGGTATAGAAGCCATAGACTCCCATTTAGAAACTGACTGCCTTGAAACGCCAAGCTGTTGTGCAAGCTCTTCTTGTGACCAACCATTACGCTTTCTGAGGCTCATGATTTTCTCGCTCAGTAACATGGCTGTTCCTTTCTGTTGGTGATGTGGTGGGATTCACATGTGATGACTATTACTCTAAAAACTGCATCGATTGCACACCACCAAGTTGAGTTGGAAATTTGTCAACTCTCAGTTGCGTAATAGTTTACCTGCAGAAATGTTATCAAACTTTAGATAAATAGTTTAAAGAATCCTATAAATTAAATTGTACGTTTACGGAATATGTCGACTCACTAATACATTTGTCCGATATTCGCATGATACTATTTACAAAACGGCTAGTGATAAATAATCCATATCAGAAAGGAATGCGCAAAAAAATTCTTGTGTATCTGATTATCCGTCTGGTGCATAAAAATTTGCGCAAAAGCCACATGAAGAGCTTAAAGGTATGCATCGCTTCGTCTGCTCTTGTAGCCGCGCTGGCACTTGCTCCAGCATCTGCGCTGGCAGAGGGCACAACGCTTGCTCCTACAAGCACCACCGGTGCTACTGCTACTATTGGCGTAACTCCTATTCCTGCACCAACTAGAGAGGAGCTCATGGATCAAACGAAGAATCCATATGCTCCTGAGGACGCACACTTCCTTCCTGATATCACTAACCCAATTCCAGACGGATTTATGGTTGGTAACGCTGACGGTGTAGTCATTGTCGATAACGGCGATGGCACTGTTACCGTTAAGGGCCACTGGGTTCCAGCAAGGCCAATCGATGAGGTTATTTCTGTCTACTTTGTGCGTATCCCTGACCCAGCTCCTAATCCAGATCCAACTCCAACTCCAACCCCTGATCCAGACCCAACTCCAGCCCCAACCCCTGATCCAGAGCCAGCTCCCGCACCAGAGCCAGCGCCTGCTCCAACACCTGCACCAAAGAAGAAGTCCGTTCTTCCTCCAACCGGTGTTGCAGATGTTGTAATCCCAGCCTCTGTACTTGCTGTAAGCGGTCTTGGTTTTGTTACTGCTTCTCGTAAGGTTCGCAAGTAAAAAAAGAATCCGTAGCTTTGTTGTGCGGTAACACGCATATCGCATCACTAAAGCGCCTGTCTACAGGCGCTTTTTTGTGTGCTAAACCAGGCAGGCATTCAGGCAGAAATTGGGAGCCTGCTCTTATGTAAATTGGGTACACTCTGAATAACAAAGCTCGGAGGTTGTTATGGACGATCAGCAGCAAAAATTCTCGCAGAACGGCGACGTGGAACAGGCATCCGCGCACCTATCTTCAACTGCGCTTGTGCTAGAGGGTGGCAGCTATCGAGGCATTTTTACTGCTGGAATCCTTGATGTACTTCGCGAGAAGGGCGTCACTAACTTTGAGAGCGTGTGGGGAGTTTCCGCGGGCGCTATCAACGCCGTGAGCTTCAGGTCCAAGCAGATGGGCCGCGCTATGCGTATCATGCTGGCTTTTAGAGATGACCCTCGTTTTCTTTCGCTCCGCTCGCTGATTACTACCGGCGACATTGCGGGTGCGGATTTTATGTTCGATGAGATCCAAAACCATTTGGATCCCTGCGATAACGAGGCGTTCAATCAAAATCCCATGCAGATGTACGCGGTGGCGTCCGACGTTACGTTTGGCACGTCAGCGTATCTGCACGTAAAAAAGTTTCCGGAAGACGTGACCATGGTCCGAGCGTCCGCGTCGATGCCAACGGTTTCTCGCATGGTTGAGCTGGATGGACATCGTTATTTGGACGGCGGAACTACCGATTCAATTCCGTTTGCGGCCGCGCTTGGTCTGCCCGACGGCAAAGCGGAACGCGCGGTTGACATTCCCGACCACAAGCCGGCAAAGAAAGCGCTGGTCATTATCACGCAGGATAGGGATTTCGTAAAAACCGACGTCAACGAGCAGATCGCTATCCGCTCGCAGCTCTACTCCGCGTATCCATACTTTGAAGCCGCATTGGCTTCTCGCGCCGAACGCTACATGGATCAGCGCAAACAGCTGTTTGAACTGGAGGAAGAGGGTAGAGTGCTGGTGCTTCTGCCTCCCGAGCCAGTTGAAGTTAAAGTTAACGAGAAGTCCGGTGAAGCCCTTTTGTCTTTGTACTTGACAGGTCGTCGCGTTGCACTTGAACGCCTCGAAGAGATTAAAAGTTTTATTGAGTAGAGTGAGGGTGACAGGCGCTCGCGTGGCCTGCGGTGAGGTGAGTGCTACCTGCGGTGATGCACGCGGGCCTGCGCTGATGTGCATGTGACCCGATTTATAGATTTTTCAGGGTCGATTGATCCAAAACCCGGGTAATTATGTGCCCGACTGATCCAAAAGCAGGGTAATTATGTGCCGAAAGGCACATAATTAGGTGGGGTTTGGATCAAAATCGTTCTTCTCGACACATAATTGGTAGACTTTTGGATTCATCGAGCTCCAAAATCTACAAACGTATGCCCTGAACACGAAGCGAAAATTGATACGGAAAGAGTTTGTTTTGAAGACGCCTATGAATAAGTTTTTGAAGGTAATGTTTGCGCTGGTTATCGTTGCGATGACTGGTGCGGCAATTTTGCAAATTGTCGCTCCCGAGTACATGGGAAGCAATGCCGCTTATGGTATTTCGACCGGTTGGCAGCGAGAGATTGGTTTTTGGAATCTCGCAGTGCTCATCATTTTGGTTACCACGTGTTTTCACTACGATTGGGTCTATCTACGTGCGATTTTGCTCGCGCTGATTCTGGGCGGTGTCGGAATTGGAACCAATCATTTTATTCATTTTTTGAGCGCCCACGAGTCGGTAAATTTGGTTGGTGCTATCGAGAATTACGTTCTTGCAGTTGGTTGGATGATTGGCTGGAAGCTCGAATGCAACCGCAGGAAAACCGCGGGGGCTACTGATTAACTGCGGAAAGGTCGCGAGCGTTTTCGCACGACGGCGCTT
>CALHQT010000095.1:0-16796 GCA_938038135.1 uncultured Atopobium sp.
ACGGTTTCTGTATCAGGCAACCATATTGATAAGCTTCGCGGTGATGGTTTTGTTGTTAGTACAGCAACTGGATCCACTGGCTATGCTCTTGCTGCTGGTGGCCCTATTGTTACACCAGAGTTCTCGGGAATGGTTTGCGTGCCAATCGCACCACATACTATTTTGGCTCGTGCATTCCTTACCTCTCCTTCTGATGTGGTTGAAATTACCATGTCAAAAGATAGGCCGGCGACATGTCACTTCTTCTCTGATGGGCAAAACATTAAGCATCCAGAAGAGGGTGTGGCTACCAAAGCTCGTATTAGCCGTGGACCAGGAGATATCATTCTGCTTGATAGAAGCGCTGATAGTTTCTATCGTTCAGTTTCTCGCGTGTTTTACGGTAAAACTGGTCAGTAAGCAGGTCATATATGCTTGATGAACTTCGTGTGCAAAATGTCGCACTTATTGAAGATGCTTCTCTTGCACCTGCCTCGGGTTTAACTGTTTTAACAGGAGAGACAGGTGCTGGTAAAACCGCTCTTTTATCTTCCATTAAGCTCTTAGTAGGAGAGCGCGCTGATGCTTCTGCAGTAAGAGAAGGAACAGACGCTCTTAGGGTTGAGGCACGCTTTTTTACCTCGCCAGAAGATCAAGAGGGCATTGTTGTCTCTAGAAAAGTCTCTGCTGATGGTAGAGGCAGGGTAGAGATTGATGGCCACATGGCATCAGTTAAAGAACTGGCCGGAGGTATTGGAACATCAATTGATCTTTGTGGTCAGCATGAGCATCAAAGACTACTTGACGTAAAGAATCATGTCAGCATGTTGGATGCATGGATTGGATCAGATATTCAATCTTGCCAGACAGAGTATGTAGACGCTCTTCATGCTTACCATGCTGCAGTCGCTGAACTTCAACGAGTTATTGAAGTAAGCCAGTCTAGCAATGCAAAGATTGATGAAGCGGCATTTCTTGTTCAAAGAATTGATGAGGTCTCTCCTAAAGAAGGAGAGCTAGAAGACCTAGAAGAGCTACTTCCTCGGTTTGAACATGCAGAGGCTCTCCTTCAAGCTGCAGGAGGAACACACGAGTTACTCTCAGGAGATGAGGGCGTTATTGATTCTCTCTCTGATGCAGTTCAGATGCTTCAGAGTGCTGCAACGTTTGATGCTACGCTAGGTAACTATGCAGAGTCTCTTTCAAGTGCACTTATAGAGATTGAGGATGTTTCTTCAGAGCTCAGAAGCTATGTTGGATCTCTCGATTTTGATGAAGAAGCACTTGAAGAGATGCAAAGCCGTATGGCTCGTCTTCAGGGTCTTATGAGAACGTATGGCCCTGGCATGAAAGACGTATTTAAAAAATACCAGGCAGCTCAAAATCTTCTTGAGGTTACAAGAGACACAGAAAAGCTTGTTCGTGAGGCACAGGCAGAGGTAGATAGGGCAAAAGAGACTCTTACCGTAAAGGCTCAGGCACTTAAAAAGGTTCGTGTTGCTGCAGCTCCAAAACTTTGTGATGCTGTTACTAAGCAAATGAGTCATCTGCAGATGGGCTCAGCTCAGATTGAATTGAACTTTGAAGATCTTCCTTTTGAGCAGTGGAATAAAGTTGGCTCTACAAAGATTGAGCTTATGTATAAGCCTTCAGCTCAGATGACTGCTCGTCCGCTTAGAAAGATTGCCTCGGGTGGTGAGGTTTCTCGCGTTATGCTTGCATGCAAAGTGGTTCTAGGAGAGTCTGACGTCTGCGATACGCTTGTATTTGATGAGGTTGACGCTGGCGTTGGTGGAGCTACTGCCGTTGCTCTTGCAGAGGTTTTAGCGCAGCTTGCTAAAACACATCAGGTGATTGTGGTAACTCACCTGCCACAGGTTGCTGTTATGGCCTCTAAACAGTATGTAGTCTCAAAGACAGAAGAACATAACGCGCTCCCTGTAACTTCTCTTACAGAGGTTTCTGGTACTCAGAGAGAAGAAGAGATTGCACGCATGCTTTCAGGCTCTATAACTGAGGCTTCTTTGGCTCACGCGCATGAGCTGCTGTCAGAAGTCCGCTAGATTTTTCAGAACTATATGGACATAACAATGTATTTGTTTGGAGATTAAATTTCTCGGCACTATGGGCCTTAAAGCGGAATAATATAAAGACCCGTAGAAATGTAATTGGCTAATCTTACCTACGGGAGTAATCCATGACCAAGCACATATTTGTAACAGGTGGCGTTGTTTCCTCTCTTGGAAAAGGAATCACTGCTGCATCTCTCGGCCGACTTCTTAAGGCTCGTGGCTATAAGGTCATGATGCAAAAAGCTGACCCATATCTCAATGTTGACCCAGGCACTATGAGTCCTTTCCAGCATGGTGAGGTTTTTGTCACTGAGGACGGTAAAGAGACTGACCTTGACCTTGGTCATTATGAGCGCTTTATTGATGAGAACCTTACCAGGGAGTCTAACTTCACCACTGGCCTCATTTATCAGTCTTTGATTCAGCGTGAGCGCGCTGGAGACTTCCTTGGTGGTACAGTTCAGGTAATTCCTCATGTAACTGATGCAATTAAGGCTCGTTTTGCTCGCATTGAAGAGGTTACTAATGCCGATGTAGTCATTACAGAGCTTGGTGGCACTATTGGTGATATTGAGTCTCAGCCTTTTGTTGAGGCAATTCGCCAGTTTAGAAAAGAGCGTGGCGCAAGCAACGTTGCTATTATTCACGTGAGCCTTGTTCCTTATATTGCTGCTGCTCATGAGGTCAAGACTAAGCCTACACAGCACTCCGTAAAAGAGCTTCGTTCCCTTGGTATTCAGCCAGACTTTATCGTGTGCCGTTCTAGCCATTCTGTGGATGACTCTATTCGCGAGAAAATCGCTAATTTCTGCGACGTTGATGCAGATTGCGTTTTTGAGAACAATGATCTGCCTTCAATTTACGATGTTCCAGCACACCTGGCAGCACAGGGATTTGACAAAAAGGTACTTGAGCGTCTTGGTCTTGAAGTCCGTCCAAGTGATCTTGGCAGCTGGGAAGCATTTACTACTGCTATGCATAAGGCAAATGCACTTGAAGACGCAACAAGAATTTATGTTGTCGGCAAGTATACGCAGCTGCCTGATGCTTACCTTTCTGTTATTGAGGCACTTCACCACTCTGGTATTTTCTATGGCAGGCACGTTGATATCCGCCTGGTAAATGGTGAAGAGCTGACAGAAGAAGACGTAGAGCAGGAGCTTGCTGGTGCGGACGGCATTTTGGTTCCTGGCGGCTTTGGTCTTCGCGGCGTAGAGGGCAAGATGGTTGCTATTCGTCGTGCTCGTGAGCTCAAGATTCCTTACCTTGGTGTTTGCCTTGGCATGCAGATGGCTGTTACTGAGTTTGCTCGTGACGTCTGCGGCATGGAGGGCGCAAATTCAGCAGAGTTTGGTCCAGATACTCCATATCCTGTCATCGATCTTATGCCTGATCAGGAGGATATTACTGACAAGGGCGGTACCATGCGCCTTGGTTCTTATCCTTGTAAGGTTGTTGAGGGAACTCTTGCCTATGAGGCATATGGCAACAACTTGGTTTACGAGCGTCATCGTCACCGCTATGAGGTAAGCAACGTATTCCGTAATCAGCTTGTTGAGGCTGGTCTGGTAGTTTCTGGTGTTTCTCCAGACGATCGCCTTGTAGAGATGATTGAGCTTCCAGAGTCTGTTCACCCTTGGTTTGTTGCAAGCCAGGCACACCCAGAGTTTAAGAGCCGTCCAACTCATCCTGCACCTTTGTTCCGTGAGTTTGCACGTGCAGCAATTGCTCATCATGAGGGCGTTGACCGTCATGATGTAAATCAGACTCTTTAATTAGAGCCTTTAGTAGGGAAGATTACTTATGGACCTCGCTCAGGCGCGTACAGAATTTTTAGCGTACGTTGCTGTTGAGCGAGGTCTTTCTGTAAATACGCTTGATGCCTATACCAGAGATTTAGAGGGTTATCTACTCTGGTTGAGTGGCAAAAAGATTACTTTGCCCAACCAGGTAACTCGCTCTGATGTGGAAGAATACATTGGCTCTCTCAGAGATTTAGGTATGGCTCCAGCTTCGGTTGAACGCCATACTGCAGCTATTAGAAACTTCCACAAGTTTATGGCTGTCGAGCAAATTTGTGAGTCCTCGCCAGCTGAAGATTTACCTACTGCAGCAAGAATTCAAAGGCTTCCTGATGTTATCTCTCAGGAGAAGGCAGAAGAGCTGCTTGACCAGCCATTCCCTAATTCACCTCTAGGAATTAGAGATAGAACCATACTTGAATTGTTGTATGGCTGCGGACTTCGTGTATCTGAGCTCTGTGATCTTGAGGTACGTGGAGTCTTTCTAGAAGATGAACTCTTACGTGTTTTTGGTAAGGGCTCTAAAGAGCGCGTAGTTCCTGTATTAGGCTCTGCGCATCGTGCACTTAAAACATACCTCTATGAAGCTCGTCCTCTCTTACTGAAGCATGGCCAGGTATCTGAGGTGTTTGTAAACGCTCGGGGTGGACGCATTTCTCGCCAGTCGGTACATAAATTGGTGGCAAATTACGGAAGGGTAGTGGGAATTGAGGGCTTGCACCCTCACACGTTGCGTCATAGTTTTGCCACACATCTTCTAGAAGGCGGCGCTGATCTTCGCTCGGTGCAGGAGCTTTTGGGACACGTTGATATTTCAACTACACAGCTCTATACACACGTAGATAGGTCTCACATTAGAGATGTATATCTTGAGGCTCACCCAAGAGCTCACGTTCATGTGGACAAATAATCGCGCTTGACGCAAGCGCGGGACAAGCGCGGGACAGGTGTGGGACAAAGTGGTGACTGCGTAAAAGTAAGGCGATGGCTTTGTCAGGGCAACGTGTGATTTTCGCCACGAGTTCACCACAATTTCCTCAAAAATTTTCACAACATAAAAAATTTAATAAATCGTGTCTAAGACTAAGAAAATCCGTTCTTTTGTAGTTCGGATTTTTTTAAACACTACATATTGTGGTCTTGCTCCATCAATTCACATCTACGTTAAACCCCAGCTAGACCATAAGAAAAATACTTGGTGTTGGAAAGTGTTTTCTAGTGTGTCTAAGTGTCGGAATGAGTTATATTTATTTCACGTTCAATCGACGGACTATGCCCAAGCATTGCCGCGCACACACAACACAAACACAGCCCGCGCGGCAAGGGGCGCCAACGTGAAAGGGGGAGACATGCTTACTGGTCAGTATCAGCGTTCGCTGGACTCCAAGATTCGCGTGACTCTTCCTGCACCTCAGCGCAAGCAGCTTGGCGATGTTGTCATCTTGCTCCGTCGACAGGACGCGCTTTACGGCTACTCACCTGAGGCGTATGAGGCTTGGATTGCAAGTCTGAACCTCAACCCAAGGAACCGTGACGACGTCACAGCACTTCGCATGCTGAACGCAGCAGCAACAACCGTCGACATTGACTCGGCCGGCCGCGTTGCTCTGGGAAAGATTGACGAGTCCGATCCACAGGCTAGGGAGAAGCTCCAGCTTGACCGCGACGTCACCATTGTCGGTAACGGCGACCACTTTGAGATTTGGAACACCAACAAGTGGAACAGCCTCTTCTCGGCAGATGACCGCGTTGCAACGCTCGAGGACCTCATCTTTGGCGCCTAGTGAGGCGAGAAGATCGTGAAGGTAGAAGACGGTAACTTGAAAGTCGAATATCGGCACCAACCAGTAATGCTTGCAGAAGTGCTGCGCGAGCTGGACCCCAAGCCAGGTGAAGTTGTTTGCGACTGCACCTTGGGAGGAGCGGGCCACACCGTAGAGATGGCAAAGCTAATTGCTCCAGACGGTCTTTCCATTGGAATTGACCAGGACGCAATGGCTCATCAAGCAGCAGCTGCTCGCCTGAAGCAAGAAGTACCAAACGCGGAGTTTTTGCCGCTTAAGGGAAACTTTGGTGACCTCGATGAACTTCTCGTTTCTGCAGAAGTCCCCGGAGTTGACTGTTTCCTCTTTGACATTGGTGTTTCTTCTCCTCAGCTTGATATCCCAGAGCGAGGCTTTTCGTATCACGAAGATGCCCCGTTGGATATGCGAATGGACCCGGGCAAACAAACTCCAACTGCACAAGAGGTCATCAACACTTATAACGAAGCCGACCTCGCCCGAATCCTTCGAATTTACGGAGACGAGAAATTTGGCTCACGCATTGCACGACGCATTGTACAAACGCGAGAAAAGCGTCCCATCCAAACGACGCTTGAGCTTGTTGAGGTAATCAAGGCGGCAATTCCCGCAGCAGCGCGTCGTCACGGCGGACATCCTGCCAGAAAGACGTTCCAAGCACTTCGTATTGAAGTGAACCACGAACTTGAGGTTTTGGAGCGCGGACTTCGCTCTGCAATTGCCTGGGCTAATCCAGGAGGCAGGATTTGCGTTATCTCGTATCACTCGCTTGAAGATCGCATTGTCAAGCACGTGTTCTCCGAGCTCAGTCAAGGTTGTATTTGCCCGCCAGACCTTCCGGTTTGTATGTGCGGTCAAGTGCCGATAGTTGACGTGATTACGCGCAAACCTCTTGTGTCCACTCCAGAAGAGATAGAGCGCAACCCAAGGGCGAGAAGCGCCCTGATGAGGGTAGCGGTTAAACGCGACCCAGAGAAATGAAGTACCCCATAGCACTTGTTGCTTGTTGTTAAGAAGTTTTTGAAGGGATTGAAGTTTAATGGCACGTTACGGATCAGAAGCTGTAGCACGCACAACTCAGTTTGAGCATGAGTACGCTCCTGAACAGAGCACTCGCACATCTTTTGAGGTTGTCCCTGGTGGCGGCCTTGATGCTGATGCTCGCCGTGGCGTAAGCAGCCAGTTCATCCAGCGTGTCAAGCTTATTGCTGTTGCTGCAGCATTCTTCCTGACACTTGGTGTTGTCCGTATTGGTATCTCTACCGCTACGGTTTCAACTCTTCAGGCTAATAACGTCATCAGAAATGAAATGCGCGCAACAACTGCAACTAACGATTCCCTGCGCGTTTCTCGCTCCCTGCTTGCAAGCACTACACGCATTGAGCGCATTGCTACTCAGAATTATGGTATGACTCTTGAGACAAATCGTCCTGTTGTAGATGTAAGCAACAACGCTTAGGCGTAAAATATACGTTGTGAGTACGCAGAATCGACATACTCGCGCATCGCGCAGAAAAACTCCTGAGGCCTCGTACGACGAGGCCTCTCGTGTGCATTTTCGTGGTCATCGTGGTAGCAGCGGTGGCTCGGATGGTGTTGGCCCTGAAGGTAGACTCCGTCGCGTAGCAGCTGCTATGGCCATTATGGTGGCAATTGTTGTTCTTAGGCTTGCTTGGCTGCAAATCTTTACGGCAGCAGATCTTGCAAAGGGCGCCGAGAATAACCGCACCAACGATATTGTCTTACACGCTCGTCGCGGCACCATTTACGACCGCAACGGCAATGTCTTAGCCATGAGCGTTGACTGCAAAGACATCTATGCCAATCCTTCAGAGATTAAAGATGCAAGCACCGTAGCTCAGGTCTTTGCCTCGTTCTTAGGCGGAAGCCCCTCAGACTATCTTGGAGACCTGCAGCAAGACACTACATTTGTCTACGTGCGTCGTCGTGTTGACACTGATACCGCTTCTAAGATTGAAAAAGCACTTGACGAGAAAAACCTCAAGGGCGTCTATTTTGTTAACAACACCAAGCGTGTCTATCCCTATGGCAACGTCGGCGTTCAGATTCTGGGCTTTGTAAACGCAGACAACGAGGGCGCTTCTGGCCTTGAGTATTACTACAACGATATCCTTGCAGGTACTAATGGCCACATGATTGTTGAGACCGGCGCTGGTGGTACGCCAATTGCTGGCGGTACCTCAAACATCACTGAGGCACAAAATGGACAGGACATTGTTCTTTCCATTGATATTGAGCTGCAGAAGAAGGCAGAAGAGCAGCTTACTGCCGCAGTCAAAGACATTGAAGCCCAGCAGGGTGGCTCAATCATGGCTATGAATCCTCGTACCGGAGAGATTTATGCCGCAGCTTCATACCCTCTGCCAGATTTTAAGAGCGATAACGGCGTTGACTACGAATCTCTCAACCTCAAGCTTGTCTCAAGTATCTATGAGCCAGGCTCCGTATTTAAGGTAATTACTACATCAATTGGTATAGATGACAACCTCTTTGGTCCAAATTCAACCTTCAATATCCCAACCGAGCTCAAGGTTGGAGATAACAAGGTTACCGATGATGACTGGCGTACCAGCGCCATGGACATGAGCGTAAGAGAGATGCTCAGACGTTCCTCTAACGTTGGTATGGCCTTCCTCGAGACGCAGCTCATAGGTGATGAGCGCTTTGCAGCAGGAATTGATAAGTTTGGTATAGGTCACACCACAGGCATTGACTTCCCTGGTGAAGCTACAGGAATTGTCCGCTCTCTGGACGAATATGAAGGCCCAACCGGCGGAAACATGGCGTTTGGTCAGGGTCTTGCAATTCCATTTATCCAGGTCATTCGCGCATATACCGCTGTTGCTAATAAGGGAACTATGGTGACTCCACACTTTATGGTTTCTAAGGGCGGTCAAGAGGTTACCTGGCCTACTAAAGACGTTATTTCCGCTTCCACAGCTTCGGCCGAGCTTGACATGATGACTACCGTTGTCAAAGAGGGTACCGGTGTTCGTGCAGGTATCTATGGCTATACTGTTGCTGGTAAAACAGGTACGGGCCAGCAGGTTGTGGAAGAAACCGGCTCATACGGCGAGAATTCCGGTTTTGTTGCTTCCTTCTGCGGTATCGTAAATCCATCAGAATCTGATTTGATGGTTTACGTTGGACTTAACGATACTCACCAGCTTGCATCGCAGTCTGCCGCTGTGGTCTTCTCGCAATTTGCAAAAGACGCAGCTACACGCCTTAATATTCAACCAACCAATAACTAGGAGAGCTCATGGTTAAGCTTTCGGTTGAACAGATAGTCGCAGCTACTCACGCACGGCTGCTCCACCGCGGAACCCGCGAGGTTGCGGGCTCGGCCGTCATTGACTCCCGTGAGGTCCAGGAAGGCTCGCTCTTCGTGGCCTTCGCTGGCGAGAAGGTCAATGGAAACTCCTACCTTTTATCTGCTGCCCAGGCGGGCGCTGCTGTTGTAGTGGCATCTGAGCCTGTAGCAGACAATCTGCTCGACAACCTGGCCGCCACCGGAGTCAGCGTTCTTGAAGCCGCTGACGATGACTGTGAGGCGTTCCTGCTGGCTCTTGCAGCCACCTGGCGAGAAGCCCATCCAAACTGGCTGGTTGTGGGCGTAACTGGATCGGTCGGAAAGACTACCACCAAAGAAATGCTTCGTCGCGGCATCGGCGCAACCCGCCGCGTGCATGCTACCGCCGGCAACCACAATAACCTTATTGGCCTGCCACTCACGGTGCTTTCTACTCCAGAAGATACCGAGGTACTTGTGCTTGAGCTGGGCATGAATCACGCCGGTGAGATTACCAGGCTCACCTCTGTTGCTCGCCCAACGGTGGCGGTCATTACCAACGTTGGCACCAGCCACATCGGTCTTCTTGGCAGTCGAGAAAACATTGCGCGCGCCAAGGCAGAAATTGTTTCTGGCATGCGCGCGTTTGGCTCAATTGAGCCTACGCTTATTCAGGCTTCGGCAGGGGACTACACCAAGTTCATTGCAGACGAGTTTGCTCGACCTGCTCACGTTGTTTGCAAGACAGTAGGCGCAACAGAGGCTGAGGTCATGAGTGCACAGCAGGTTACGCTTGACGAGGAGGGTCTGCCAACTGCCACTATTAGCGCTGCTTCTGGCTGGTCACGCACGGTAACCCTCGAGGTACCTGGGCGCGTTGTTGTCGACGACCTTCTTTTGGCGCTTGAGGCTATAGAGACGCTTGGTCTTGACCTTGATGCTGCAGCAGAAGCTATTGAGCAGATGCCAGCCACTCGTATGCGTCTTTCGGTACTTGATGCAACCTGCGGTGCCAAAATTATTGATGACTCTTACAATGCAAGTCCTAACTCTACAGCTGCAGCACTTGACGTTTTGATGCAGATGCCTGCAGAGGGCCGTCGCATTGCCCTTATCGGAGAGATTGGCGAGCTTGGACCAGAGGAGAAGCGCCTCCACGGTTATGTGGGCGCCTATATTGCTGCTAAGAATCCAGACCTTGTTGCCTTTGTAGGCACGGGAGCCGCACGTGAAATGGTTGAAGCTGCGCGCGTTATGGGTTTCTCGGAAGATAAAATTGAACAGTTCAGCGATGTCAACGAAGCACTTACCGTGCTCGGACCAGTACTGAAGCGAGGAGACGTTCTTCTCGCCAAGGCATCTAGGTCTGCTCAGCTTGATATTTTTGTAAAAGGAGTTACCGAGTAATGTTTTACCAGACTATTTACCCAACATACCAGGTGTTTGTTGCGCTTGGTGTCTCCTGCATCATCACTTTGGTCTTAATGCCACTCTTTATCAAACTGATGAAGAAAGAGGGAGTGGGTCAGCAGGTTCGCGCTGATGGTCCTCAGCAGCACCTGGTTAAGCAGGGCACTCCTACTATGGGTGGCGTTGTCATGCTGGTTAGCATTGTGCTGACCTGTATTGCGCTTGCTCAGTGGAACACCGACCTCATTCTTGCTATGGCTGCTATGCTGCTTACGGGCTCGCTGGGTCTTCTGGACGATATCGAGTCTGTTGCTCATGGTAGAAGCCTTGGCCTCACTGCATCTCAGAAGATGGCCGGACTTATTACCATTTCTGTTGCATTTTGTCTGGCAGCAGTTAACATTTGGGGCATTACGCCCATTATTGCGTTCCCTGGTGGCCTTGATATCAACCTGGGTATCCTTACTACTACCGTCAATTTAGGCGGAAACAGTATTTCTATCCCTTGGCTGTATCTTTTCTTTGTCTTTTTGCTCATGGCTGGCCTCTCCAACGCTGTTAACCTGACCGACGGCCTTGATGGCCTGGCTGGTGGCTGCGTTATGGTTGTCATGATTTTTATGGCTGCGGTAGCTTTCCGTTATGGCGAGAGTAGCCTTGCTGTTTTTGCCGCATCTATCGCAGGCGCTTGTATTGGTTTTTTGTGGTTTAACAGCTATCCTGCAAGCATTTTTATGGGAGACACCGGCTCTCTTGCCTGGGGCGCTGCTTTTGCAGCTCTGGCCGTTCTTACCAAGACTGAGGTAGTTTCCCTGGTCATGGGCGGTCTTTTTATCATCGAGGCACTGTCCGTTATCATTCAGGTTGTCAGCTACAAGGCAACTAAAAAGCGCGTATTCTTGATGGCTCCACTGCATCATCATTTTGAGAAACTTGGCTGGAACGAGACAAAAGTAGTCTTTAGATTCTGGATTATTTCCGGCGCATTTGCTGCTCTGGGCTTTGCTCTGTACTTCCAGCTTCACTAAAGATATTGCTCTTAGAAAGGATCGCTTGCGTGTCGCTTCTAGAAACACTTGGAAATGTATGTGTTCTTGGTTTTGGTAAGACCGGCGTCTCTGTCTGCACGTATTTGCTGCAGCAGCCAGAGGGTCGTGTGTCTTCCGTAACTCTTGTGGGCGGCGCAGATGCTACTGTTGGCGAGAAGATCCAAGAGCTTGCAGACTCAGGCGTACAGGTACAATGCGGCTCCGATCAGGTTAAGGGTACTTTTGACCTGACTATCGCATCTCCTGGTATTCCAGACACCTCTGAGCTGTTTTTAAGTGCAAAGGCAGCTTCTAAGCAAATTATGGGCGAGCCAGAGTTTGCTTATCAAGAGAGCCCTTCACAGTGGATTGGCATTACCGGCACAAACGGTAAAACTACTACCACAAGCTTGACCACGTCTATTCTGCAGTATGCGGGTCTTGATGCAAGCGCTGTTGGCAATATTGGTCTAACTATTACGGACCAACTTGCAGAGAGAAAACCTAAGAGCTGGTTTGTAGCAGAGCTTTCAAGCTTCCAGCTTGCTACTACTCAAAAATTGCATCCTCACGTTGCAATGCTTTTAAACATTACGCCTGATCACCTTGAGTGGCATGGTTCACTCGAGGCGTATGCAGCAGCTAAAGAGAAGATTTTTGCCAACCTTGATGCAAATGACCTGGCAATTGTCTCAGACTTGGATGAGTTTTGTCAGGACGTGTCTTCTCGCCTTGAGACTCGCGGCATTACCGTATGCCATCTTGCTCAGACAGATCCCGGTACACAAAACGCCGCCTTTGTACGCAATGGAGTGCTGGTAGTCAGGCTATCTGGTAAAGAGATGGAGCTTGTAGCAGCTGATGCACTCCACATTAGGGGAGCGCACAATGCACTCAACGCTCTTGCTGCAGCTGCATGTGGCTTATTCCTGGGACTTGATATTGTTTCTATTAGGCATGCCCTGTTGGACTTTATGCCGCTTGAGCACAGAATTGAGCCAGTTGATACGGTTAATGGTGTTTTGTACGTCAACGATTCCAAAGCAACAAACACTGATTCAGTTGAAAAGTCATTAACTTCGTTCCCAGGTAAAGACGTTATTTTGCTACTTGGTGGTCACGATAAGGGCACAGAGCTTGATGAGTTTGCTCAGAAGGTATCCGCTACCTGTGCATACGCAATCTGCTTTGGAGAGGCAGGTCCTCGCTTTGCAGAGGCGCTTCGCCGCGTTTCTGGCAGCCATGCAGAAGTGGTAGAAGAGCCTCATATGCATGAAGCTTTTGACCGTGCGGTAGAGCTTGCTCGTCCAGGTTCTGTAGTGCTTCTCTCACCAGCTTGTTCCTCATTTGACGAGTTCACAGGCATGGCTCAGCGTGGTCGTGTCTTTAAACAGCTCGTGGCAGATCTTGCTCAAAAAGAGAGCGGTCGATAATGGCTACCAGCAGAAACAGAACAGGGGAGCGCGCGCAGCAACCACGTACTTCTCGCCAGAAATCTTCCGAGGGCTCGCAGGCTAAAGGCCGCTTTGGTGCTATTCCAGAGCGTTTTATGCAGCCTCGTCTGGTGCTTCTGGTATCAACGGCTATTCTGGTGTGCTTTGGCCTGGTTATGATTTATTCTGCATCCTCGATTTCTGCAATGACTTCTGAGGACATGGGCTATAACCCCTTCTACTACGTGCAGCGTCAGCTTGGCTTTGCTGCGGCAGGAGTTGCGTTAGCGTTTATTGTTTCTCGCATTGACTACCGTGCAGTAGTAAGAAACTTCCAGGTACCTATCTGGATTGTGACCATTGGAATGCTAGCAATTATTTTTACTCCTATTGCTGGCGCTGATGCATATGGTGCAACCCGTTGGATTTCAATTGGACCGTTTTCTTTCCAGCCGTCTGAGTTTGCAAAGATTACCATCTTAATTTCTGTCTCGTATTTGGCTCAGCAGTACTTTATTGATCAGACCATAGATCAGATGGAGTTCTTTAAAAAGTTTGCTATTGCTGCGCTTGCGCCACTGCTTCTTATTTTGGCCCAGCCAGACAAGGGCTCTACACTGATTATTGTGGGAACACTTTTGGTCATTGGCTACCTTGCCGATGTTGACCGAAGAGTTCTGGCAACTATTGCTGTTGCTGGCTTTATTGGCTTTGCCTTCTTATCTCTTAAAGATGATTATTCTCGTGCTCGCGTTGTGACTATGTTCAACCCTTGGGCTGATTATTACGGTGCAGGATATCAGCTTGCACAGGGCTTTTATGCTTTTGGTTCTGGCGGTATTTTTGGTGTTGGCTTTGGTTTTTCTCGCCAGAAATATTCCTATCTTCCTATGGCTCACAATGACTTTATTTTTGCGGTTATTGGAGAAGAGCTGGGCTTTATTGGCGTTTTGGGTCTTTTGGTTGTATTTGGCGCCCTGGTATGGGCAGGCTTTAAGATTGCTCGCTATGCACCAGATTTGACCGGCAGGCTTATTGCTGCAGGTTGTACCTCTATGTTTATCATCCAGGCCTTTGTTAACATCGGGGGTGTTTTGGGCCTTTTGCCTCTTTCTGGTAAGCCTCTGCCGTTTATCTCATACGGCGGTTCAACCATCATGTCTAGTATCTTGATGGTTGGACTTTTGATGTCTGTTTCAAGGCAGTCAAGGCTTCCAGAAACCGAGTACGATAGGCAGCGTGCGTCTTGGAGCATAGCTGAAGAGCAAGATACCTTTGATGCTCCAGGTTTTGCTGGTCTTACCATGGTTGATGGTGGGGTAGGAGTAGGCATGCCACTCCCACGTTCTCCTCGCCCTAAGAGCAGTGCACAAAGCTCTGCGCGCCCATCACGAGGTGTTTTGCGCTCAAGAGATGACGACGCCCCTCAAGGCCGTATTACGACAGATGCCTCCGGAAGGCGCAGAATTGATTTGGGACCTTCTGCATCGGACAGGCTTCGTGGAAGTAACACTAGGCCTCGTCGATAGCTGATTTCTAGGAGATGGATTGCATGGCAGAACAGAAGAAACTCTCTGTTGCAATTGCTGCAGGTGGAACCGCTGGTCACATTAACCCAGCTCTGGCTCTAGCTGAGGAGCTTCGTGAGCGCGGCCACCAGGTTACGTTTTACGGTCAGCCCAACAAGCTTGAAGGTACGCTGGTACCTGAGGCAGGATTTGAGCTGGTAGCTATCCATGTAAATGGCTTTGATCGTAGACGTCCTTGGACGCTTATGAGCGCGGCATACAATCTTGAGCGCGCAAAGATGCAGCTGCACAAGCGCTTCAAAGATCAGGGTGCACCTGATGTTGCTATTGGTTTTGGCGCCTATGTTGAGCTGCCTTTGCTTCAGCTTTGCGCAAAGCTACATATCCCTTATTTGATTCACGAGCAGAACTCAGTAACCGGTCTTGCTAACCGTGTATCTGCTGGTAAAGCATCTAAGGTGTGCATTGCGTTCCCAGAGGCTCGCAAGGCTTTTGAGGGCCACGTAAAGGCTCAAAACACCATTGTGGTTACTGGTAATCCTGTGCGTAAGAGCGTTCTTTCTGCTGACAGAGCCGCCTCGAGGCAAGAGTTGGGTATTGCAGACAATCAGACATTGCTGCTTATCTTTGGTGGCAGTTTGGGCGCTCGTAGTATCAACGAGACGTTTGCTGCGCTTAAGCAGGAGCTTCTTACCCGTCCTAACCTGCGCATCATCCAGTCAACAGGCCAGAAGCTCTACGATGAGGTTGTCTCGCTCATGAAACTTTCTGACGAGGAGGCTGCTCGCTGGGAGGTTAAGCCCTACATCTCCAACATGGGTGCCACCCTTGCTGCGGCTGACCTGGTGGTTTCTCGCTCCGGAGCATCTTCTGTGGCTGAGATTGCAGCGCTTGAGCTCCCCAGCATTTTGGTGCCGTACCCTCTGGCAACAGCAGATCATCAGACTACTAACGCACACCTGTTGTCGGACGCGGGGGCAGCTATTCTGGTGCCAGATAACCAGGTGGGCACCACGACCTTCTCGACAGCTCTGTTTGAGCTGGTAGATAACGCGGACCAGCGCAAAAAGCTCTCCGAGGCAGCTGCTACACTTGACCAGCGCAGCGCCGCATCTCTTGTGGCTGACGCTGTGGAAAGTGCCGTTTGTGGCGCATAAAACATTCGGTTTTGCGTTAGAGTAAACATGTCTTGGTATGTCCAAGACTCAAACGATAATAATACTTGGAAAGGCTCTCTTATGGCAGATTCCATGGGCGAGAAGACCATCTCGCGTGCACATTTTATTGGAATTGGTGGCGCAGGTATGAGCGGAATTGCGCTTGTTCTGCACGAGCGCGGCTGCACCGTTACCGGCTCCGATTTAAAGAGCTCGCATTATGTTAGAGAGCTTGAAGATGCAGGTATTCAAGTAAGCATCGGCCACACCGCAGCCACTATTGACGCTGTGATGCCTGATGTCATTGTTACCTCTACCGCAATCCCAGAGACAAACCCAGAGGTCATTCGCGCACGCGAGCTTTCCATTCCTATTTGGCCTCGCGCAAAGATGCTCTCGTATTTGTCACGCGGCCGCAAGACCATTGCTGTTGCGGGCACTCACGGCAAGACCACCACGTCTTCTATGGTTGCTACCATGCTGGACAAACTTGGCGCTGATCCATCATTTTTGATTGGTGGCGTTGTTGAGGGCTACGATACCAATGGTAAAAACGGTAATGGCCAGTACTTTGTCTGCGAAGCGGACGAGTCTGACGGTTCGTTTATGTTCCTTAACCCTAACGTGGTTGTTGTCACCAATATTGAGGCAGATCACCTTGACCATTACGGTTCTCTCGAGAATATCGAGAAGACCTTCTGTGAGTTTATGAGCTTGCTTGATAAGGAAGAAACTGTTGTTATCAACGGCGATAATCCTCATTACGTTGAGCTTGCTCAGTCAACTGGCAGGCATGTGGTTTCTTACGGCTTTGATCCTAGCTGCGATTTTGTTTGCACGCAGGAGGAGAGAAAAGCCGGCATTGAGAATCCTCTGACCATTAAGACTCCTTCTGGTCAGACTATCTCTGTGGTACTTCCAGCTAATCCTGGTAAGCACAATGTTGCAAACGCAACCGCTGCAATTGCCGTTGCTGATGCTCTTGGCTTTGATCTTGACCAGGCCGCAGTAGCGCTTTCGCAGTTCAAGGGCGCACGCCGTCGCTTTACACACGTAGGCGACATCAACGGTATTACCGTCGTAGACGATTACGGCCACCATCCAACCGAGATTGCAGCAACCATGTCTGCAGCTCTTCCTCTTGGCTTCAAGCGCGTTGTTGTTGTTTTCCAGCCACATCGCTACAGCAGAACACAAGATTTGGCGGATTCGTTTGCACATGCATTTGATGGCATTGACATTTTGCGCGTCATGGATGTCTTCTCAGCAGG
>CALHQT010000096.1:0-3091 GCA_938038135.1 uncultured Atopobium sp.
ATACCCAATTGTTATCGGCGAGGCTAATCCAACCGCCATAAAGCAAGCCACGATCACGATCAATGTAGTACTTCTGATCTCCATCAGACATAAGGCCAAAGCTTGCATGATAGCTGTTGTTAACGTCAAAGTAGAACCACTTGCCATTTGGAAGCAGCTTCCAACCAGCGTAGAGAGAACCGTCTGGATTGGCCCACGCCCAATTGCCGTCACCATAATTTACCCAGCCGTCTTTAATGACACCGAAGTTGATGTCGGCGTAATAGTCCCTATTTTGGACCGTAAATTGACCAAGCTTTACAGCATTGTGAGTAGATGATGGATCTGCATAGAACGTCTTACCATCTGCAGTAGTAATCCAACCAGAAGCTGCAATTCCTTGAGCACCAAAATAGTGCCAGCCATCGGGGTCGTGAAGCCAACGATTTGCATACCCGAAGCCATTGTCGTCTGTATACATCCATCCGTTAGCAACTTGCTTCCAACCGGTAACTGTGCCTTCAGTTGCTTCAAAGTTCATCTGACGCGTAATTTCCTGTCCATCAGATGAAATGGCCTTAAGGTACAAAACATAATTACCAGTCATAGGAGGAACAAAAGAAATTGAAGTATCAGTGGTCTTATACGCAACAGTTGTCCAGGAACCATCTGGAGCTGTATAGCCAAAGGTAAAGGTTGCGCCTGTGACAACACCAGTTAAAACAGGTTTAACTGTAACTTTATTACCCTTTTGAACAGCAGAAATACTGCTCATACTCCACCAAGTATCAGAGTGATACATTTCCCAGATTGCCCAGGCATCAGCCCAGCCAATATAGTCAACCTTTGAGTTATCGCCAAGGTCTTTAAACTCAGCTGCATGAGCTGGATTAGAGATAAACTGGTGCTCAATAATTACACCAAGAATACCTTTTTGGCGAGCATAGCGAACAATGCCGTAATAATCGGACTCATCGCCATTCTCGTAATAGTCTGTTCCGTATTGGTCGTTGTAGCCACGTTCTGTTGCGCCGTCACCGCGGGTAACAATACCAACTTTATTTCTGAGGTAATAGTTAACCTTGCCGGCAAAAACTTGACCGGAGAGATAAAGATCATAGTTGTAGCTTACCTTATGAGGAACAAGTACCTCTGAGCCCGTTGCAGATGCAGGGCCAGCATTGTAGTGAAGCGAGATAATGGCACAAGCGTTTGCGTCAACAGCACGCTGTACGCGCGTCTTGATCGATGGATCCTCGTGTTCTCCACGAACAACAACAACCTGTACACCCCATTTTTCCAGATACTTCTTGGCGTACATGGCAGTTGCCCAAGCCAGATCTCCCTCTTTGAGTCCAAAGTAGGTAGCACCTGGATCTCTGCCTTCAAGGCCATCACTGTGACCTGGGTCAAGCGCAATAGGTCTGCCAGTTGCACGAGCAAGTGCTACGGCATCTTTTAGTGATTCACTTTGGATAATGTTACCTTGGGCATCCATTGTGGTGTAGGTAGTTGCATATGCGCTTTGAACTGTTGTTGCAAACAGTGCTGCGACAACAAAGAACAAAACAGCAAGCAATTTACCGCGAGTATTAAATAAGCTGCGTTTCATGCGGTCCTCCGAAAAGTATTGGTTTACTCCTCTTCATACTTGCTAAAATTTTACACTAGACTGGCACGTCAACAATAAAAAACACAAGCTCACCGCAACTTGATTGGAACTCTGTGATTTTCTCGACACTTGAAGATATTCTTGCAACAGATTTTGAAGCAGCAATCTTTGATTTTGATGGCACTATTGCTCATACGCACCATATTTGGAAGCTTGTTGACCAGGAGTTTTTTGAGTCGCGAGGAATCCCTTACACTCCAGAAATTGGTAAGATTCTCTCCCCTCTTGGATTTGAAAAGGGAGCTGAATGGGCAATTGCCACCTATGGGCTAAAGGAAGATCCAGAAAAGATTGTCGCCGAGTGGAAAGAACTCAGTAAAAGCTTCTTTGTAAACTCCGTGCAGCTTCGACCTGGTGTTGTTGATTTTATTGGCAAGTTACAAGAAAAAGGCATCCCTACTGCATTAGCAACTGTCAACGAGCCAGAGCTTCTTGCTCTTCTTGAGCCTCGTTTACATCTATCCACTCTGTTTGATACTCAGGTGTTTGCAGCAGATGTTGGATCTGCAAAAGATGAGCCTCATCTGTATCTTGAGGTCCTTAAACGCCTTAATACTCCAGCCGAGAAAACAATTCTGTTTGAAGACATTCCACTGGCTCTTCAGACAGGAAATTCTGTTGGCCTTATCACCTGTGCTGTCAATTGTGATGATGAGCATCAAGATATCGAGAAACTCTCTGAACTTGCTGACCTTACCATCAAGCACTGGTATTAAAGCTCTTGGTTACTGCAACTGTATAAATAGCGATGTAACAAAAAAGGAGACCCGAAGGTCTCCTTTTGATGGTAGTGTTCGCAAGTACTAGATCTTGTGGACGCTAGAAGCCTGGAGCTTACCGTTCTGTCCGGTGGTAATCTCAAACTCGACAGGCTGACCCTCATCGAGAGTCTTGAATCCGTCCATCTGAATCTCGGAGAAGTGTACGAACAGATCGTCGCCATCCTCACGAGAGATGAAGCCGTAACCCTTGTCTGGATTAAACCACTTTACAGTACCCTGAGCCATTTCGTGCCTTTCTTTCTTAGCCCCGCAGGGCAAAACTGCGCCTGTGGAGCGCGATACCGTGACGTTTCGCCACGTGGAATATAATAACCTTAATCAACAACTTATGTGGCGAGAAACCACTCATGGAGATTTTCACACCATCTACCGGAAGAGCCACAGGTAATCAAGCTGTTTTCCAGCATTTATTTATGGATATATCTGCTATTAAACGTTTTTTATCTCATTAGTTGAGCATTTTTTCATAGAAGATAGAGAATTTGTATAGGATTAATTTACGGGAACAATAACAGACATATCAAACTATTATTTATACAGAAAGTTATCCCTTCAAAAAAGGATATGCAAATGAAAAAGAAGACATGTTTGTCCAGCAGGCCTTCAATGCAAAAGCTTATTGCAGTTGCTTCGTTGAGTACAGCTCTACTTTGCGGAC
>CALHQT010000097.1:0-4429 GCA_938038135.1 uncultured Atopobium sp.
TAATTGCAACAAATTGCAACAAGCGTTTAAGGCATGGAGCGATTAGAGTTCTCTTTGTTCAATGGTTCTCAGAGCGTCTCCAAACGCTTCTGCCGCTCCCCTGTCACGTCCAGGAAGCAAATGAGAATAAATCCTCAATGTCGTTGCTGGGTCAGCATGGCCAAGACGCTCTGAAAGGGTCTTCAAGTCAACGCCGCTTGCTAGGCACCAAGACGCGTGAGTATGCCTAAGTGAATGGAATGTGATGCCTTGAGGTAGCTGAAGAGTGCGTCTCATACGTGTAAACGACCTCGAGACGCTCGTAGGTCGCATGTAAGAGCCATCAAGACTAATTAGAGGTGTAGAAGACTCTACAAAAGCAATATGAGCTTTCTGAAGCTTCATGTAGTCACTAATGAAGCTAATGTCCGAATCGGTAATGGCTATGTTTCTTGATCTCTTGCCCTTTGTTGATTCTCGCCTATATGGCTTTCTGTAAGATTCCTCAATGACAGTACCGGATACGTGGATATGCTTGTATAGCATGTTTACGTCACTGTACCTAATGGCGCAGACCTCACCACAGCGCATTCCCGTGACTAACGAAAGCCATGCAGCAAATGCGCAAACAACACGTGAGTTAAACTCATTCTCTTGAATGGCTGTAGTAATCCTGGAATTGATAAGAGTACTAATCCCAGCAAAACCCCATTCTTCAATGGAGACGGCTTCATGTACTTCCCTGGACGGCTTGGCCACGTTAATAAGCGGGTTATAGTCGCATATTCCAGCAGAAACAAAGTAATTGTAAGCGCCTCTCAAGAACTGATGCAGATTGATTACACTGTTTCGAGACAACCCCTTCTTTAGTAGATCTTGCTCAAAAGAGGTAAGTAAAGAGGATGTAACACTTCTTACATCCTCTTTACCAAGCCGACCGTTGATATGGTTTCTAATAAAGCCTTCATGCTGCCTTGTAGTGTTAGGGCTCGCGCCATTCCTTTGCTTAATCGACACGTACTCAAGAAGCAAATCGGTAAGCTGAGTACTTTTGACTTTGCCATCAGATGTGATGTGTGAAGCCCACATAGTTGCTAATTCTTCAGCTTCTTTCTGCGTTCTTGCAGCAGGAAAGCTTGCATAAGGCTGAATAATTTTTCCGTTGAGGTTTCTTCCCAAGTAAAGTCGACAACACCAGATTCCATTTGAATTTAGGCGAACTTTTATCGAGCGATTCATTAGTACCGACTCTCTCGGTAGTATGCGCCCTTAAATCGCTTCCACTTGACGAGGTCGTCAATTAAGTCAGCCTTCCTAGATCTATTACGTCTAACTGTGCAGAACTCTTCCTTTGCAATGACTCGAAGCTCCTTAACCGTCATCTTCTCAAGACGCTCTCTATCTGCTTGTTCTCTCTCTTCTTCAACAGTCATTACTGCTCCTTTCTGACAAACCTGCTTGTGATGATGAATGCAAGCGCAATCGCTCCAACGCCAGCTGCAATCGCAATGACTGCGTCGTCTCCCGTTGCTGGTAGAGCTGCCTTCTTAGCTTTCTTTACCTTCTTTGTTGGCTTAGCTGGCTCTGGCTGTGGTTGTGGTCCTGGATTAGGCTGTGGAGTCGGTGTTGGCTCTGGTGTGGGTGGAGTCTCCGGCTCAGTTGGTTGTGGACGATCGTCACCGTTGCCGTTGCCGCCGCTCTCCTGGCTTACGTACTGATAGCGTGAGCTTTGCGTGGTCTCGCGGCTTTTTAGCTGGATAGAGTTCGAGGTGGTCTCTGTTCCTTCCGTCTCGTAGTACATGAAGTATTGGTTGCCTTGAAAATCAACGCTGGACAAGTCCCACGTGAAGCTGTTTCCGTTGATTACTGGCTCAGGAACGTTGATACGAACCCAACTTGCAGGGTCAATGTTGCTGTATACGTCCATATGAACGCGGTAGAGACGGAACGAGCCAGGAATAATGCGTGTACCTTCTTGCGGTGTGTCCTCTAGTACAACGTTAGTGAGGTTATCCGCTGCGTGGTTTAGACGTACCGACCACTCGACCGTTCCGTGGTCGGTTTTGACGCCCCATTTTGCAATGACCTCGTGCTGAATAGTGCCGTAGTGCTTTGTCTCGAAGCTGGTCTCGACAACCTGCCCCGTAGCTTCATCGACAAGCCTTAGTGTGGTTGTGCCTGCCGCTGCGTCGGCTTTGACGTGTGCTGCGAGCCAAAGCGTACCTTGTACATGGTCTTTGCCTTCAACCCATGACGTATAAGTGATCGTGACGCGCCCGGGTGTCACTTGCGCGGTTGCCATGACGTTGCCGTCCGGGGCGTAAATGTTAAAACTTGCTGCGTTCGTTGCTGGGAAGTCGAGAATATCGGGAATAGCAAGCGAGAATGTATCGCCCTCATGGACTTCACCCGTTGCGCTCCATGATGCGGTCAAGTAGATGTCTTGGTTGGTGTACGCAGAGGTTAAGTCCTGCTTGTTCTTGTCGGTTACTCTAAAGCTGGTGATTGTGGTCGGTACCGTCTGAGCCTGTGCGAGTACTGGAACACATACCAGCACGGCAAAGACGCAAACAGCCAGCCATTGAAGAATCTTCTTCATGGTTAAAGCCTTTCTATTTGGTTGTTGAAAATGGGAAATTAAAATAAATCGTAGGTTAGTTAAAAGAATAAATCGTCAATTAAATCGGCTACGTTAATCGCGATTGTATAGCTCACTAAACCGACGATAGGCACAAGAAAAACAAACGCTAAAAGAATTAGCAAATAAGCCACAATAAAGGCCAGTAGCTCCATTTAACCTCCTAACGGTAAATGAGAAGTTTAATCGCTAAATGCAAAAGCAATACCAGCGAAAATACAGAAAACTAAAACAACAATATCTGCGGCACCCATATGAGCCTCCTTTCTATTAGTAAGACGACTTACAAGAGTCTTTCAAGAGTCTTTTTGAGTGCGTCATAAAGGACATAAATAACCTTGTTTTCACCGAAATCAACAACATTCATTCCACATGCAAGCGCAACATCACGCTCAAGTTTTGCACCACGAGAAACATTCCAGCCGGGCAGCATTACTACTGTGTCGTAATTAGTAATTTCTGAAAGACATCGATGCATTGCCTGTTCCCAGCTAGAACTTGCAGAAATTTGCGCTGCGGGGTTATAGATCTGCTCAGCATCGCCAAGCGCAGCGAGCTCTTCAGCAAACATAAACAAACCTTTATAGTTCTTTGTGTTAGTAATCGGTCCTGATAAGTACACTCGCTTGCCATTAATGTCACTACCGAGAGTCTCACCATTACTCAAATATGCCAGTAAGGCATAACGCTCGATGAGGTCAACAGCTTTCTCAACAGGATCCATTACTGACCCTCCTCACTTAACTTAATGCACGCTTCCTTCTCAAATTCTTCAACAGAGCAGATTACAGGGTCGAAATAATACGTTGGCACTAGGTACAATTTGAGAAGAACTCCGCAATGAGGACAAATACCGTAATCACAATCGTCGTCGTACATATCAACAACTTCAATGTTCGACGTCTTGAATGCATCACCACAATTTGGACAGAACTCATAATCTCCCGTGCTTGTGTCCGGGTCATATACATAGTCCTCTAACTCTTTAACCTCTCGATAATCATGCTTAATCATTACAGCGCACCACCCTTGCGCCGCAGCGGCTACAATACAAGTCATCGTCATACAGGTCAGCTCCGCACTCGGAACAGACGATGTTGTTGCCAGCTTCAACTTGCTTGCATGTAGGGTCGATAAGGTCGGCTAGACGGCTAAATACATCACTGTAAGAATTGTTATCACGTATGCCAGCAGATTCCAAAAGCTCCCAAAGTGTTATACATGCTGTACCCGTAAGACTTATCGGAGGTTCTTTGTCTAACCTCTCGCCGACTTTTCGCCACCTCTTCGCTACCTCTTCACGGTTAGTCATCGCTATCACCTAGCCTATTGAACACTTCGGCTAGCTTTTTCATTGCCTCAACGCATTTATTCATTGACGCTTCGACATATTAAGCGGTTACTTTGACGGCTTTATTGAACTCTTCAATATTCTCTTCAATAGTTGTAACTTTGTGAGTGAGTTCGTCTGGGCGAAACGTGGAATAGTCATCATCGGTACGAGCATAAATACAAGCACCATCGAACGGGAATCTAAATTCTCTAACTTCCCATTCCATTCCAGTATTGTCATACACAACATCGTGAATACGGATAACCTCACCGTCTTTATCACGTGGCAGCTCAATCATGTTTGATGTGTCGCATAGGTCGACAATGCGGTCTAAGAGCTCTTCATCATTCCTCCAACGAGAAACACCCAAAAGAACGTATGAAAACTGGTCCCAGTTAAGCTCTTCTTCTTCTTTTTTGCATGCTTTAGCTCTCTCTTCAACCTCTTGACGCTCCTGCCTAGTTAGCATTACAAACCTC
>CALHQT010000098.1:0-2772 GCA_938038135.1 uncultured Atopobium sp.
TCAATGGCTCGATGGAATAGCCTCTGTTGAAACGGTGCTTGCAGCAGGGCTTTGTGTTGTTGTGCTTATACGACTACTTGTATATGTGCGCGATCAGACTTTGTCTTAAGAGGGACGAAAGAGACGAGTAGTTTGAGGTGATGTTTTGCATTTGTTTTGACAAGAGCTATTGTCTAAAGGTAATGAGAACTTCAAGTATTTTGTCGTCAGGTTTTTATTATTTTTTGCATTTTGTGTTTGCAATATAAACCATTACTACCGCATCAATCGCAATAATACTGCCCGCAATGATTGCTGTTGTGTTTGGTATATTTGGACCAAGTAGTGCCATGAAAAAGAGTACTAACGCACTTATAAGCGTGCCAATACCCGCTACAAAGCAGAGTTTTTTCTCGTCAATTGTTTTCTTTTCATCTTCAGTCATTGTGTTAAATCCAGCAATTAAAACAGAGCCATGACCGGATAAAAGTATGAGAGAACAAATGCCAAGAATTGCGGTTAAGGACCACAATATAACTGAAGATAACATCGTATTCACTCCAATCAGGAACGGATTGCTTGTTGATTGAATTATATGACCTCAAATTTAATTGGGTAATTGAATAATGCCAGTCCTTTCATCGTTATGTTCGTTAGCAACAACATAGATTTTTTACTGTCCATTGCAGCACCCACTTAGATTAGTTTTAGACTTTATCCTTCTTTTCACATGCTTGGAACAGGGTTAGTGAAATGCATTTTTGTAAGACATTCATTACTAAGTGAGGTAAAAATGGGCGCATATTATATCAACTTTTATTTTCATAACATTGAGTATGATGACGGATTCTACGGCGGAGAATTTTCAGCCCTTGACGATCGTGTTTATTGCAAGTTCTTATACGATAGGGAAACAAAGGAATATATCGATATCTGGGACAACACTCAACCTATTGATGAAATTCTTCCAATTCCAATTTGGTGGCTTGATAATAAGCTTGAAAAGAATGGGAAGCTTGGTAAGCATGAAAGCAAAGTGAGCTATTAACCTCTTAGTAGCTTTATAAACGGCTTCTATCGTGCTTCATTGCAAGGAACTATTTACGCTTCTAAATTTTCTTCTACCTCAAAAAGAATCCTGAGAGCTTCCTTGTATTTCTCGACGCGTTTTAAGTCCTTCTCAGTAACCTTTTCCAGGCGGGATAGGTTTGAGTTGTGTTGTAGATCGCAAATTTTCACGTGTCGTGCAATGTTATTTTTACTTAGATGGCGAACATAGTCCATGTACTCGACTTTGGGATTGTGGTTCAAGAGAAGCAGAGCTTCAATAACCTCCTCACTCATACCAGCTGCACGAATATCATCTACTGTGTAATCTGTGTCTTCCAGAACATCGTGCAGAAGCGCTACACAAGTCTCTGCTTCTTGACCATCCTCAAAACGCTCAGCAAGACTGGTGGGGTGGAAGACGTAGGGGATTCCAGCTTTGTCAACTTGATCTTTGTGCGCTTCAAAGCAGAGTTTCATCGCAGCTTTAGTCATGGGTGTGTAATACATGAAGCCTCCTAGCATCAATGAGCAGCTTCTATGCTGATAGATTTATGCGATTAGTTTGGTTTCCTCTATTTTACGAGTTTTGCTCTCTAAATCACAAGCTCTCTGAGCATCTGACCATACGCTACTGAATCGCTGGTCATGCGCTCGCAGTGATCATAGCCCTGCCAGATAGTAAGTGTGGCCTCGAGATAGACTTTCGGCAGAACCTTCTTTGCGCGTTTCAAGTCAAAGTCCTTCTCGCCATACGTGAAGACGCAGTGGCGTTGTACCTCAGGGCTAAGGGTGGGGAGGTCAACGTTGCTGCAGTCGTGAATGATGCTCTGGATGCTTTGGTCACTCATCGCAATAAAGTGTTCTGACATAGGTTTAGCTGCAACTTTTCCGTAAAGTTGTTCCATCTTTTGCACGGATAACTCGGGGTCTGCAATGGCTTTGCGGTGCTTGGCAAGAAACACTTTCTTGAGCACAAACTCAAGCACGGAGGCAAGAAATCCTCCTGTCCAGAAGCTTGTTCCTTCAAAGAAGAGGTGGTCAAAGACTAAATCGGGGAACTTGAGGAGCTCAGACAGAACTACGCCGCCAAGGGACGCGCCAAAACCTAGGGAGAGATGGGTTATGTCGTGCTCCAGCAGCCAGTCATGAATCTGCACAGCTTCTTGAGAGGCTGAGACATATTCCGTTGCATTTTCTTCCCCGTGGGCGGCAAGATCTGGGACCAGATAGCGCAGGTCATCGCCCATGTTATTCACAAGAACTGTTTGCATTCCTTCTGCTGACGAGAGCATGGGATGAATCAGCAATACGGTGGGTGTGGTCTGGGTGTAAGCGTCGGGCTCAATGAGGTGCATCTTCACGACAATCCTCCATCCGTTGTTCACCTGCGATTATATCCCTGATGGATATAAGAATTTGCTGTTTGTTCACCAAAGCTGACATTTTCCGCGAACGGTAGGGATGGAGCTGTGAGGGATGTTCGGGAGGAAGCTTGAGATTTATTTCTGCTCTTGCATCAAATCAAGAAACGCATCAGGTGCATTACTGGTTGAATTCCAAATCTTTGGAAATCCCCATGCTGTCAGAAGTCTCATAACTGATGGAAAGTTCTCTGGGTATGCATTACGTCCAGCATTCGATAGAAAGCCATGCTCTAAAACCGCCTCAAATTCCCACGTAAATGGAGGTCTACCATTAGTAGGAATAGACTCATAGGTATTCTTCCAGTTAAGAATTCCAGCA
>CALHQT010000099.1:0-2533 GCA_938038135.1 uncultured Atopobium sp.
TTTGCCTGTCATCGTAGCCAAAGGAAACATGAGAAAGTTCAATGTCGTAAGAATCCGCTTTCTCCAAACCTTCTCCCTCGTCCATTGCGGGGGTGGCGAGAATAGCGTTTGTTTGCTCCATTGCAATTTCAATGTTACGCAGAATAGTTGAGAAACGACCAGCGGATTCAAGACGGCTAAACAACATAAACGACATAACCACTACGGTTAAGCACGTAGCTGTATCAAGTGTTCCAGAGAGCCATAAACCAACTGATACCAGGCACATGATAATACTGGTAGCCTTGGAGATGACCATTTGCAAAACTGAGAAATGAAGCGCCTTAAGCTCGAGGTTAAGCGCTTGAACGCGACAATCGTCAACTGCTTTGGCGTACTTTCCCTCAGCATCATCAATAAGGGAAAATGCCCTTACCACGCTAATGCCGCGAACATACTCAAGGACGGAGCTAATCAAAGTAGTATTTGCGGCCACATAATCATCTGATGTATTACGCACGTAGGCCTGCAAGACCTCCATTGTTATGCAGAAAAGTGCAAACGTAGCTGCAGTTATAAGGCCTAACTGCCAACAAAATACAAACAGGAATGCAACAATAATTGCTGTTAAGGCCAAACCACCAAAAACCATCATATAGAGCAAGCCACCAAGATTTTGCATTACATCTAGCTGGTTGGTCATAACAGCTGTTACTTCTCCAAGGCTATTCTCGTTAAAATAACCCATGGGCAAGCGGCGCAGTGTATCTCCAATTTCCGCACGCTTAGCGCCAGCCATACTGAAATTAGCGTCACAGAAATTCTCACTCTTAAAATGAGCGCAGACAAACGTTCCTATAATGCTCAGAAGCATAACTCCCAGTGCAGAAACTATCGTCTGAGTTGAAAGTGTATCCGTAGTAAGAGCAGTAAAAACTATCCAAAGCGCTGTTATTTGCACTCCTTCAAAGAGACAACCAAGAACGGTAAAGAAAAGGCCCTTGTGGAGTTTCTGGCGATAAAAACTTCCAAATTGAAAGTACATTTTTAGAACAGACAGCATTTTTACTCCCCCTTAAGCCTCGTCGAGTGCGCCAATGTGAGCACGGTACATGGTTGCATAGAGCGGGCATGTCTCCATAAGCTGATTATGCGTACCCTCAGCTTCAATAGAGCCATCGTTTACAACAACAATTTTGTCGGCATTTTGTACGGTAGAAAGACGGTGCGCGATAACCACTAGCGTTTTACCAGCTACCAGCTTTGCAACTGCAGATTCAACCTCTGCTTCAGATTCTGGATCCGCATAAGCTGTTGCCTCATCCAATATAATAATCGAAGCGTTTTTGAGCATTGCTCGAGCAATTGCTACACGCTGGCGCTCTCCGCCAGAAAGATGCCCACCTGAACCTCCTACAACCGTTTGATAGCCGTGAGGAAGTGATTGGATGAAGTTGTGGCATCCAGAAGCTTTTGCACAAGCAATTACCTCATCATCGGTGGCATCTTTTTTGCCCATCCTGATGTTTTCCATAATGGTTTCATCAAAAAGGTAACTATCTTGGTCAACATAAGCTACGAGGTTTGCAAGTTGAGATGGAGTGCAGGAGCGAATATCTTGTCCTCCAATAGACACAGATCCTTCATTTGGATCCCAGAAACCTGCGATAAGCCGAGCAACAGTAGATTTACCTGATCCACTTGGACCAACAAGTGCCGTAACTTGTCCTGGCTCAATATCTAAAGTAATCCCATGGATTACTTCATTGCTTCCGTACGAGAAACGAACATCACTCAGTTTAATTTCAGTGCTCTCAAGCGTACAAGGGACCTCGGCTCTAACCTGATCTGGGTAGTTCAATACCTCAGAGATTTCTTTGACAACAGAACCTACCTGCGCAAGAGAATCCATAAAGCTCATTGCTTCAAAGAGCGGCTGAAAAATACCAAGAGAAAGCACGGCACACATAACAAAAGTAGAAGGAGAAAGAGTTCCCTGAAGCACAAACAAGCATCCAAGGGGCAATACCGTTACTAACGTTGCAGGACCAATTGACAACATGGCATCCTGCCAGATTTGGCAGTGCTTCATCCAATCAATAAAAGCATGGGCAGAGGCATAAACAGCTTTTGAGAACTTCTCGTAAGAGCTAGCGGACTGCCCAAAAGCCTTAATTACCTCAATTCCTGACACATACTCAACTGAAGCATTGTTCATCTCTTTACCAGTTACGATAGTATTTTGATACCAATACTCATAGTCTTTCATCATGCCTGATAAACAAGCAAGTCCCACGATTATGGTCAGTAATGCGGCAAGGGCAAGGCGCCAATCCAAGACAAGCAGATAAACAAAGACCGCAAAAGCTGCAGTAAGGTTTGAAGTTAATTCAGGAACTGCATGGGCAAGTGTGGTTTCAATACTATCGATTTTCTCGACTAACAGACGTTTGAGGGAGCCCGAAGGAGTATCAAGCACATATCCCATGGGAATAGTGGTCAGCTTCTCGGCTACTCGGGTGCGCATGTTTGCAATTGTTACAAACGTTGCCTT
>CALHQT010000100.1:0-2384 GCA_938038135.1 uncultured Atopobium sp.
AAACTTTTATCTGGGCAAACGTTGTATGCAGAAAAATGAAATCTCCAACTAAACGCATTTTTTACCACTTGAGGATATGTTTTGCCTCAAACAGCGTTGATTGCACAGACTGCGCAGGCCAACGCCCAACTAAGCATCTACCCTGCTCTACTTTACCAGTAAAAAAGAAGGCTGTGCGAAGCACAGTCTTCTTTGCACTTGTGCTCTATACGCTAAAACTAACGGCGAGCCTTTACAGAGTATGCAAGACCAGAAGTAATAATACCTGCAGCAGCAAGTGCACTTGCAATGGACATTGCATCGCCAGTATCTGGCAGGTTAGGCCTCTTCTTCTTAGGAGTCTTAGGCTTTGGCTCTGGATTAGGATCCGGCGTTGGGGTTGGTGTAGGAGTTATTGGCTTATCAGCTGTAGCAACTTCCGTAGGAACAATGGTCTGGTCTGCGGCATTAAATGTTGCAGGAGCTACCGTAAATGGAATCTGATTTGCATTGAGTTCATATCCCTCTGGAGATGCAGTCTCAACCAGGTAATAATCGCCTGGCGTCAGATAGAACTTATCTCCATCCTGATAGATACCCTTAGTCAGCAAATCTGCAGTTGCCGCAGTGTTCTGAACCAGTGTAGTCAGCTCAGTCTTTGTAAGAACATCTCCGGATGTAAAGGTGCCGTCTGCACCAGTAGTAAGCCCCTCTTTAACCAGTGTGCCATCAGCTTTGTATAGGCTATAGGTTGCACCAGCAACAGGCTTGGAAGCATCATCAGAGTCAGTTTTCACAAGCTTCAAAGGAGAAGGAACTGCACGATACGTGAGGTAATACTGCCTGGTACGGTTTACAGAACCGTCTGCATTGAAACCAGGAGCCAAAACCGAATTATCGCGAGGGCCAGAGTTATACGTACCAATTGCAAGAGATGTTCCCTCTGGGACATCGATATCGTTTGCAATGTAAACGTAAGAATCACCAGGTCCCGCAGCCTTAATCTCGTCAACCGACTTACGAACAGTGGTCAGCAACAGATTGGTTGAAGGATCAGTCTCAAACTTATTACCACCGGCAACAGAGTCATCTGAAGTAACGCCAGCATACTCTGGCATGTACACAACATGACCCTTTGTGTTGTAACGCGCAGACACCTGACGATCCTCAAATGCTGCGGAGGTTGTATATGTAGCAGCAAGATCATCAAGACCAAGAACACTTACTGCGCCGTTACCATAAATAGGAAGACCAGCATTTCTTTGTGCAATAGGGTCACTAAGGCCAAGGCCGTTAAGCTGCCTGTACGCAAGGTCATCGACATAGTGATACACAGCCGTTGCTGTATCAATAACTCGCGCAGGATAACGTTTGGTGTATGCGTGAGTGCCTCCCCAAGATTTCTTAATGCCACCCTGAATTCCCAGCTGATAAGACCTATCAGAAATGTTCAGTGGTGCGGAGAACTCAATGTACTGGCGAGCTGTGACTGGTGCAGTAAATACAGCAGCAGGCTCTTCATAAGAAGTGCCACCCATAATAGACTGACCATTGACCTTGACGGTAAACATCAAATTAGTCTTTGGTCCACCACCCGAAAGAGCACCTGTTGCATCCATTGGCTTGTATGTATCAACGGCAGAATGAGCCGAAACAGCCACCTTACGTAGGCCATAACCATTTGGATCATTGTGTGGGAAGTTGAGCAGGTTATCCGTATCGCCGAGAAGGACGTAGTAAGCACGAATTTCTCCGCCTTCAGCAATCATCTGCGCAACGGAATATTTAGTTGGATCCATGTCCAGCTTGAGCGCAGTTCCATCAGGCTTTACCCAGTAATAACGCGCGATGACACCCGTACGGTCCTCTCGCGGTTTAGCGGCCTGAGCAGTAATCTCTGCCTGAATTTCAGCATCTGAAATAAAGTCAGGGAATGGATTTGCCACGGTCTGCGTACCGTCAAGCGGAGCGCCGTCCACATCTTCGGAATAAACTGTTGGGTCGGCAGCAAATGCTGTGTGTGGCAGAGCAAACGCCAAAATTGCACCCACAAAAAGCATAAGAATTGCTAAAACCGTAAAGCGAGAAAATCGAGTGCTTCGAACGCTTCTAACAGAAGTGCTGTTCATACATCCTTCTTTCAGCGTGAAGGGTGAATATTTATGTATATACCATAGTTCATTTCTTGTCATTTATGCAGATGAGACCAAAACAGATGATATTTTTGTTCATTAAATCGCTACAGGAACACATCAAGCGGCCTAGACTACTGGTCTAGGCCGCTTGTTTAGAATGCTTGTTTAACAGCCACTGGTTAAAGCAACTGACTCGCTGGTTTGTACCACGTGTCTCTACTTATCAGGAGTAAGGTGCCAAATCTCATTGTTATATTCGGCAATAGTTCT
>CALHQT010000101.1:0-2906 GCA_938038135.1 uncultured Atopobium sp.
GAGTGAGCGATAAAAGCGTTTGCTGGACATCTTGAAGTGCGTTTTGAGACAAGTTAAATCCCTCAAGGTCTGGCTCATCACCAGATAGTTCTTCTAGTTCCAAAAGAACCGACTCATCAAGCTGGTATGAATCTGCACCTTCTATGTGCTCAATCTCAATTTCGCCAAAGATGACATCCTGCTGAACACGAACAAGACCGCGCTTAAAGAGCTCAAGCACTGCCAAAAAGTTTGCAACCACAATTTCTGGCGCGTCTTGACCGTCTAAGAGCTCAGAGAACGTCACCTTGCCCTTAGAGCGCGTGAGTCGGTCCACAGAAGCTACCGTCAGGGCCACTGGGAGCCTTTTTGGTGCCACATGTTCTGCTTCAAGCAAGAATGTCTCACGTTTTGAGTCAATGTCCGCACAGATGACGGCAAGGCTTCTGAGGGTAATGCCTTCTAGATAGTCTGGCATCAGGTTCAAGAAATCAGGATCTGGGCCCACTGAACGTGGGAACATGTATGATTCCGCCTCCATGCGGCTACCAAGCGCAGCACCCGCGTTTCTAAATTGCTTATAGGCAATAAGGCGAGCAATAAGAACTTCTCGTGCCTCGTCAGGAGAAAGTCCGTCAAGCTCGTCATCATACTCATCTTCATCGTATGAGTTTTTGAGTGAAATATCTTGAGGCACCAAGGCATGAGCCTTCATGTCCAAAAGCGTTGACGCAACAAGGACAAAGTCACTGGCAACGTCTAGGTCAAGCTCTTCCATGGCGTCCACTTCTGCCAGGTACTGATCAGCAACCTCAGAGATAGAAATAGAGCCGATGGCAACTTTTTGCCTACTTACTAGCTGAAGCAGCAAGTCAAACGGTCCAGAATATGTTGCAGTGTTTACTTTGTACGACATTAGATGATTCTCGCAAGCAGGCTCAAAATGACGTTAGAAATGCCCCCAATAATGGACGAGAAAAAGCCAGGCGCAAAGAACATGAGTCCCACTACAGCAATCATGCAGTAAGGCTCAATGGCGTAGAACTTTTGACGGTTTTTCTCGCCAAGAAAATATAGCAGCAGTTTAGAGCCATCCAGAGGTGGAATTGGCAGCATATTAAAGACTGCCAGGCTTACGTTGATCTGAATATAGAAGATTACCAGTGAAGAAACGTAGTACATTACAAGCGGATTATATGCTGCACCAAATGCAACAGCTAGCGCGTTGAGCAAACGCAATAAGAGCGCGCCGAGAAACGCCTGCAAAATGTTGGAAGTAGGGCCTGCAAGTGCTACCAGAATCTCGTCACGACGACGATCTTTGAGGTAGTTGGGGTTATAGGGAACAGGCTTTGCGTAACCAAAGCTAGGACCACCCATCAATACCAACATAAATGGCAAAAGAATCGTGCCAAATAGGTCAATGTGTGCAAGCGGATTGAGCGTCAAACGGCCAGACATTTTAGCGGTAGGGTCTCCGCACTTGTATGCCACAAAGCCATGTGCAACCTCGTGAACCACAATGGCAAAGATTACCAGTGCAAATTCAGCGAGCGTTGTCAAAAGCGATGGAACTGATGTTAAAGCAGTTGGCACAACAATCCTTATCTCAACATCTGCAAAGATACTACAGACGGACACGTACAGACGTAAGCCTCAAGTACAAGGCGTTAGGTACAAGCAGTAAGTACAAGACATTAGATACAAGATAATTTTACCCAAGATTGGCAAAACTACCTACTCATCAATGTCTGCTTCCATTTTTTCTGAAAGTTCCAACCATTCAGCCTCAAGCGCAGGAATCTTCTTAGAAAGTGCCTGGTATTCAGCCATGCACTCATCAAACTTTTGAGGATCGTTATAAAGAGCCTCGTCAGCCATAAGCGTCATGAGCTCATCGTAGCGTTTGTGCGCAGGAGTCAGAGCCGCCTCAACCTCGTCCAAGCGCTTCTTGGTCTCCCTGAGCGCACGGCTTCTACGATTACGCTCCTCCGCCTCAGCTCTTCTCTGCTCCTTAGTCTTCACATTGCGAGAAGATCCTGCAGCTTGACCTGCCTCTGGGACAGAACTCTTAACCGCTCTTGCACCCGAAGTTCCATACGAGGACACGGTCTTGCTCGACGTCTCCCCCTGAGCCACTGCTTGAAGCTCTGCAAGCTTAAAGAGGAAGTAATCGTAGTCACCGTCATAGACGGTAACCTTGTGGTCGCGAACGTCCACAACCTTGTTAGCAACAGCTCTAACCAGGTGCTCATCGTGACTGATTAAGATGATGGTTCCGGGGAAGTCAACAAGCGCCTTCTCTAGAACGTCAACAGAATCAATGTCTAAGTGGTTAGTTGGCTCGTCTAGAAGCAACAGTGGATCTGGAGAAACCAGCATCTTAGCAAGTGCGAGACGAGCGCGCTCGCCACCAGATAGCACATTTACGCGTTTCTCAACGTCATCGCCATGAAAAAGGAAGGCTCCAAGCAATCTACGTTCTTCAGAAGTAGTCCAGCCAGCAGCAACGGTATCAAGCTCTGCAAGTACCGTATTTGCAGGATTAAGCTCTTCAAGCTGGTGCTGTGCATAATAGGCTTCAGTGACGTTTTGACCCAGGCTAATCTGTCCCGCATCTGGCTTAAGTTTGCCAGCAATAAGCTTCATAAGAGTAGACTTACCAGCACCGTTAGGGCCAACAAGCGCAACATGATCTCCGCGATAGAGCTTCAGGTCAACGTTATCGTAGACAAAGTTATCCTCGTAGGATTTGGCCACACCCTCAAGAGAAATGACGGTATCTCCGGTACGAGGAGGTTCTGGGAACCTAAAATGCATGTGGTGAGACTGCTCTGGAAGAACTACCAGTTCTTCACGGATCTTCTCGACCTTTGCCACGCGCTCTTGAACCTGTTTGGCCTTAGTGGGCTTATACCTAAAGCGTT
>CALHQT010000102.1:0-23687 GCA_938038135.1 uncultured Atopobium sp.
CTCCTTTGGGCGTTGATGCAACGCTACTATTAGTAAGAACATTAGAAGACCAGTCAAAAGTCTTTGAGGCTGCAAAGCTGCTCAAAGACCTTATCGCACACATTTTCTCTAGCTCAGATGTTGCTCTGGTGTACTATCGCCTGGCCTATATGGAGTGGAAGCTAGGACGCTCTGATCTTTGTGCAGCTTGCTATCAAATGGCAATAATTATCGGTGGCAGTGTTGCTCAACCTGCAAAAGAAGAGCTTGAAGACCTTCTCAAGGCAGACGCTTCTGTTAAGAAACTAGATACCCCTCAAGAGGTCTTCTCGTTCCTTAAGCAAAATGGTGTTCCTGTCTTTGACCAGAAGGCTGTGTTTAACAAGGCAGTTGCTATTGGCAGCGCATGTGTTAACGATGGCATTTATTGTGTTGGCCAAAACATGCTCAAGAACTGCCTTGAAATTACCTTTGACGATGCAGCTGCCAAGGTAGAGAGTTCACTGAGGACACCCTTCTAGAGGCCGCGCACGTAAGCTATAACTTATTGCTCTGAATGCTGGTTAAACCGAGCGTTTAACCAAAGCTCTACCTGTGCTTTAAGATCATCAAGGCCTTCAGAGTTTACAAACACCGTATCCGCCTGATTACGCAAATACGTATCGGAAGGCTGATGCGCTATACGCTGCTCAAACTCTTGGCGAGAAGATCCTCGCTGTTCAGCGCGTTCTGCTCTCAGTTCCAAAGGCGCTACAACAACGACAACTTCATCAACCAGCTCAAGCAAGTCTTCAACGCGGTCAAGCAGCGGAACCTCTACAAAGCAGAACTGAGCATCTGCAGCAGGAGCCTCTTTTGTAAGGAATTGACGCATATATTCCCTGATAAAAGGCATCTCAAGCTCTTCTAAGAGCTCAGCAGATTCTCTAGTGGCAAAAGCCCTACGACCAAGCTCTCGCCTATTAATCTCATGAGTAACGGGGTCCAACAAATCGTTACCAAAAGCCTCTGCCACACGATACGTACACTCGCATCCAGGTCTCAGAAGTCTACGAGAAACCTCATCAAGGTCAAAGCGCAGACCACCTGCTGCTTCAAACATTTTAGAAACAGTTGATTTACCAGACGCCATTCCGCCGGCGAGAATTACCTTGTACATGTAGTTCACTCCTATAACTGCAGTGCTGTATAAGAGCCTAGCAGTTTTACTTCTTCAGGAGTATGAGTTACCCAAATTACAATTTTTGATTCAATGAACGGTTTGACAGAGGCAATAACCTGCTGCTTAAGCGCTTCGTCTAATCCCTTGAGCGGCTCATCAAAGAGCAAGATGTCTGCATCTGCAAAGAGTGTACGTAAAAGAGCAACGCGTCTCTTTTGACCACCGGAAAGCTCAGAAACAGGCTTGTTTTCTGTTCCTTCAAGTCCTACCCCACAAAGCGCCTCTTTAATACGCTCTCGAGCGCTTTGTTTTTGCTCCTTTGAGTGCAACTGTATAGCAAGCATGATGTTTGCCATAACGCTCAGGTTTTCTAGCAGTCTATCTTCCTGAAACATCATGACCGTTTTAGAGTCAGGCGATTTAAGCACTGTGCCTGAATCAGCCACTTCAAGACCACAAAGAATACGAAGAAGTGTTGTTTTACCTGCTCCAGAGGGCTCAGAGAGTACGTACACTCCCCTCTCAAACTTGTAGGAAAAATCATCAAGCACAACCGTATTACCAAACGATTTAGTGATGTTTTTTACCTCGAGCAACTGCTCGGTTGCATAGGCACAATTAGTTGTGTTCATACTCATGAGCAGCTCTTTTCTAGCCTTGCAGCGGCCCATGAAACTAACCGCATCACGATCTTCTCGCCAAGTGCGCTCATCACAATAACCACAAGCGTCCACGCAAAAAGGGCTGGCGTATCCAAATACACTTTAGCGTTATAGAGGTGCTCGCCAATGGAGAATGCGGGAAGGCCAATGACCTCGGCAGCAATTCCCGACTTCCAGCAAAATCCCATGGCAAGTGAGGTAGCTGTCTTAAGCGAGGGCATAAGCTGCGACAAATAAATTGCTTTAATGCGTTGCCAACCGTGAATTTGGTATACATCAGCCATCTCGATGAGCTGCTGGTCAGTGCTGAGGAGCCCCTCAAGTACCGCAATGTAGATGATGGGAAGTGCCATCAAAAATGAAATTGAAATTGAGAGGTAGGGCGTGCGAACCCAGATAAGTAGCAAAATGACAAAGGATGCCACGGGAATTGATTTGATTGTAGAAATAAGCGGCTCAAAAAGAATCTTGATCAACTTGTACTTAAAACTCAAAAACGCCAGCAAGGAACCAGCCGTAAAAGCAAGCGCTCCACCAGCAAAAATACGCAAAAGAGAAAGACCAATAGAAACCCAAAACTCGCGTAGTTGAGCTAGCGAGAAAAGCGTCTGAATGGTCTGAATAGGTGAAGTTAAAACAATATCTTGATTGATGACAACCGCAGCTATCTGCCACACGACAAGCCAAAATACCAGTGCGCCTAAACGTGCTCCCCAGCTAGAAGCAACTTTGCGCACAGTCGGTTTGCCTTGCACGCGGCCCCAACCTTGGGTCTGACCTGCGCTTTGGGCCTGATCGTTTTTCTCGACAGAAAAATCTGCCGAGGCAGCGCCTTTCTCGGCGCTACCTCGGGCAGAAATACTATCTTTTATGTGCGGGTTATGCGCCAAAGTAGAAATCGTCTCCAGGAACCTGTCCGCCTACTGCCTGAGAATTAGCCTCAGCCAGAATGCCTAAGTAACTTGAAAGTGCGCTCTTCATATCTGCGCCATCAATATACGTAATATTACACTTAGGCAGCGCAACCTTGGCAATAGGCTCTGGAACAATACCGTATTTGCCCACAAGTGTAGCAGCCTCATCTGGATGATCAACCGCAAATGCAACAGAGTCTTTGTAGTGAGAAAGCAAAGCGGTCACAGCATCTGGAGAATCAGAGATCAGCTTTGAAGAAATAATAGTTACGCCGGCAATCAGCTTGCTCTGAGGATTGACAGCCTCCCACTCAGCGCCAAGGTCGATTGCAACGCGAATCTGGCTGTTCTTGCTTTGTGCCACCGTAACAAAAGGCTGTGGGAGCAGCGCAATTCCCTCTGGATCTTGAGCTAGAGCAGCAACACACTCGGTATGCTCGCTCTTCCACTCTACCTGGACGTCCTCACCAAGTGTCATGCCATTTTTGCTCAGCAGGTAGGACAGTGTGTACTCTGGGACAGCACCCTTACCAGAAGCGTAGAGCGTCTTTCCCTTGAGGTCAGTAAGCTTAGAGATAGCGCTACCCGTCTCAACAATGTAAAGGACGTTCAATACGTTAAGACAAGCTACCTTATAGGCACCTTTGGTCTTGTTAAAGAGCGTAGCTGCAAGGTTTGCAGGAATAGATGCAACGTCAACGTCACCCTGAGCAACCTTAGCAACTACCTGATCAGGGGCATCCAAAATCTCAAACGAGTAGTTGTTATCGGTGATGTTTTGCGCCTCAACCTCGCTCATAAACTTAACTAAGCCCATGGCAGTAGGTCCTTTGAGCGTTGCAACTCTTACGGCAACAGGCTCAGATTTCTTAGCCTCATCTTTTGTGGTGTCCTGAGACTTCTCTTGGTCTGTTCCCTTGCAGCCAAACAGTGCTGTAGCTGGAATAAGACCTGCAAGCTTAAGGAACGAACGTCTATCCATGAATCACTCCTGACTCGAAAAGTTAACTAAGGCTACCTTATCACGTCTACGGCAAAATTCACACGATATACAGCATATCTTACAAACTATTTGATACATCAATGAGAACAAGACGCACCCATGGCGAGAAAAACTAGTTTTTCTCGCCATATCCAAGGACGTACGCGCGGCACAGGTTCTCGGTGCCGATAATTGCATCGATGTGGCAGCGCTCGCGACCGTGAGTGTTGAGACATGCTGGACCAAATGCACCGCTCTTAAGATCGTTGCCGGAGAAATATGCAGCGTTAGCATCAGTTGAGAAGTGGAAGGCAACCTGCTGGTTCCACTTTTCTGGCTCAACAACCTCCTGCGCACACGCAATAAGTTTGTTGGAAACTTCCCAATCGTAAGGCGAGCGAATATCAGAAACAATGATGCCTACGTGGTGCTCGTTTGAATTGTAGTCAGGGCCAATAAGGGTAATGTCCAGCGATACGTACTCATCCACCTCAACAGGCAAGAATGCGCCGCCGTGACCAATCTCCTCGTACATGGGGAATGCGAACAAGGTGTTATAGAGGGGTTTCTCGCCAGATTGCGCCAGCCAACGGAGTGTATGAAGCTGTGCGGCAACACAAGCCTTATCGTCGATAAAGCGAGAAACCATATAGCCGTTGTCATACATCTCAAAGTGAGGATCAATGGCAACAACTGCACCCTCTGAAACGCCCAGCGCACGAGCCTCTTCAGCAGAAGAAACATCAGCGATAAGCGAGATGGACATGTTGTCCTCGTTGCGCTCCATAGTTCGAGCGTCTTCAAAGACGTGAACGGAGTGGTGATTGCAGATTACCTGACCATCGACAACGGAGCCATCTCTGCAGACAACATGGCAGGTCTCGCCCTCAATGCTGTGGTAGTTAATGCCACCCAGCTGACGAACGCGCAGCGTACCGTCTGAGTTGAAGCCTCGGACAATTAGACCAATGGTATCAAGGTGGGCATTAACGCCAACAGTCTTGCTGGTATCCTTGCCTTCTACCAGGACGTACGCCGTAGCTTTGTTGTCAACCTGAAGCTCATAGCCCGCCTCGGCAACAAGCTCTCGAAGCAGCTCATGGATGCGCTCGTAGTAGCCAACAGGGCTATCGCACTCAACAAGCTTCTTTGTAGTATCAATCAAATACTGTGTATCAGTCTCAAAATGAGTCATGACTATCTCCTAGTTTTGTGGATGGGTGTAAAGCTCTACCAGGTGCTCAAGCATGTCAACCATACCCTCAAGCTCGGGGACAGGAACAAACTCTCTGACACCGTGAGCATTGTAGTAGCAGGCAGAAAGATTAGCGCAAGGGAATCCTCTAAAGGAAAGCTGGGATCCGTCGGTGCCGCCACGCATTGGAATACAGGTCATCTCTACGCCGACCTTCTCGTATGCAGTGCGTGCATTCTCGATTAAGTGCGCATACTCAGGCTTTAAAACAATATCAGCAAGATTGTGATACTGGTCGTGAATCTCAACGGAAAGTACCTCAGAGCCAATCTGCTTGTTTACATACGCTGCAGCATCAACCATCAACTGCTTACGGCGCTCAACCTTTGCCTGATCATGGTCTCGAATAATGTAATCAGCGCGAGCAGACTCGCAATCACCATTGACGCGCTCCAGATAGAAGAAGCCATCATAGCCCTCAGTGAACTCAGGACGCTCCGCAGGTGGAAGCAGCTCGTGGAAGCGCATAATTGCCTCAGATGCATTGATCATCTGGCCTTTTGCGGTACCCGTGTGAACCGAAAGTCCGTGAGCACGCACAAACACCTCAGCGGCATTGAAGGTCTCGTAGCAGAACTCGCCAAAGGGACCACCGTCAATGGTGTAGCCATACGCAGCACCAAAAGCGTCAAGATCCAGAAGAGCTGCGCCGTGACCAATCTCCTCATCAGGAACAAACGCAAGTGCAATACGTGGGTGCTTAAGCTCTGGATGCTCTTTGTAGCGAGCGAGCAAGCTGACCAGCATGGCAATACCAGCTTTGTCATCGCCACCAAGCAGCGACGTGCCATCAGTAGTAACAAGCTGCCAGCCAACCATGTGCTCAAGCTGAGGATTAGTCTCCGGGCTAATGTAGACCTCTCTACCCTCGCGATCAGAACCAACTACTAGCTTGCCACCCTCATACGTAACAACCTGAGGATGAACGGGGTTACCCCAAGACTGCCAAGCCGTATCAATATGGCAGCAGAAACCAAGAGTTGGAAGGTCCTCCAGACCCTTGCTTGCTGGCCAGTGAGCAACCACATAGGCGTGCTCATCAACGGTTACATTTTCTGCGCCAAGCTCACAAAGATCAGCTGCAACAACCTCAGCCATCTGGTGCTGAGACTCAGTTGAAGGAACGGCATCTGCCGTCAGAGGATTAGACTGAGAAGAAACCTTGCAATACGCAATAAATCTATCTAGAACGTCACTCATAAAACTCCCTTACAAAAAACTGCGCTAACCAAATAGTTAACGCAGTTTAGAGTACCAATGTATTAACGAGAAGACCGTGAGGCTCGTGAAGCTGTAACAAAGGATTTCCAAAGTTCACAGTCAGCTTTGCTGTATTGCCAACCATACTCTGGATGCCACTGCACACCTAGAGCAAACGTCTTGCCCTTGACCTCGGCTCCTTCAATAATGCCGTCTGAAGCATACGCAACTACAGTAAGCTCAGCGGAAACCTTTTTCAGAGCCTCATCGTGATACGAGTTTGCTTGAATGTCTTCAACCTTACCCAGAGCGTTGTACAGCAAAGAATCTTTTTGAACATGAACAGCATGAGCTGGATGGTACAAATTTGCCGAATGAGTCCAGAATGCATGATTTTCTGTTGGTTCAAGGGTATGCAAATCTTGTACAAGCGTACCGCCCAGCACAACGTTTAAAAGCTGAAGGCCACGGCAAATAGCAAGTAAAGGTTTATCCGCAGCAAGTACCTGCTTTACCAGCTCAAACTCAAGCGCATCTCGTATAGGACACAAACGATCAAGGTCGCGTGGCTCTTCTCCCCAATTGCGAGGGTCAACATCATGACCACCAGTAAGGCAGAAGCCGTCACACATCTCAACAAACTGACCAATAACCTCTGGGTCTTCTGTTAGAGGCATCATGATTGGGATGCCGCCAGCTGCAAGAATGGCGTCAAACTGAATTTGTGCTACAGAAGCAGAATCAGAAAAGTTCTCTTCAGGCATCCAGCGAGGAGTTACACAGATAAGAGGGCGCTCAGAAGCAGGAAGCTTTGGAACATCACTAAATGCATCTTTAACAATATCTGGAATAACCACAAAATCCTCTTAACACTCTGCTCTTTGACCTACATTACACAAAGGTTGGCCCTTTTTGAGTCTTTGACTTTATCGCTTTTGCGTTTTTCATGCCACCCTGACAACTCTTCCTCCACAATGTTTTTTCACTCATGAAACATTTTTTCTGTATTGCATACAATTAATTTGGGTATTAAGAAGCCAGTTCCTACATTTAAACTTCATGTTGTGAAGATACAAACGGAAGGCGCCCTATGAAAGAGCACGTTTTTACTAATCTTTCCCGTAAAACATTCTTACGTGGATCTTTGGCGGCTGCCGTTGCCGCCGGTTCTGCTTCACTACTTTCTGCTTGTGGCGGTTCAGCTGGCGAAGACAACCAGAAAAAAGTATTGCGCTTTGGCGTAAATAACCCAAAGGTAACCTTTGATACTCAGAAGACCTCTGGTTCTGTTGGCGTATCTGAGGCAGTTGCAGAATCTTTGCTGGTGCTTAACCCAGACACAAAAGAAATTGAGCCAAACCTGGTAACAGGTCTCCCTACCGTCTCTGAAGATGGCCTTACCTACTCATATGAGCTTAAGGATGGCATCAAATTCCACAATGGAGAAACCCTTAAGTCCTCTGACGTTAAATACACCCTAACACGTATGTTCTTGCCTGCTACCAAGGCAACCTCAATTGACTCGTATGCGTACATTGAGGGCGCTAAAGATATTATTGCTGGCACAACAGAGGAACTTTCTGGTGTTGTTATTAAGGATGACCGTCACTTTGACATCAAACTGACTCAGCCTTATTCAACCTTTAATGCAATCATGGCTCAGTTCTACGCTGTTATCTACCCAGAGAAGGCTTGCAAAGAAGCCGGTGAGGCATGGGGTACTGAGACCAACTTCATTGGCACTGGCGCTTATAAGCTTGTCTCTAATGACAGCACCACAGAAGTTGTTCTTGAGGGATTTGCTGACTACCATGAGGGCAAGCCTGGCCTAGATGAGCTTAGATTTGTCTACATCGATGACGCTAACACCCGTGTTCTTAACTACAAGAACAACGATGTTGACCTGGTCTTTATTTCTCAGTCTCTTATTCAGCAGTACCAAAATGATGAGTCTATTTCCAAAGAGATTGTCAACTACACCCCTGCATCTACGCAGTTTGTAAACTTGAACCTTAAGAGCGAGAACCTCAAAGATGTTCGCGTTCGCCAGGCACTCTCTATGGCAATTGATAGAGACACCATTTGTAGCACCATTCTTTCTGGTGTTGCAAAGCCTGCTAAGTCGTTTATCCCATCTTCTGAGACCGGTTACAACGAGTCCGCTCCAGAGTTTGAGTACAACGTAGACAAAGCAAAGCAACTTCTTGCACAGGCAGGTGTTTCTAACCTCACTCTTAACGCACAGGTCAGAAGCCAGGATCAGAACCTCATGGTTGCCCTTCAGGATGCTTGGTCAAAGATTGGCGTTACTTGTAACGTAAGCGTTATTGACTCTGGTGTTTGGAGCGACGCACGTACTAACGGTGACCTTGAAGTCACTCTTGTTACCTGGTCTACCCTCTCCTTCCAGGGTGTTGAGCACATGGGCTCCTACTTCCGCTCTGACCGCGCCGCTAAGAAGTCTTCCTTCTACAACAGCACCGAGTTTGACAACCTGGTTGACCAGGCTCGCCTTACCGTTAACAACAACGACAAGGTACTTGAGCTTACCCGCCAGGCAGACAGTCTTATGACTCACACAGACTACGCTTGCCTGCCTATCGACTGGCCACAGATGCCTTACGTCTTGAAGCCAGAGTTTACCGGCCTCAGCGTTCTGGTTAACCCTCACTTCGATAAGGTTAAGAAGAAGTAAGTGTTCCTACACGCAAAACTGAAGGCGAGAAGATCAATTGGTCTTCTCGCCTTTTTTTTGTGTTTGTATGCCGTTTTAAGACACGACAATAAGATGCGCTACTCGGAAATCTTCTCCTCAAGGCGCGCTTCTTCTACGGCCTTCTGAGCCGCCTCAATAGCGTGAGCAACCTGTGGTGTGCGGTCTTCATCCGTAAGTGACGTGTCATACAGATGGCAAGCGCAGAAGTGACCTGGCTCAGCCTCGATGCGCTCAGGAATGCGCTCGGAGCAAACCTTCATTGCCTTAGGGCAACGCGTGTGGAATACGCAACCTGAAGGTGGATTAGCAGGACTTGGAACGTCACCTTGAAGAATGCGCTTTTCCTGGATACGCTCGTGGCGAATACGAGGAATAACGTCCAAAAGTGCCTGAGTGTATGGGTGCAGAGGATGCTCAAAGAGAGCATCTTTGGTGGCAAACTCCATCTGATGACCCAGATACATAACCATAACAGTATCTGCAATGTGGCGAACAACGGAAAGATCATGGCTGATAAAGATATAGGCCAGACCGTGGTCCTTCTGAAGCTCTTCAAGCAGATTGATTACCTTTGCCTGAACAGAAACGTCCAAAGCAGAAACAGGCTCATCGCAGACAACAATCTCTGGTTCAAGCACAATAGCGCGAGCAATACCAATACGCTGGCGCTGACCGCCCGAGAACTCATGAGGGTAGCGGTACTTGAACTCAAGGTTAAGGCCAACTTCCTCCATAACCTCTTCAATGCGAGCATCACGCTCCGCCTTTGTCTTATAGGTGCCTGCAATATCAATAGGCTCGCCAATGATATCCATGACCGTCATGCGAGGGTTCAGTGAGCTGTAAGGATCCTGGAAGATAAGCTTCATCTTCTGACGGGCTCGCTTGAGGTCTTCTCCCTTAAGCGAGGTAAAGTCCTCTCCATCGAGCTCAACTGTACCGGAGGTTGGCTCAGTGAGGCGCAGTACGCACTTGCCTGTTGTGGACTTTCCACAGCCAGACTCACCAACAATAGCCAAGGTCTCTTTGCGCCTGAGCTCAAACGAAACGTCCTCAACAGCATGAACCGAAGCGTTAGAACGACCAAAAACTCCGTTTTTGATGGGGAATCGCTTGACCAAGTTCTTTACGGACAAGATGGTTTTCTCGCCAGAAAGGTCCTTAACCTCTGTGTTCTTCTCTTCTGCCATGACTACTCACCCCACTCATCAGTGTATTTCCAACAGCTGACAGTATGGCAATTGTCTTCACCAACAGCAGTCAAGCTAGGACGACGATTCTTACAAATGTCCTTAGCAAACGGACAACGTGGATGGAATGGGCAGCCAGAAGGCATATGCGAAAGCATAGGAACGCTACCAGGAATTGCATAGAGTTCCTTGGTGCGCTCGTCAAACGATGGAATGGACGCAATCAAGCCCTGAGCATAAGGGTGCAGAGGGTTAGTAAAGAGCTCTGCAGACTGCGCATACTCAACGCGATGACCAGCGTACATGACAAGAACCCAGTCAGCCATCTCGGAAACAACGCCCATATCGTGTGTAATCAACATGACAGCGGTGCCCAAATCTTGCTTCATGCGATCGATAATCTGCAAAATCTGTGCCTGAACCGTTACGTCAAGAGCGGTTGTTGGCTCATCGCAGATAAGCAGTGATGGCTGGCAGGCAAGTGCCATAGCAATCATGACACGCTGACGCATACCACCAGAAAGCTCATGTGGATATGACGAGAAGATCTTCTCTGGTGCAGGAATACCCACCAGCTTAATCATATCAAGGGCCTTCTGATCTGCCTCCTGTTTGCTCATGTTGGGATTATGAACAAGGATGCCCTCACGAATCTGAAGACCAGATTTCATAACAGGATTCAAGGAGGTCATAGGCTCCTGGAAGATCATTCCGATGCGATTACCGCGGAAGTCACGCATACCACCACGAGGAAGCTGCGTTAAATCAGTTCCCTCAAAAATAATTTCTCCGCCGGTAATCTGCGCAGGAGGTGTAGGCAGCAATCCCATGACTGACAATGCCGTCATGGACTTACCGCAGCCAGACTCTCCTACTACCGCAAGCGTCTCGCCTTTACGCATAATAAACGAGAGGTCACTTACTGCAGGAAGTGCGCCATCTTCGGTGAAAAGCGTAACATCAAGATGATTCACGTCGAGAAGAACGTTCTTCTTGCACTGCTCTTCTCGCTCTTTTTGAGCGGTTTCTTGTGCAAGTAGGCGCTCCTCAAGGCTGCAAAATTGCACAGCCTGTCCATCTGGACCCTCGATAACGTGCTCAAATGTTGCATCTACAACCTCAGTTGCCTGATCATTTTCTTGTGCAAGAGCATCTGTATTTTCTGCCATAAACGTAACCTCCTTTCTAAGAACGCATCTTTGGATCAAGGGCGTCGCGAAGGGCGTCACCAAGTAAGTTGAAAGACATAACCGTAATGATGATGACAATACCTGGGGCAATACTGTAGAGAGGCTGAGATGAAAGGAATGGCTGAGAAGCTGCAATCATTTGACCCCAGCTTGCATCAGGTGGCTGAACGCCCAATCCCAAGAACGAAAGCGTTGCCTCAGAAAGAATTGCACTTGGAATGCCCAGCGTAGAAACAACGATCAGCGTAGAAATGCAGTTAGGAAGCAGATGCTTCATGATGATGCGGAAGCTGTTACCGCCAGACAAAATACAAGACTGAATGTATTCAGAATTCTTCAGGCGCATGACGTCGCCTCGAATCAGCCTTGCCGTAGTTGTCCACATCAGAAGACCCAGTGCAATATAGAGGTTAATAAGACCTGGGCCCATAACAAACATAATCAAAATTGCAAAGAGCAAGAATGGGAAGCTGGAGAAAACCTGGATGATAAAAGATACAACTGCATCCACCCAACGGCCATAATATCCGGCTGCAACTCCCGCAACAAAGCCAATAAAGAGAGCAATAGCCTGCGAAATAATACCAACAGACAGAGAAATCTGACAGCCGTAAATAATACGAGAAAGAATATCTCTGCCGTACTCATCGGTGCCAAGCAGATGTGCAAACGTTGGATTCTGACTCTTAATTACCAGGTTTTGAGTTTTGTAGCTATAAGGAGCAAGGATTGGAGCAAGGATTGCAATAATCGCAAGGGCCAAAACAATGCCTAAGCAGATCATGCCCAGTTTGTTCCTCTTAAAAATGTTCCAACTAACCTGCCAGTAGCTCTGAGCACGAACCTTTTTAGTGGCAGCCTGCTCCTCTTCTTGAGCCTTGGCGGCATCCTCAAGTACAGCTTCAGTCTTTTGGACCTTCTCGCTATTTTTATCACTTGTAAACAAAGCCATTACTCTGATGCCTCCTCTCCAAGACGAATGCGTGGATCAACCACTGCGTACAAAATATCAACAAGCAGATAGATAACAACGCAGATAATTGCCACGTACATGACGCTACCTTGAATCAACGGCAGGTCACGAGCATTAATTGCATCGATAAGCAGCTTACCCATACCATTCATGTTGAAGATCTGCTCAATGATGATGGAACCAGTAAGGATGTCTCCCAACTGAGATCCAGCAATGGTAATAATTGGGATAAGAGCATTTCTGAGCGCATGTTTCAAAACAATAGCGGAGCGCTTAAGACCCTTAGCTTCAGCAGTTCTAATATAGTCCTGATTTAATACATCCAGCATGCTGGTCCTGGTAACACGGGCAATACTTGCTGCGTAACGAGAACCCAGTGCAATGACAGGAAGAACGTAGGCGTTTGGTGTTTTAACACCTGATAGCGGGAACCACTTAAGCGTCATGGCAAAAATAATCTGCAGTACTAATGCCACCCAGAATGAAGGGGCAGAAATACCAAAGATTGCAGCTGACATAAGCGTTCTATCAAGCCATTTTCCATGGTTTACTGCGGCGAGAATACCCATCAAAAGACCAAGTACTATGGCAAAAAGATACGCAAACACTGCTAAGCGTAGCGTAACTCCCAAAGCCTTAGTCAGAAGTGCAATGACAGGTCGCTTCTGAGTGTAAGAAGTTCCAAAATCTCCACCAAGCATTTTTACAAACCAGTTTGCGTACTGCTCTGGAATTGGCTTATCAAGACCCATGGTGTGACGGACCTGTTGAACAGTAGCCTCATCAGCCATATCGCCCATCATGACTCGTACTGGGTCACCTGGGACAATGTTCAAGACAAAAAACGTTAAAGCAGAAATACAAACTACAACGCTCACTGCTTGAAGGATTCGTTTGATTAGAAACGATCTCACTCCTGAGCTCCTCTCCCCTCAAGAAAATGAAGCGGCATCCAAGAATCTTAGATGCCGCTTTAAAGTTTATAGCAAGTTTGCTACTTAGTCCTCTGGAACGGTGTAATCGGAATTAGATGTATCAATATCGACATCAAAGAAGTGATAAATCAAGTTTCCAACCTTAGCGTTCTTGACGTACTTCTTAGCGACAAAGGAGTTCTTTGGCCAATACAGAGGAAGTGTAGCAAAGTCTGTACGTGTAAGCAGGTTATCTGCGTCCTTGTAATCCTCTGTTCTCTTATCCTTGTTAGACTCAGAGCGACCCTCAACAAGAAGCTTGTCAAACTCTGGGTTGTTGTAGAAGGAAGACTTCTTTGCAGCGTTGGTACTGTAGAAGTAGGTGTAGAGGTGCTGATCGCCATCAGCAAACAGTGGATACCAACCAAGGGTAGTAATCTGAAGGTTACCAGCAGCCCAGTCAGTGTTCCAAACTGCGTTGTCCTCTACCTGGACATCAAGGGTAACGCCAATCTTGCTCCAGTACTCCTGAACAGCAACAAGGAGCTTCTCGTAAGACTTTCTAACCTTTGCAGAAAGCTTAAGGTCTGATGCACCAGCCTCAGCAAGAAGAGACTTAGCCTTCTCTGGATCGTATTCAAATGCAGGTGCGCTCTTGTCGTAACCAGGGGTTGCTGGTGCCAGCCAACCACTGGCAACGGTACCGTTACCAGAAGCAATGTTATCAACAAGCTCCTGACGGTTGATTGCAAGAGAAAGTGCCTGACGAACCTTAGGATCAGTCAGACCCAGACCCTCTTTGAGGTTAAGGTTGATGAAGTTAACGCCAAGGGTCTGATATGCGGTAATGAGGTCCTTGACGTCAGCATCACTTGAATACTGCTGATACAGAGAAGATGGAAGATCGCAGAAGTCAATGTCGTTGTTCTTGAATGCAAGCAGCTGAGTGTTGGTGTCATCGTAGTAGTGAATACGAATCTCATCCAGAGCAGGCTTGCCGTCGTGGTAGTCATCAAAACGCTCGAGAACAACCTCAGTAGTGTCATCATTGCTCTTAATCTTGTACTTACCAGTACCAATGAGGTTAGTACCAGTACCCCAATTAGCGCCAGCAGCCTCACAAGCCTTCTCTGGGAAAATGCAAGCATAGGAGATACCAAGAACGCTTACAAAGACAATGTAAGGCTCAGAAAGCGTAAAGGTGAAGTGAGTGTCATCCTGAACAGTCAGGCCCTCAAGCTCAGTTGCCTTACCGGCAAGCATCTCTGGAGCACCCTTAATCTTGTCAAAGAAGCTGGTGGAGAGAGCCTTAGTTTCTGGCTTAAACATACGCTCAAAGGTGTACTTAACATCCTTTGCGGTCAAAGTAGTACCGTCGTGGAACTTAATGCCCTCTTTGAGCTCGCACTTAAGAGTAAGACCGTCAGACTCAAAGGTTGGAATCTCTTTAAGCAGACATGTGACAAGCTCATTATCCTCAGTCCAACGAAGCAAAGACTCGCAAACAGAGTCTGCAACACATGCGGACTGTGAGTTGTTTGCACGCTGCATATCAAGGCCCTGCTTAGAATTTGCGGAGCCGTAGCGAAGAATCTTCTTCTTGTCAGATGCCTGAGGAGTATCAGTGGAGGAAGGATTGCAGCCAGCCAGCATCATAGATGCGCCACCACCAGCCGCTACCATACCTGATGCCTTCAAAAAATTACGACGGCTTAGTGAGTTCTCCAGCATGTTAACCCTTCTTTCTTATTAAAACGATTTATAAGACAACCCTGCTGGGGTCAGATAACTATACAAAACAATTACCAGCATCTACCTATATATACCTAGGATGAAATAGACATGAAACATTAAATTGCGACGATAACAGCAAAATCTATTTACCTGCACTTTTTGTCAAATCATATAGGAATTACCTATATACAAAGATAAATAATGACTAAGCATTTTTGGACAGTTGTCCATTTTTCCATAAAAATATTGGCAGGTACTAAAGAGATACCTGCCAATACAAATGCATGTGACGAGAAGAACTCTCTGTCTTAGTGCTTACGCTTCATAAGACCTGCGGCTGTCAAAGCAGCTCCACCCATAACCATAAGAGGCATTACCAGAAGCTCTTCACCCGTATTTGGAAGCTGTGCTTTCTTCTTCTTTGTCTTCTTCTCTTTTACTGGAGAAGCAGGATTGGAAGGCTCTTCTGGAGCTGGAGTTGGTGCTGGAGTTGGAGTATCAGACTCAACAGTAAGGGTAACTGTCTTTGCTGCCTCATAGTCATTACCTGCAGCTGCAGCATTACCGTTGAAGTAATAGTAATACGTAACGGAGTATGCACCAGGAGTCTTAGAAATCTCTTCTGCCTTCTGAGCAACAGTTGCTGCATCCATTGTTGCTGTATCAAGTACAACTGTACCGCTCTGATCAACAACCTTAACGCGAGCGTCAGCAGAACCAGCAGCAGGGGTAACCTGACCAGCGCTGTGATCAACCATAGCATCAAGGTTATCAAGAATAGTCCAGGAATCCTGGTTAGCGGTAATAGTGCTGTCGTGTGCCGAGACTACCTGCCTAAGCTCTGTATAAAGAGGAGTAATAACGCCATTGTTAAGATCAAGCTCATCAGTTGAGTTCTCAGAAGCATTGATGACAAGGTTGCCGCTAGAAAGAGAAGTGTACGAATACTCCTGATACACATCGTCAGCAAGATCATTATCAACAGCAAGCTGCCAGCCAGGAAGATTAAGGTACAGTCCCCTATTGGAATTTCCAGTGTGAACTGAATAGCCATAATCCCTCATGGCATTCTTAATGTTGGTCAAATCAATGTAGTACGCACCGCCGGTATACAGAGCATCGTTCTCCGTTGCGCTGTGGCGATCTTCATACAGGATATTGTCAACGTGAATATCACTTGCAGAAATAGTTGGCATGTAATTCCACTCGTCCTGTGGGATAGCGTAATAGCTACCGTCAGGCCTAATAATTACGCCAAGATATTTCTTATTGCTGCTAAGAATGGAATTGTTTGTTCCCTCTTCCAAGACCTGCCTTGCAAACCTGACTGAAACACGAGGGTTTCCGTAAGAGGTTCTGTGATCAAGCAGATACTGGGTAAGACCCACATAGTTGGTACCGTACAGATTAAGAGTAGAGCCATTGGTAAGTGTCAGAGGAACAGTAAGCGTAATGGTCTCACCAGCGGCCAGAGTGCCCGAGACAGAAACGGAACGCATCTCAGCATTGTCCTGACCAGCTGCCTGGTATGCAGCATAAGCATTAGCTGCAGGCTGAGAGCCAGAACCACCGTTCAGTCCACTAATGTTCAGATTAATTGCAGTTGCTGTATTAGTTGATGAGAAGGTAAATCCAGTTGCACGCAAATCAGGATTAGGGCTTGAGCTGACATAGTAAGTAAGTGGCAGCTGCATAATCTCGTTTACAGAAACTGGAGATGAAGAGATATTGGTAATCTTTACCACTGCCTGCAGATTCTGATACTTATCAATATCTACAATGGAGCGGTTCATCTGAGTGGTGTCATTATCCTTATAAGCGTAGTTAGATGTCTGGCCAGAAGCATCTGTAAAGTAAACAGAACGCTCGATAAGACCATCCGCACTCACAGAAGGAGACACGTTAGTAGTAGTGCCGTTATAAAACGAATTATTACTTGCAGCGTATGCAATATTTGGCATAAAGATTAAAGCTGCCAAAAATGCGAACACAACAGCAAGAAACCTGCGGCCCTGCATCCTTGATGTCATAGGCGTATTCCTCCTCAGAATAAAAACTTAGCGTTATATTCTCGCATTAACATACTGTTGAAGGAATAGAGATATTTGTTGCTCACATAAAAAGAGACGCCATCTTTCGATGACGTCTCTTGACAAATCTCTAGATGCGCAAAGTACTCTACTCTGCAGCCTCTTCAGTTGCCTGTGCGTTAGCCTCAGACTCAACAAGGTGAGCCTCAAGATCTGCCTCAGCCTCAGCTGCTGCTGCCTCTGCTGCTGCACGCTCCTCCTCTGGAAGTGGAGTGACCTCAATGTCAATGCCAAGGGTCTCTGCAGCTGCCTTCATAGACAGGGAGATGCGACGGCGGTCAAGATCAATCTCCATGACCTTTACCTGTACAACGTCGCCAACCTTGCAGACCTGAGATGGAGCGGTGACGTGCTGCTTAGCCATCTCGGAGATGTGGACGAGGCCCTCAACGCCGTTGCCAAGGTCAACAAATGCACCGAAGGTAACAAGCTTGGTGACAGTGCCCTCGATGATAGCGTCAACTGGGTACTTGGAAACAAGTACACGCCATGGATCCTCGGAAGTCTGCTTAAGACCAAGGGAGATACGCTCACGGTTAAGGTCAACGTCGAGAACCTGAACCTCAACCTCCTGGCCAACCTTAACAACCTCAGATGGGTGGTTAACGTGGTTCCAAGAAAGCTCGGAAATGTGAACCAGGCCGTCAATGCCGCCAAGGTCAACAAATGCACCAAACTCAACGATGGAGGAAACAGTACCCTTGAGCTTCATGCCAACCTGGAGCTTGCCCAGGATGTCCTGACGCTCTGCCTTACGAGCCTCCTCAAGAACAATACGGCGAGAAAGAACAACGTTGTTGCGGTTGCGATCCATCTCGATAACACGAGCCTCAATACGAGTGCCCATGAATGCACCAAGATCCTTGACACGACGGAGGTCAACAAGGGATGCAGGCAGGAAGCCACGGAGGCCAATGTCAAGAATCAGGCCGCCCTTAACAACCTCGATAACCTCGCCCTCAACGGTTTCACCGGCGTTGAACTTATCCTCAACTGCCTTCCAAGCACGCTCGTACTCAGCACGCTTCTTGGAGAGAACCAGACGGCCCTCTTTGTCCTCTTTCTGGAGAACAAGAGCCTCGACATCCTCACCCAGGGAGATGACCTCTGCAGGGTTAACGTCTTTACGAATAGAAAGCTCACGAGCAGGAATAACGCCCTCAGACTTGTAGCCAATGTCTACGAGGACCTCATCGCGCTCAATCTTGACGACGGTGCCGTTGACAAGATCTCCCTCATCAAAATCAGTGACAGTGCCGTCGATCAGGCTGTTCATTTCCTCATCGGAAATTTCATCCAAAGAGAAGATGGACGAGTTCTGAATCTCACTCAAAGGTGGACCCCTTCCAAAACGGGGCCCCGGTCAACATGGTTGCTGCCAGAGTGCCAATACGTGGGCTTCTCTACTCGGAAACTTACATGCTCTCGGGGGCCAACAGATACAGTGCATAGCTTGACGCCATACGGGCAATAGGATAGCGCTCTTCGGCTGATTAAACAAGCCAAAGAGCGCTACTTTGCACAGCTATTACGCAAGTTTTACAAAATTTCTTCAAAGTTTGTTTCTTGCGAGAAGATCTTGTTGTGCTTACGCACGAAGACGGTAGCCTTCTTTCTCTACGGCAGCTCGGTACGCATCGACATCAATTGGATTTTTGCTGAGGATACGTGCCTGACCACCAGCTAGAGTAACCTGCGCCCATGTTCCCTCAATACTATCGAGAGCTCGAGTCACATGATTGACGCAGTTCTGGCAAGTCATACCACCAATCTCAAATGTTTGAACATAAGGGTAATGAGATTCATCTTTGTCTTCTGGACCATCTGCAGCAGAAACCTGCTCTGTGTTACAGGTAGTAACGCCTGTTCCCTCATCAGAGCAGCAGCCTTTTTTACCTGCAGCAATTCCGTAAACACGATAAACCGCAAAACCGCAAAGCGCTACAACAGCAAGAATAACAATAATATTGATTGGTGACATACAAACTTCCCTTCTGTTGCTGTTTTACTACCCACCATTTTCTAGATTATTCAAAAAATGATGTTTTTCTCGCCAAATTTAACAGCAACAGCAAAAATCGAGATGTAGCTTAAGCGGAAAGCTTTGCGCCAAGACCACGAAGAGCCTCAAGAGCATCGTCATCTGGCTCAAGGTTGCAGATAAAGGTCTCAACAACGTTAACACCCTCTGCCTCAGCGTTCTGCTTCCAAGTCTCCATCCAGTCACCGGTTCCCCAGTCATACGAACCAAAGAGAGCGGTTGGCTTCTGGCCAAGCTTGCCTACGCAGTCATTGAAGAGTTCCTCAAAATCAGGATCGAGCTCCTCATCACCCATAGCAGGGCAGCCAAAAGCAAATGCATCGTACTGATCGCACATGTCAGCAGAGAACTCAGAAGACTCAATAGCCTCGGTATCTGCTGCACTTGCAAGCTCTTTTGCCATTGCCTCAGTATTGCCCGTCATGGACCAATACACAACTGCCACTTTACTCATACATTTCCTCCTTCTGTGTCCAGGTTCCCCCTGGAAAACTACACATTACTTTCAATACCTCAACAAGAAATTCAAGCACGCCCCTTATGCAACCTGACATTTCTTGGTATTGCCATACGATGAGAGAATCTGCGCTAAAGATTCCCCTTGATAAAAACGATGCTTGCACTGGTCTTCTGCATCTTTAAGTCTCTTGAGGCGAAGGCGAGTTTCTTCCGTGTTGTCATAGACTTTCCAAGCACCAGTAAAAAGCTCAGACTGTCCATTCATAAAGCCCTGAACATCAGCAAGTGGATAGCCCAGTACCAGTCCAATCTCGTGCGGAAACGCAGCTTTTCTTGCATGAAAAGCAAAAATTCTTGAACGCATGCTCTTCATCAACGCCTGCACTGACTCAGTGGAATGGCCAAAGGCAGCCAGAAACTCACAGTGCTCTGATTTGGCGAGAATATCCTCAACAAGCTCAGGTCTATAGGCAACAAACGTCACCTTTCCGCCAGAAATAGCAGAGGTAGCAAGGAGCGTTACCCCAAACAGTGAGAGCTCGTGAGTAGCGTTGCATAGAAATGACCTCAACGTTGGATCAGTGCAGACAAGGCTTGCACAAGAGCTACAAGACTTATGAGAAGCAAATGAAAAGAGTGCAGCCGGCTTAACGTGAGCAATAACACCAGCAGCACAGCGAACAAATGTTGTTGCAAAATCGTGACAGAGCTCGGGAGTATACGCTCTCCCACCCTCATTAAAAACAGGCTTTTTATCAGCAGAATAGGTACAGGGAGAAGTAACGTCTAGGAGCGATGAATTCTCAAAAGAAGTAAGACAATCCATACCGTACTTGCTCCCTTCTTAAAAATGCGCCGTCGACTAAAAGGGAGCCGACGGCGCCTGGATTCCGGACCCTTGGAGAGGGGAAAGGTTCCGGGCTGATAAAGCAATTTTGTTAGAACTAGCTCCTGTTATATAAAAACCTTAACAAGTTAACCTCTTCTAACTATTTAAAGTGTAAGCCTTAGCTAACTAAATGCAAGAGAAAACTCAAAATATTTTTACTTTTTGACAGAAAAAAGCTCCCGCCTCTTACTAATAAGAAACGGGAGCTTTAACGCGATCTAAAAAAGCGCTTTGTTGACGCCTACAAGTGCGTTCTAGGTAGCTTGTCCTTCAGTTAAAAGCATCTTTACCTCAGAAGGAACATTAGGGTTATGAGCTGCAGTGGTAAGCAGTGACCTTGTGTTTGCAAGCGTTACCATAAGTGTCAGAAGATTGTGCATATATGCAGCAGCACTTACGGTAATAAGACCTGCAACGCCTGCAGCAATGAAAGAGCTGTTCAGCGCAACAATCGTACGATAGTCGGCGTGAATCCTCTTCATTACCTGCTGGCCTAAAAGACGCATGATTACCAGCGATTCAAGCGAATCATTCTTAATCGAAATATCCGCAACTGCGCGAGCAATATCAGTTGCATCAGAAAGCGCCAGTGAAACATCAGAAACAGCTAGTGCAGGTGAATCGTTGATACCATCGCCTACCATTGCAACGGTGTAGCCCTCCTGCTGGAACTTCTTAACATATTCACACTTATCCTCTGGGAGAATCTGTGCCACATAATCGTCAAGACCCAGCTTCTTAGCAACACTTGCTGCAACGTTTTCTGAGTCGCCGGTCAGCATAACCATACGCTTAACACCAAGAGCACGGAGCTGCGTAATAGTTGCTGCTGCATCTTCCCTTACAGGATCGGTAATACAAATTGCTGCAATAAGTTTTGAATCCTCGGACATAAAGATAATGGACGAGGTTGGAGCAATCTGTGCAAGGTCGTCTTGAATTCCCTCGGGCATTGGGGTCTTCTCGTCATCAAAAATGAAGTGAGCTGAGCCAATGCAGACCTCTTTGTCGTTAACCTTGGTACGAATACCGTGAGCAACAACATACTTAACCTCTGCGTGGAACTCGTCTTTGTGCTTGAGGCCACGTACCTTTGCCTCGTTCACAATTGCGCGAGCCATGCTGTGTGGGAAGTGCTCCTCAATACATGCAGCAAGACGCAGAAGCTGGTCCTCGGTGCGACCACAGAAGCTGACAATGCACTCAACATGTGGAACTGCCTTTGTCAGCGTACCGGTCTTATCAAAGACGATAAGATCAGCAGCAGCGATCTTCTCGAGGTATTTTCCGCCCTTAACCGTCATGCCAAACTTGGCCGCCTCATCCATTGCGCTACCCACTGCAACAGGAGTGGAAAGCTTAATGGCGCAGGAATAGTCAACCATAAGAACGGTCATAGCCTTAGTGATGTTTCGGGTGATTCCCCAAATACCAAAGAAGGCAAGGAAGCTGTAAGGAACCAGTGCATCAGAAAGGCGCTCTGCCTTAGACTGTGCGCCAGCCTTAAGCTCAGCAGACTGCTCAACCATATCAACAATGTTGTCGATACGAGACATTCCTGGAGGAGCAGTGACGCTTACCATAAGGTCACCGTCTTCAAGAGCGGTGCCTGCGTAAACGGTTGAGCCAGGCTCTTTGGTAACAAGGCGAGACTCACCTGTCATGGCGGCCTCGTTCATCTGGCCAATGCCTTCAACAACTTTGCCGTCAACAGGAAGAACGCCACCAGCGCGCTGGTGCAAAATCATACCCTTCTCAACCTCAGAAAGGGCAATCATAACGTCCTTGCCGTCAATACGAGCCCAGACGTTCTCAGAACGAGTGATTAGGCCATCACGAAGTGCAAGACGTGCTCGGCTTGCCACGTGGTTCTCCATAGCAGCAGACAGCTCAAGCAAGAACATGACCGTAGATGCATCTGCCCACTCATTTCTTAGAATTGAAGTGGTGATAGCAGTTGCGTCCAAAACCTCAACAGTCAGCTCTTTCTTAAACAGGCGCTTAACGCCTTCCACAACAAAAGGAATGGCGCGGAGAATGACATACGCGTAGTTAGCAACTGCAGGTAGTGGCAAAGAGCGCATAATCCAGCGGCGTGCGAATGTGGTCACAACCTCCATCTGGAAACGATTGTTCTCAAGAGCCATCTCAATTGAGCTGCAGAAGTCTTCAAGGCCTGCCTCTTCTTCTCGTGGCAAGTTCAAGACGTCAAAAGCGCCAACAGCCGCAAGTACCTGATCTCTCTTGAGAGGATCAAACCTTAGCAAGAGAGAACCGTTTGCCATGTGAACTTCAGCGTGACGAACTCCGTCAACACGCATCAGCTCATAGGAAATACCACGGGCTTCAGCCTCATCAATATGACCCAGGTCGCATTTTGCACGAATGCGACCTGAGATTTCATTAGTAATTGTGAAGCGCATGAATTATGCCTGTGCGCCCTCTGCGTCGACCTGCTTGGTAACCTCAGCGCGGATACCCTCCTCGAGCTCAGCAAGGCGAGCGCGAACTGCAGCGTCAATCTTGGACTCACGGCGAGCCTCTGCGACAACGTCGTTAGCCTCGTCAACAACATTCTGAGTCTCTGCGGAAACGCGGTCAGTTACGCGAAGACCACATGCAGTTGCCTTGACAGCTGCCTTGTGAAGAGTGCCGTTAGAAGCAAGACCAGCAACAACGCCAGCAAGTGCAGCGCCACCGGCTGCGAGACACCAATTGTTCAGTTTCATGTAAATCCCCCATCTGCTTTTTGCAAATTAATCGGTTAATGACCTATTGAAGATAAAATTTTTTTACGAAAAAAACAAGTGAAAATCATTACTAATTAGTTATCCTAATGAAACAATTGTACACAAGTAATTTCTTACCTGCGAAAACGTTTCCTATGGTTAGCTATGGTGTACATATAAATTTTGTGAAGAAGCTGCTCTGAGGCGTTACTTAAATTATTGATATTTGCTCATATGGGCTATCAATTAAATGAAAAAATAACATTCTCTCTATGTCGTTATTATGAAATTTAAATTGTGTACAATTTATTTGTGTTAGGTTACAGCTACTGGGGTACACTACCCAATACACAAAGCCATCCAATGCTTCAGACAATCCATGGCTCGTTGAAAGGAACATCATGGCAAACACCAATATCTATGACCTCTCCGTAGAAGAGCGTGACGGCTCCGTAACTTCCCTCTCCTCTTTTGATGGAAAGGTTCTTCTGATTGTCAACACTGCAACTGGTTGCGGCTTTACCCCACAGTATGAGGATCTTGAGCGCATTTATACGGCATACAAAGATCAAGGCTTTGAGATTTTAGACTTCCCTTGCAATCAGTTT
>CALHQT010000103.1:0-24168 GCA_938038135.1 uncultured Atopobium sp.
CTCATTTGACGGTAAGGTTCTTCTTATTGTTAATACTGCAACTGGCTGTGGTTTTACCCCACAGTATGAGGATCTTGAGCGCATTTACGCTGCTTATAAAGATCAAGGCTTTGAGATTTTAGACTTCCCTTGCAATCAGTTTGCAGATCAGGCCCCAGAGTCCGATGAAGAGATTCACCAGTTCTGCACTATGAAATTTGGCACTACTTTCCCACAGTTCAAGAAGGGCGACGTCAACGGAGAGACCGCAAATCCTCTCTTCGAGCGTCTTGCAACAGCTTTCCCCTTCCAGGGCTTTGGTAAGGGTATCAAAGCTCTTGCACTGGACAAATTTGCAAAGGCAAACAACAAGAAGTTTGGTGACAAGGCCTATATCATGTGGAACTTCACTAAATTCCTTGTAGACCGCCAGGGAAACGTTGTTGCACGCTTTGAGCCAACCACCGATATGGCAGAAGTTGAATCTGCAATTAAAAACCTACTTGCGTAAGGCGAGAGGACCGATTTACTCATGAGTTCTTCTCAAAAAGAAATACAGTCTGTTGCAGCCGCTAGCACTTTTGCTAGCGGCTCTTCTACACTCGACAACTCCCCCGATATCCCCGAGCTTCTCCTCAAAAACCAGCTCTGCTTCCCGCTCTACAGTGCCTCAAAAGAAGTGGTACGAAGGTATACGCCGCTGCTTAAGCCCTTTAATCTAACGTATACACAATACATTGCCATGATGGCGCTTTGGGAACATGAATCCTTGGATGTCAAAACCTTAGGTGAGCTTTTATTTCTTGATTCAGGCACCTTGACTCCACTTCTTAAAAAGCTTGAGGAGAAGAGCCTTGTACTGCGCCAAAAAACAAACAAAGACGGACGTCAGCTGATTGTTTCCCTCACCCAAAAAGGCAAAGACCTTAGGCGAGAAATGCAAATAGTCCCACATCAGATTGGCTCATGCGTTAATCTCTCGACCGAAGAGGGCGCTGAGCTTAAACGATTGCTTTTAAAAGTTCTTTCTAACGTTACAGAAAGCTAGATTTACTATGACCCAATCACAGGTAACTATAACCTCTTCTGAACGTGAAACCGCCATTATACGCACTAGCGCCATTGGCATTGCAGCTAATGTTGCACTTGCGGCATTCAAAGCAGCTGTGGGCATTTTATCTAACTCAATTGCCGTTACTCTTGATGCGGTGAACAATCTCTCCGATGCAATTTCATCAATCATCACCATTGTGGGAACCAAACTATCTAACAAAAAAGCTGATCGCGAGCACCCCTTTGGACACGGACGCATCGAATACATCACTACAACAGTAATTGCTGCAATCATTATGTATGCAGGTATTTCTTCACTCATCAAATCTATCCAAGACATCATAGATCCTGTTACTCCAGACTATAGTCCCCTGTCTTTAGTCATCATTGCAGTAGCTGTGCTCGTAAAGATTATTTTGGGTCACTACGTCCGCTCTGTAGGTAATCGCGTAAACTCCGACACCCTTATTGCATCAGGCTCTGACGCGCTCTTTGATGCTGCGCTTTCCACTTCTGTTTTAGCTGCTGCTCTTATCTTTATCTTTACGGGAATTAGCATTGAAGCATACGTAGGCATTGTTATCTCAGTATTTATCATTAAAGCTTCAATTGAGCTGCTACAAGGCTCTATTAAAGAAATTATTGGCATGCGTCCCGATGCAGCTCTTTCAACGCTCATTTATAACATTGTGAAAGAAGACCCAGATGCAGAAGGCGTCTACGACCTTATTATCCACAACTACGGCCCAGACAGATTTGTAGGCTCATTCCACACTGAGGTTCTTGATACCACTTCAGCTATTGAGATTGATACGATGACTAGGCGTCTGAGTACAGAGATTTACAAGCAGACATCAGGCAAAATAATCATTGCTGCCATTGGTATTTATGCGAGAAACACTACCGATAATCGCATTGTAAAAATGCGTACTGAAGTAACTGAAATGGCTTTAGCTCATGAAGGTGTTCTTCAAGTTCATGGTTTTATTGCTGACATTGAAAATCAATTTATGGCCTTTGATGCAGTCATTGAGTTTGGCTATGACGGTAAGCAAATTGTCCACGATATTATTCATGAAGTAGAGGCAGCCTACCCTGACATGAACGTCTCGGTTCTTTTGGACCGCGATACAAGCGATCTTTCTGAACATGAAGAAGACAGAGACTTGCACTAAAAGCAAGTAAATACATCCTAAAAAAGGGGGGAGCCGCTGACACCCAGAGTCAGCGGCTCGTGTTCTACGCTCGCAAGAAAGGGAGAGGGTCTTTCTCCGAGCTACGGGAACCTGAATAAAGCAAGCAAGTAAATTGCTTAAAAACATAGTAAGTTAACCGAGGGAAACTTACAAGAATCTTTTCAGGTTTTTTATCTAATTTCGTAAACTCTACAAAAAGTTAGACTAAGTTTACATGTCTATGGATTTTTATCTTACATCAAGAAAGTCCGAGATAAACATAAACAAAATCCCCCACGCCGAATTGGCGCGGGGGATCAGGTCAGCGTACTCAGCTAGTAGTAGCTTATGCCTTTGCAACCTCGGTAAGGTCGGTAAGGATCTTATCGTCCTTCTTATCCCACTTTGGAGCAGGGCGGAAGAGCTGGAAGAGAATTGCTGCCAAGAAGGCAAAAGCAATAACAGTCCAGACACCGAAGGAACCAAGAACGAAGAACTCCCAGAACTGGTTGATGATAAGACCAACAATCCATGCAAAAGTGCACTGATAACCAATAGCAAACCAGAACCACTTAGAGTCATTCATCTGACGACGGATGGAACCAATTGCAGCAAAGCAAGGTGCGTCAAGCATATTGAATGCAACAAATGCGCACATTGCGCCAACGTGAAGAATACCACCAGCATCGGTGAACATACCAGCGAAGCCAGACCACATAGTAACTGACTTCTCGCTTGCATCACCAAGACCGTAGAGAACACCAAAGGTAGAAACAAGGTTCTCTTTTGCGATCAGAGCAGAGATGGAAGCTGCAGTTGCCTGCCAGTTTGCAAATCCAAGAGGAGCAAAGATAACGCCGATGAAACCACCAACAGCTGCAAGCAGAGAGAAGTCCATGACATTCTCAGGAGCGCCCTCAATGCCTGGAAGGTAACCAAAGACGCCGTTTGCACCATCCCAGGTTGCCCAACCAAAGTTGGAAAGAACCCAAATACCAATAGCCGCTGCGAAGATGATGGTACCAGCCTTAAGGATGTATGCAGAGATACGCTCCCAAACGTGCATTGCCCAAGACTTGATAGAAGGCATGTGGTAATCAGGAAGCTCCATAACAAATGGTGCAGGCTCGCCCTCAAATGCCTTAGTCTTCTTCAGCATGATTGCAGAAATAACAATCATTGCAACGCCAAGGAAGTAGAAAGCAGGAGCAATCCACCAAGCAGTAGTTCCTCCAATAAGAACACCCATAATCAAGGCAATAATAGGCTGTTTTGCCGAACATGGAATCATAGTGGTAAGCATAATCGTCATGCGACGATCTTTCTCATTTTCAATAGTACGAGTAGAAAGAACGCCAGGAACACCACAACCAGAGGAGATAAGAAGTGGAATAAAAGACTTACCTGATAGACCAAAACGACGGAAGACACGGTCCATAACAAAAGCAACGCGGCTCATATATCCGCAGTCTTCCAAGAAACACAACATAACAAACAAGACAAACATCTGTGGAATAAAGCCAAGAACAGCACCTACGCCGCCGATAATACCGTCAACTACAAGGCTAGTGACAACGGGGCTTGCGCCAGCACCTTCAAGAGCACCGCGAGCAAGATCAGGAATACCTGGGACATACATGCCATACGCAGAAGCTTCTGGCTCAGTAGCAGCGCCTTCAACAGCGGTCTTGAAGCCAGCAGCAGTTACGCCGCCCAGAGTCTGAAGTTCTTGACCTTCAGCAAGAATTGGGTTGCCGTTTGCATCAAGCCTAAGAGGATTGTCGTCAGTATCAACGAAGTTGCCATCCTCATCATGAACTGGTGCGCTCAGAGCAACAACGTTCTTCTTGGCAGTCTCTGCCTCAAAGCTGGTGATAGCGTCAGAATCCCACTGTTTAGCCGCGATTGCAGCACGAACCTCAGTGGTATCAATACCAGCCTCGTCAGCTGCGTTGAGATACGCGTCAATCTGGTCACCATAGTGATGAGAGTCAAACTCATCTTTTGCCTCATTGTACTCGGCGTCGCCGATACCCATGAAGTGGAAACCCTTGTCAAACAGGTTGTCGTTGACCCAATTAGTAGCTCCCGTACCAACGGTAGAAATGGAGATGAAGTAAACAAGAGCCATGATGATGACGAAGATAGGAAGACCAAGGATACGGTTAGTAACAACACGGTCAATCTTCTCGGAAGTAGTCAGCTGCTTTGGAGCCTTCTTGACGCAAGCTGCCATAACGCCAGCAATCCACTCATAACGGTCAGAAGTGATGATGGACTCAGCGTCGTCGTCGCGAGACTGCTCAACTGCAGCAATGATCTTCTCAAGCTCAGCGGTCTTCTCGGCAGAAAGGTTAAGAGGAGCAATTGCATTTGCATCGCGCTCAAAGACCTTAATGGAATACCAACGAGAAAGAGTTGCAGGAGCAAGGCCCTCAATTGCAGCAGCAATCTTGCCAAGAGCCTCTTCAACCTCTGGGGTAAAGCACTTAACACCCTCAGCAGGAGTTCCCTCCTGGCCGGCCTTAATTGCCGTCTTTACCAGAGTGTCAATGTTCTTGTTGCGAAGTGCGGAGACCTCAACAACCTCAACACCAAGCTGCTTAGAAAGCTCCTTGGTATCAATGACGTCACCGGACTCCTTGAGCAGGTCAACCATGTTAAGACCAAGGACAACTGGACGACCAGCCTCAAGAATCTGAGTAGTCAGATAGAGGTTACGCTCTAGGTTAGTAACATCGAGAAGGTCAATGATAGTATCAGGGCGCTCGTTAATGAGATAGTCACGTGATACCTGCTCCTCAGGTGAATAAGGAGACAGAGAATAAATACCAGGAAGGTCGACAAAGGTGACGTCCTTATCAGCTCGCCAGTTTGCCTGCTTCTTCTCGACGGTAACGCCAGGCCAGTTGCCGACATAGCCGTTTGAGCCCGTAAGCTCATTGAATAGGGTGGTCTTACCGCAGTTTGGATTACCTGCAAGACCAATAATAGTCTTTTGTGCCATTAGGCTTCCTCTACCTTGTGAACGTCTACTACTTCAATGCTTGCAGCTTCATCCTTGCGGATAGAAAGCTCGTAGCCACGAACTGTGAGCTCAATTGGGTCTCCCAGTGGTGCTACCTTTTTGACGTGAACCTCAGTACCCTTAGTAAGGCCCATGTCCATGATGCGACGTTTCACGGCGCCTACACCCTTTAGCGCAGCAACCGTGCAACTCTCCCCCACCTTAACTTCTTTCAGAGTTGCCATAACCTTCCTTTCATCGAAACACGTATTAAAAGCCGCGGGTTTTACCAGCAGCGCAATACAACAAAGTGTTTAGAGCGGAGAAACCATGATGTGCGACGACATCTGACGGTTCAGTCCAAGTCGTGCACCCTTAACGCTAACAATAACGTCGCCGTTGACTCGTGAAATAACCTTTACCTCGGCGCCCTCAACAAAACCAAGTGTTGAAAGGTGCTGACGAAGATCAGAAGCACCCTTAACCGTTACGATCAACGCAGTCTCTCCCTCACCAAGCATGGCAAGAGGAAGAACTGGACCAGAATTCGCAGGACCCTGTGAGGTCTTTTCTGTATCCATGCATCCCCCAAAATAACGTAGGCAAACTAAGTTTGCTCTTTCGAACTTTTACTTCATTAGTATCAACTAAAAGTTAAGGTAATTCAACTTTCATTTAATAATTAAAGTAAAAATAAGGCGAGAAACTCTGTCTACCAGTGGTTTCTCGCCTTGTAAATATTGCAACTTTATTTCAGGTAGTACTAGTTTTACGTAAACATAAACGATTGTTTGCTTAAGCTTACGGCAAGCTGTGTGACATCAGCCCGTATTCTGCAGACCTGCGGCAACACCAGACACGGTGCACAAAATCAAATACGTAATGTTTGCACGTTCCTCTGGAGTAAGCATGTCATCCCTTATACGAAGCTCAGACAGGGCGTGTACCTGCGTAACCGAGAGAATGTTAACAAACGGCAGACGCAAGCGAATAACTGGACCCAGCACTCGACGGTTCTCCAGTGGCCACTTGTTGCCCGTGATAGCAAGGACCCACTTGCGCGTCAACGACATCTCAGAGAGAACCATCTCTGAAAGCTCAGCACGATCACCCAGAGCCAGATAAAGTCTTGCAATACGAGCATCAATCTTGGAGATTGACATCTCAATGTTGTCGATAAACGTAGTGAACAGCGGCCACTCTCTATATGCCTCGCGGAGGCGTTCAATATCCCCTACCGCCTCGCAGGCACTACCCAGTCCATACCAAGCAGCCAGGTTGATACGAGCCTGTGACCAGGAGAAAATCCATGGAATAGCACGCAGGTCATCAAGAGACTTGGCGCCCAGGCCACGTTTTGCAGGTCTTGAACCAATGGGGAGAAGACCAATCTCTGTCAGAGGGGTAACAACCGAGAACCACTCAGCAAAGCCGTCGGAGTGAATGAGCTCCAAGAAGCGCTGCTTGGAGGCCTTATCAAGCTCAGATGCGAGCGAAGCAAACTTGACGTCTGTCTGGGTGTTCTTCTGCTCAATAGAAGGTGCCATCTGAAGCAGTGTTGCTCCAGCAACGGACTCTACATGACGACGAGCAAGCGTTGGGTCACCATAGCGAGCAAAAATAACTTCTCCCTGCTCAGTAAGTTTAAAGCGACCGTTTACCGATCCCTTAGGCTGAGAAAGAACAGCACGGTTTGCAGGACCACCGCCACGACCAACTGCGCCGCCACGACCATGCATCAAGATGAGGTCAATGGAGTTCTTCTCTGCCCACTCTGCCAAAGCAGCCTGGGTCTTATGCAGTACCAACGTTGCCGTAGTTGGTCCCTCGTCCTTTGAGGAATCGGAATAGCCCAGCATGACCTCAAGCTTGCGGTCTGTCTGAGCAAGACGTGTCTGTACCTCAGGAAGCTGAATTACCTGGTCAAGTGTAGCAACAGCGTTCTCAAGGTCTTCAATTTGCTCAAAGAGTGGAATAACGTCTAATACAGGAACGTCTTCTTCATTTGCAAACGCTAGACGTGCAAGCTTATAGACATTCTCAACATCCTGAGCAGACTGCGTAAACGAAATAATATAGCGACGAGCAGCGTTAATACCATTCTTCTTCTGAATTGACCCAATAGAGCGGAAGGTGTCTAGCACCTCCTGCGTCATAGCATCGAGTTTGGCGGGTTTCTCGGCAGTTGAGGGGTGTGTCTCAATATCTGCAAGCGCACGCTTGTGCACCAAAGAGTGCTGACGGAACTCCATCTCTACCAAGTGGAAGCCAAAAGTTTGAGCCTGCCAGATAAGCTTCTGAACAGGACCGTAAGCAATACGGAAAGCCCCTGCTTGAGCCAGTGAATCCTGAATAACGCGCAGATCAGCAATAAACTCTTCAGCGTTTTGATACATCAGGTCAGCATTGCGCTCAATGGTGGCGCTGAGTCGGCCAGAAATGACGCGCATCGCCGCACGGTGCAACTCAGACCCAGCCTTATCAATAGCCCTAGCGGTCAGGGCCTGGCTCATTTCTACCTGCTGTGCCCAAAGATTGACAAGCGCAGGCGAAGCTGGAGTAGAAATACCATCAAGCGTCAGGCCTCGACTGACTTCCTTGGTAGCCCGAGCCAGTGCCTGCAGTACGTGTACACGGTACTTCTCGGCAACTTGGCGAGAAACCAGAGCGGTAACATTAGGGTTACCGTCGCGGTCGGAGCCAATCCAGCTACCTGGACGGAAAAATGGTGGGCAGACAGGCGACACACAACCAGCGTTTTCTCCCAGCACCCAGTTATCAAAGCGTCGATATACCGAAGGAACCATCTCAAAAAGGGTGGTATCAAAAATGTTGAGGACAGTATCTGCCTCCTCCAAAGGAGTTGGCTTTTTATGACCGATAGGAGACGTACGGAATAGGCCGTCAATCTCTTGCAGCATACGACGCTCGTTTTCCACACGAGCAGGACCACCAAGCCTCTGACGCTCATCAAGAAGCTCTGAGATGGTACGGATTCGGCGCTCAACGTTTTTACGACGAGCCTCAGTTGGGTGCGCAGTAAAGACGGGGTGGAACTCAAGACGATTAAGACGTGCTTTTGCCTCTTCTTCACCGCACTCGTCAATAAGCTGTCTATATGCAACGGTTATCTCATTGATGGGGTCTTCTGCAGAAGATGGATCAACAGAAGCCTCACGAGAACGCAGGCTGGTAACGCGATAATTCTCTTCACAAAGATTTGCTAAGTGGAAGAAAGTTACAAATGCGCGCATGAGAAGCACAGAATCTTCCATGCTTAGGCTGTCAATGGTAGAAGCAAAACGCAGAAAAGCATTAAGCGATTCCTTCTCTGAATCTACTTTGAGTACCGCATTGATTGCCTCAAGCAGCAAAGGTGCGCGAGTTGTAGACAAATCATCTGGTCCAGCTTTAATTGCCTCAACCAACAACGTGTCAAAACTAGTAAGAAGATCTGGATTGTACTCAGCAAGCACTTTTCTTACCAAACGCAAAAAGAAGGTAAGGTTATCGCGCAGAGGAGCTGGCGCTTTAAGCGCTTGAATAAGGGTACGAGCAGCAGCAATCTCATTCCCGCGTCGTTCAAGAAGCGACTGAGCTACTTCAGAAGTTGTTGCACCATCGATGGGTTTCTCGTCAAAAGAAGCATTGCTGGACTCTAGATTTGAATCTTGAGGATTGCCTGCCATGCTCATCCTTTCCCACATGACTCTGAATACATAGTATCTACCATACCCTTTTGTAACAATCTTCGCACGATTGTTTGTCAATCTGTTACCTAATGTACATCGTGGACTACAATCGATATAACAAATAAAAATTGATATATCAAAGTTTCTGGCCACGTTAAAGAAGATTTTAGGTTTTACATGCTCAATCCATTCAAGAAAAGTCGTACTGCGTACAACAATTCTTCCGTACATAAGCAGGTAGAGCGTCTTCGCACACCTCGCTATGAGCTTGATGACTCGCGCACAAACGGGGGTCAACCTGGCATTGTGGTTACATGGTGGACCAGGCTTCTTTCTGCCGTGGTCTCTGGCGATATTGCCAATCAAAACGAGCAATACCTAGCACATCAAACGTCACAAGACTATATTTTTAATGCTCTTGGACAAGGCGCCTGGGGTGCACTTTTCCCTCTTCTGACCGTTGTCTGTTCCCAGCTTGTTGGCATTGAGCAGGCAGGTCTTTTCTCCATGGCATTTGTTGTGGCAACACTTTTGTTATTTATTGCCCAATACGGCGTCCGTACCTATCAGGTTTCTGACCTGACCGAACAGCGCAGCTTTTCTGATTACCAGATTCAGCGTGCAGCTACCGTTGTTGTCATGGTGACAGCTGGCCTTATTTGGTGTTTCTTCAAAGGCTATGCCGAGCCCATGTTCTCTATCTGCACGGGAGCGTTGCTCTTTAGGGCAGTTGACGGTATGGCCGATGTCTACGAAGGCCGCTTGCAGCAAAAGGACAAGCTCTATCTAGCAGGACTCAGTCAAGCGCTGAGGTGTAGCACAAGTTTTATTCTCTTCACGCTTGTGTTATTTGTTACCAGAAATCTTGTATGGGCAAGTTGGAGCATGGGTATTTGCGCTCTTGTCACCTTGGTATTTGTTTCTGCTCCCCTAGCCATTCTTGAGACCGATAAAAGCGTGCACTTCAAGCTTGCAAACATCAAAGATATCTTTGTGCAATGCTGGCCTCTCTTTTTGGCGCTTTTCCTCTACAACCTTATCGATTCGCTGCCAAAGTTTGCCATGGAAGGTACACTCTCTTACAGCAACCAGTTGTACTTCAATGCGCTCTATTTCCCCGCTCACACTATTTTGATGATCTCCACGCTCATCTACAGGCCGCAGCTCTTTAAGCTTGCCAGTCTGCTAGAAACCTCTATCCACAATCCGGCTAATAAGAAGCGCTTTGGCGTAATGGTACTTGCCCTGTTTGGAGCCATCGCGGTAGTCACCGCAGGTACTGCAGCATTTGTTGAGTTTATTGGCATTCCTCTTAACAGCTTCTTGTACGGCGTTGATTTTGAGCAGTATCGCGGACTTGCACGCATTATGGTAGCCACCGGTGGCCTTTGTGCTGCAATCGACTTTTTGTACCAGCTCATCACCATCATGCGAGCTCAAAAGGCAGTTACGCGTGCCTACCTGATTTCATTTGTTGTATCCATCCCTATTATCTGGATGATGGTCAGCTTTACTGGTCTTAACGGCGCAGTTATTGGTAGCTTTTCCTCTATCCTCATCCTCTTCTTGCTGCTCATTAGCGAATACGCTGTAGCACGCCTAAAGAGTTAACTGACGCAAATAGGGCTGAAGAGTTATAAACTACCCCGTTTTCTAACGCAAAATCCCTCTGCTCCATATCCTGGAACAGAGGGATTTGTGTAAACAAGGCGAGAAAACCTACTGCTTGACGGGTTTCTCGGCAACAATCTTAGAAGGAGCAAGCACCGCCGATGGTGCAAGCAGCTGCAGCGGAACCATCGTCTGAGTCATCGTTTGAACCAGAAACATGGAAGACCTCAGAAAGGTAATTGATGATGTCGCCGGACTCATACATTGCCTTGCCATCAATGAACAGACAGGGGACCTGACGCTTACCGCCAACCTCAATAAGGCGCTCGCGAGCTGCGTCATCAGCAACGATATCGTGCATAGGAAGCTCAATGTTGTTCTGCTCCATAAAGGACATGACCTTGTGGCAGTATGGGCAGGTTGGCTTATAGAAAAGCTCGAGATTCTGAGTAGCCATAAAAACTCCTTTTGTTAGTAATTACTACTACTTTGTCTATACCCATCACGTTGCAGTTGTTTCACATGGATTTGATTGTGGCTCTCTAATGGAAATGAATCCCTGGAAAGTCCGGATCTTCTGCATAGAAATCTATATAACTCTGTTTTGCTTCTTCTGGAGCATCATCTTTAATGTGATATCCGCGACCATCATCAAAAAAGAAATCGTCGATACCTTCATCTTCTGGGGTTGTATACCAATCACGATTGGTTAAAAAGTAAGGTGGTCTAATACATGTCATTTATCCTCCACTCGTCAACAGATTAATCTATTTTTTCGCAAACTATCGTGTAAGACTAGTGTACTCGTGCGTGATGAAGGTTATGCGACAGAAACAATGAGTCACCGCTCGCGGCATAAAAATAGCCGCACAAGGCGGCTATTAGTAGTTAGTGGTGCCAGCAACCAGGATCGAACTGATGACCCCCGCTTTACGAGAGCGGTGCTCTACCAACTGAGCTATGCTGGCGTGCAAAAGCGCGCTAACAACTATACGGGGAAGCCCTGTATTATTCAAGCAGAAATACTAAAGAAGCCCGAGAACACCACGAACAAGGCGCTCAAGATTATTTGCGTACTTCTCAGATGCCTCTTGAACACTCTTATGCGTAGTTCCGTGAGCTCCAGCTGGATTTGCTGCAAGCGTCAGGGCTAACACGTTCATATCAAGAGCGCGGGCCATAATGACCTCAAGAGCTGTAGAAACGCCAACGTATGAAACACCAAAGCTACGAAGCATAGCAACCTCTGCAGGAGTTTCAAAGTTTGGTCCCAATAGACCAGCAAAAACGCCCTCGTTGAGCTCAATTTTGAGGTCATCCGCTACGCCGCGTGCAAGCGTTCTTAGATAAGGCGAGAAGGCATCATTCATATCTACAAATGGGGTCTCGACATCGCGAAGGCCTGCCCACTCTGCAAGCGGATTGGTTCCAGTGAGGTTAATCTGATCAGTAATAACGCCAAGGCCAGTCTTTGCGTTTCCAGAAACAGCACCTGTTGCACCTGCAAAAATAATGTCTTTGCAGCCCAGGTGATGGGCATGCTGAACAAGAGAGGTTACCTCAGCTGCAGAATAACCCTGATAGAGATGTACGCGACCAGGATAAACAACTACAGGCACGCCGTCGATAGTACCAATAGTTGCCTCAAAGCTGTGGCCAGCCATAGGAGAAGCGTCAACAGGGAAACCTGGAATGTCACGATAATCAATACGACGAACTGGCTTTACCAAATCAGCAAGATGACCAAGTCCGGTTCCCAAAATAAGAGCAACAGGATGCTCAACAGATGGGCTTACATTCTCAATGGTTTTCTCGGTAACCACGCAAATCCCCTCCTCTAAGAGGTGACGAGTAAGTGTTCCCTCGCCAGAAACAAGCTTTCCTGAGTACGTACCATCATAAATCTCATGCACGCCACAAGACGGGCTCTTTGCCTTCAAAACGGCGAGCGTGATGTCAGAAGACGTAACAGCACTAAGAGCAATCTTAGATCCACGTTCAAAATCTTCTGTAACATCCGAGCCGTCCTTGAGCCAAACACGACCTTCTCGCTGTTCCGCGGGTAGACGAGGTACAGGAAGACCTGAGGAAGTCTCGGGGCAGATCTTTGTGACGTTTACTTTTTCTGCAAGCCTTTGTACTGCAGAAACAGGCTTGGCCCCTCCGTCATATCTGACGGGGAGGCCAAGTAAACAAGCGCTAATAGCAACTTTCATTGCTTTTCAGATCCTAGAGAGCAAGAGAGTAAACAGCAATAGATGCCTTACCAAGAATCTCGTTGATCTTCTGTGACCACTCCTGAGAAGCCTTGCTTGCAACAGCAGAGTACTTGCTCATTGCAACCTGATAAGCGGTCTGAGCAGCTGCGTAAGAAGCGGAATCGTTGGAGATTGAATAAGCAGAGAGCTGCTTGTAGTAATCGCCATCCTGGGAAGCCCAAGTGTTGTTCTTAGCGTCCCACTCATCACCAGCAAGACCAATGATGTACTGAGCGTACTCCTGGCTTGTAGTCTCAGAGTTGCCGTCCTCAGGTGCTGTTGGTGCCTGTGGAGCATCTGGAAGAGTTGTAGTCAGAACGCTATCACGATACTTCTTCATGATGACAGCATCATTAATAAGCTTCTTTGCAACATCTTCAGAGAGCTTGTATGCAGAAGCAACCTGGCTAACATCAGTAGTCTTGAAGTTGGTCTGCATGTAATTGTTGACCTCGTCATCAGTGACGGTAATACCCTTGCTCTGAGCTTCAGCAACAACAAGAGCATTACGAACATAGCCAATAATCTTATCGGCTGCTGGAACAGCATAGGTGCCGTCAGACTGCTTTGCTGCGTCAAGACCAGAAGTATTCTCAATAACCTCACGAGCAGTTACTTCTTTGGTCTGACCGTTATAGGTGTAAGAAGCAATAGGAGTGTTGAGCTCACCCTCAGAAAGTGTGGTGCGACCGTTCAAAGAACCAGTAGCTCCGCCACCGCCCAGAAGGAAGCGACCGATGACAATACCTAGAGCAAACAGTACAACTGCTCCAACTCCAATAAAGATCTTTGAGTTCTTTTTTACATCAATAGATGGCATATCCTTGCCTTTCATCGCTTAATGCAACTATGCGTACACTAATACAAACCTGTAGTTTACTCTTATTAGCCTGCATAAAACATACAACCAGTAAACTCCCCCATTTGTACACAGTCGTTTACATGCAAATCAAATTACTTGGTAGCTGCAACAATCTCTTCCGAATACTGTTTGATGTATCCAGTGGCATTTTCCGCATCAAACTTCATACGCTGAGACAGTGCTTTCTTCACGTCCTTAGAAATAGTTCCGTGTGCTAAGGCGAGAAGACCCTGGAGCATGTCATGGTACTCAGCATCCCCGTGATAGCACTGAACCGCTTCATCCAAAAGTGGCCACGCCTCATCAGAATGCTTTGCTGAAGTTGCTCCGTACTGACAGAGGAACAAAAATGCTGCGAGACGCACCGTTGCTGAGTCATCGTCAAACAGAGAAGCCTCAGCAGCATCAAATGCCTTAAAGACCTGGTCACCAAAGTGAGCACTCAGATTGGCAAGCGCATCAAGCACTTCCCAACGAGTCTGTGCTTCTGGCCTATACAGTGCATCAATAAGAGAATCAATGTGCTCTTCAAAGGCAAGAGGAGCAATATGAGCCAGCTCCGCAAGCTCATGAGATGCGTCTTGACGAGCGCGCCTACTAGCATCAGACAAAGCAATGACCAGTGCATTCACTTTTTTCATCTGTGCCATAGTTGGCTTTTTAGTAGCCTTCTTAGCAGGTTGCTTTTCTTCTTTTGGCGCCTTTGTAGAGCCCGCTTTTGCGGTTGCCTTAGTTGAAGCCTTTTTTGGCTTCTGAGCAGTTTCTTTCTTTTCTGCCATGAAACCTAAATCCTCTCTAAAACACCCTTTATTCTCTAAATCCGTCTACGACAACGGTGCCGCTTTTTTGATCCTCATGAATTTTAATAAATCCAAGGCTTGATGCTTCACGTAAAAGAGAAGTAAACGAACGATATCCATAAGTTGCCTCAGCAAACTGTGGACGCTTCCTTCGCATAGTCTCCTTTAAACGAGACGCATAAATAAATGTTTCGCTTTCGCGCTCCAAAGATTCAATGGTCTCAAATAAGAGCTGATAGCAGTCGTGCTTCTCGACAGGTACCTTCTCTTTAAAGTCTGGAATTCTGCCAGAACTCAAAATATCCTCGTAGAAGATAAACTCGTCACAAACTTCAGCAAGAAGCGAGCTGGTAGACTCCTTCATACCAACGCCAATGACCGTTTTACCAGACTCTTTAAGCTTTGCCACAAGTGGCGAGAAGTCCGAGTCACCAGAGAGAACGGCAAAAGTATCAATGTGGTCTTTAGTAAGACACATCTCAACAGCGTCCACCGCAAGTCTAATATCGGCAGAGTTCTTGCCGGTATAAGCCCTATCTGGAATCTCAATGAGCTCAATGCCAAGCTCATGCAGGGGTGTAATAGCATTTGGAAAGCGCTGCCAATCGCAGTATGCACGCTTAGCAGTAATACGACCCTTATCAACCAGCCTCTCCATAATAAGCTTCATCTCTGGAAGATGACCTGGTTCTTGATGACCGTTGCGCTTTCTTTTACCTGTTCCTAGTGCCAAATTTTCATAATCGATGAAAACCGCAATAGAGCTCTGAGGAGTAGAAATATCACTCATAATCGGGGTTCCTTTGCGGCTAGCACTTAGTGACAGCAGTGGCCGTCATGACCGTGCTCGTGACCTTCATGCTCATGATGATGTCCATGGCCGTGGCACTCGCACTCGTGATCGCCATCTTCATGGTCGTGACCACAGCAGCACTCGTGCTCACCCTCATCTTCCTGGCTCTCAAGAAGCGACCAGTCAAGACCAGCTGCAGTGCTCGTAGCCTCATCAGCATAAAGCAGCGAGATTGCCTGAGTGCCCTTGCGAGCGCCACCAATCTGGCAGAGCATGTCATACAGGGTAAAGGCAGTCTCTGCACCAGGGAGGGTAATCTCAAGGTCCTCAGACTGAGCAAGAGCAAGCGCAATATCCTTGCGGAAGTGCTCAGCCAAAAATCCTGGTTGGAAGTCTCCCTCGAGCGACTTAGGAGCAAGCTCTTTAAGTGCACGAGAAGAACCCATGCCACTAGCAACAACCTCAAGCATCTGCTCAACGTCAAGTCCACCCTGCTCTGCCAAGGCCATTGCGTCTGCATAGCCAATCATGCAGGAAGCAAGGGAAACCTGGTTACAAAGCTTTGCGGTCTGACCCTTACCAGCACCACCCATGCAGAAAATCTTTGCCGAGAAGGTCTCGAGAAGAGCGCGTACGGGCTCAACATCATTCTCAGTTGCGCCGACAATCAGCGTAAGAGTACCGTCCTGGGCGCCTTTCTGGCCGCCCGTAACCGGACAGTCAAAGGCATGTTTTCCCTCGATTTCAGCAGCATCGTGAATATCACGAGCAAGCTGAGATGAAGAAGTGGTCAGATCAATAAGGTATGCGCCCTTCTTAGCAACGCGGATAAGACCATCTGTTGCCAAGTAAACATCTTCAACATCAGTTGGATAACCAACCATGGTAAAGACAACGTCAGCGTCTTTTGCAGCATCTGCCACACTCTCTGCAGCGTGAGCGCCCAACGAGACAAGCTTTTGCGCTTTCTCTGGTGTTCTGTTGTAAACAGTAACATCATAACCAGCAGAAATAAGGTGCTCTGCAATAGGAGCGCCCATAATGCCTGTTCCAATAAAAGCAACCTTTGCATTCTTGCTCAGTGCCATGTATGAGTCCTTTCAGACTGAAATAAATATACAAACTGGGGCCGCTCCAAAGAGCGACCCCATACCTTGTACCCGTTAATTAGATTTACGAACCCTGTTAGCAATTCGGTCAGAAAGCGAAAGCTTCTCGCGACGGTCAGTTCCCCAGAAGACAATAGCCACCATGCCTGGCCCAACATGAGCACCAATGACTGGTCCTACCTGGCTATGAATAATGGTAAGTCCCTCGCAGCCCTTCTCTTTACGAATCTGAGCCTCTAGCCAATTAGCGTCCTTCTGTGCGTCTGCAGAAATAATGCCAACAGGAAGCGAAGTGTCATGAGAATAGCTATCTCTAAAGTCCTGGATAAGAGACTTGAGTGCCTTCTTGCGGCCTCTGCACACTGTCTTGACGGTAAGAGCTCCTGTTGAGTCATAGGTAAGCTCTGGCTTTACATCAAGCTTGCCGCCAATATTTGCAGCAGCAGCAGGAATACGACCGCCCGCAGCAAGAGCATCCAAGGTCTCAAGTGTTAAGTAGCCATGAATATAGTTACGCGCATCTGCTGCCCACTCGGCAATCTCTTTTGCCGAGAGACCCTTATTGGCCTGATGCACTGCTTCAAGACCCAAAAGCTGAGCTGCGGACGAAGGTGCACCATTGTCGACTACGTAAATCTCAAAGTCTGGGTATTTCTCTCTTACCATATCTGCTGCTTGCTCAGCCGCATAGTAGGATGAAGAAAGCGCAGAGGTAAAGCAAAGATATACCGTTGGAGTGCCCTGCTTTGCAGCACGCTCAAAGACCTCGAGGTAATGACCAGGAGTAATTGCAGAGGTGGTGTAGCGCAGCTTTTTATCTTTGCGCATGCCCTCAAAGAACTCATGTGCACTAATGCTCTTCCAGCCGTCATCATAGTGCTCTCCGTCTGGTCCCACATAAGGGAACTGGATGATATCAACACCTAGCTGTTCAGCAATTCCTGGAGCAAAGTCTGCGCAGGAGTCCATGATGATTCGAACGTTACTGGGCTTATGATATGCAGCTGAAAGCTCAGTAGGCTCAAGATCTTCAAAGGCAACCTCGCTGATTTCTTCTTCGGCTTTATCTTTTTTATTGAACATCCTGTTCCTCAATCTTAGGTTTGATAATTCCATAACCACCATTTTTACGATGGTAGATGACATTAGTCAAACCAGTAGAAGAATTAACAAAGACATAAAAATCATGGCCGAGAAGGTCAGTTTGGACAAGCGCCTCCTCTTCCGTCATTGGCTCAAGATCAATGTATTTCTCGCGAACAAGCTGGTCATCAAGGTCTTCAGCTGGAATCTCAATGAGATTTGCAAGATCTTCTTGAGTAAGAGCAACTCCACGCTCGGACTTTACATGATGGCGACGCTCAACAACTTTTGTCTTGTACTTACGCAGCTGCCTGGAGACTTTTTCTGCCGCTTCATCAATAGCTACATACATATCGTCAGAGCTGGCGGTGACACGAACAACATTGTTACGAACAAATACCGTAACCTCAGCTGTCTTTCTATCTGGATTTGAAGGGTTTTTGTCTACTCTGAGAACTACATCGCAAGACATAGGAGTGATGTCAAATACCTTAAGAGCATCACCGATTTTCTGGTCTACGTGTGCGCGCAAAGCCTCAGAAATACTTACCTTGCGTCCCGAAATTTTGATGTCCACCATGGGAGCCTCCTATCGGATACACGAGACATCTTCTAACTGATGTCTGTATAACAACAATACCCATTTGTCGGTCAATCATTCCATAAAAAGTTGAATTGAGCGGTAAACGGTTAGAGACTATTTCTCTTTATGTGCGATTAATTTTGCTCAGAGGAAGATGTGGCAGAATCAGCGCTGGTAGATTGCGTAGAAACTTCCACAAGACCGGAAATCTTATTGGTAGTTGAGAGGTGTGGCAAGGTGCCAATCCATTTGTTTCTAATAACTCCCTCGACACCGTTAGATTGAATAGCTGAAAGAGCTTGCTGAATTTGTGTAGCGAGAGCTTTGTTACTTGTTGCTACAGAAATACCAATCGTGGATGGAACGTCAACGACACCAACCATAGAAATATCTTTGTTTGCTGCTAAATAAGCACCAGCATATGCATCACAGGCCACATAATCGATGGAACCATTTTCAAGTGCTTCAAAAGCATCATTTAGGTTAGAAAAACCCTGAACAGACATGCCCGTAAGCACCTGACCCATTGCGCGCTCAGACAAAGAGCCCGTTTGAACACCAACTGACTTTCCACTCAAACTATCAGCAGTAATGTTTGTCTCTGAACCCTTATGGAAAAGCGCTGTTGTGGACTCAGCATAACCAGAAATGAGCGTGCTTGTTGAATCTTCGCCGCTTCTGACATCCATGACAATATCGCAGCCTGCTTGCAAACCATCGACCGGACCATTTACTGACACAAACTTAACGTCTACGCCCAACTGATCTGCAATCGCAGAGGCCACTTCAACGTCAATTCCTTGCAGCGTTCCGCCTTCCGAGGCCACAATCATAGGAGCGGTCACTGACTGTGTGCGCAAACCAACCGTAAGAGTTCCAGCCGTATGCAATGCAGAATCAGGAATCTTCTGCTGACGGGCTTCTCGCTTCTCTTGAATTGCCTCTTGCACCGACTTGACGTGGAACCATTTGTCCAAATCAATGTTGATAGGACCAATGGAGCATCCTGTTAAAACAACAGCTAGTGCTATAAGAAGTAACACCTTAAGAGAGCTTTTAACGCGCGTCATCAGAACTCCTTCTTCTAAACAGGTGTCTTTTCAGCTGACCTGGTATTTGACCCCACACTCGCATACTGGAACGTTTGCTTTGCTACCGCAGCAGCTCCACTAGTAGTTCTCTCGCCTGCGAGACCCTTTGTCTCTTTGATATAACAGGCGGTATGGCTTACTTCTAGGACGAGCCATGATCGTTTACGTGCGCACACGTAAACTTACGTGGATCCCTTTGACCTCGTCTGTCATGGACTAAAAGCTCACGGAGAACTTCGCAACCACAGACCTGAAAAGACTTATCAAGTATAGCCGTTTGCAACCATAGGTAACTCACCATACGCGAGCTAATGCGCCTACGGTTACAGAATGCACGCCTGCGGCACAAAGTACTCTTGTGGCTTCTCTAATTGAGGCTCCAGTAGTTACTACATCATCTAAAAGTAAAATATTTGATTGGTTAACTGGTACGGTACAAGCAATACTTCCTTTCAAATTTATTTGCCTTTGAGCGGATGAAAGCGTTCTTTGGTCCTTTGCATGAGGACGTATAAGCACGTCATACAAAGGCAAGCCTGTAAGCTGGCAGAACGATTGGGCTACAAGTTCCATATGATCAAAGCCTCTGCGCGCGTACGCTTCTGCAGTTGCTGGAATAAAGGAAACGCCATCAATTTTTGAACTATCAAAGCGAGAGGTACCGTCACGAGCTTTCCATGCTGAGGCTTCTTCAAGCGCGCACAACATAGCTGCAGCAATTACCGGTGCCAGTCGAAGCTCGTGTCCATCCTTAAGCGTCAAGATCAACCGTGCAGGAGGACCCTTAAATCCCATGGCACAAATGACCGCTCTACTCTCCCACTGAACAGGTCGTTTCTTTTTATCTGCACACTCTGAACAAACAAGCTTCCCGTATGGAGCGCCGCAATTAGGACATGCCCACTGCTGAGAAATCCATGGCAGCTTTGCCCGACACTCATCGCAGAGGAGCTGGCCGGGTTTCTCGCACACAACGCAGCGCGTAGGAGCAAGCAGCTCAAGTGTTGAGTTTGCCGTTGCAGTAAGGATAGATGTAGGTTGCATTTTTACCCCCAAAATCTGGGGGCTGACAGTGAATACAGTCTAGATCAAAGGTCGCAAAATGGAAGGCATTTTAGGTAAACGGGAAAAGATGGCTTATCTAAAGCTCCTACCAGTGAGATTGTATTTTGTGAGGATTCGGCTAACGGATGTTTGCCATGGAAGCCATAACAAAATCAAAAAAACAAGCGTTGCTATACCGTGCGTTAGATCAAGCGGAATTGAAGCCGCAAACGCGAGAAGAGCGGATTCAAGCGTTAAAGGATGTACAAATCCAATAACAAAGTATACGTTCATTACAAGGCCAAAGAATGGCCCGGATATAAATGCCCAGATCATAAGCAAAAAAGGTGGAAGTTTGTAGGGTTTCTCGCCTTGTTGGACGGATGTGCGTTTAGAAGATGCAGGGCAAGCTGAGGTCAAAGTTGCAAGAAGGCCTCCCAGATAGCCAACAAGTCCCCACGCATACATCTGCCATGGCGTCCACGAGCCCTGACCAAAGAAAACGTTTGAAAGAAGCGCAGATAAGGCACCTACCAAAAAGCCCGCATGCCTGCCAAGAAACGCTCCCGCGAAGATAGCAACTGCGGAAACAGGCTTTACATATGCGAAAGGCGCAAAGGCAATTCTTCCCGCAGCACCTAAGGCGCTAAAGACGGCAGTAGGTACCAAATTGGCAACTGAGGGCTTTTTTGCCTCAAAACTTAACATAAATAATGCAACTGAAATGATTGCCAAAATAATTGAAGATACCGCGGAAAAATCGGGAAAATATATCATTTCAACAGCAAGAATAATAGGTGTAGCAAAGAGTGCCACAACTTCTAGAGCTATTGATAACGTGTGCCGATTATCCACAAGAACCTCACGCTTACCGTCAAAATAAAAATATCGAGAAGGTCTATCTTATTTTGGCATAAGATGATTTGAAACTACAACAAGGAGGTCTTTATGATCTATCTGGGAAACTTTAGCTACAACGACGAGCTTGACTCTTCGGACAACTATTGTCTTATGCCTTGTATTGTTGAGGCAGATTCCACAGATCACGCGCTTGAGCTTTTCTCGGAGCACCTCATTGAGGTTGCAAATTCATCTGACCTGCTCGACGGCGCAAAAGAGATTTTCTTGGATTCTATTGTTGAGCTGGGAGAAGTTCCTACCACTCCTCTGATTGCTCAGTGGCAAAAGATTATGCCTGCAGGAGTTGGTCTGTGCAGCATTACCAGCGCTCTTCCAACACTTGAGTTTGATGATGAGACAGCCAATGCCTACGGCTTCAATGAGCATACTCACGATCATGAGGAAGATGAAGAGGAGCATGAACACGAGGAGTTTGGCGACATCAACGATCTTGACAATGAGCTTCTTGAGGAGCTTGGCCAGGATGAGGAGCCGTTCTTAAGGTTCTAGCCACCTACTCCGCCGACCATACCCAAGAGTTCTCAAAGAATTCTGAAGTTGGCTCTGTCAGAGAAATCTGGCCATCAAAAACTAGAGAAACGTTATCAGCAACGCGCGATATCAACTGCATGTCGTGCGTTGCTATTACTATGGTTGCACCTTCTGACTGTGCACGAGAAAGCAAATTGACAACAGCATCCTTGGTTGGGGCATCCAAGCCTTTTGTTGGCTCGTCAAGAATAAGCAGACGCGCTTTTGTAAGCAGCACTTTTACGAGGGCTAAGAGTTGCTGCTGTCCACCAGACAAATCGTATGGATGAGAAGACATAAGCTTCTGATATGTTGTGCGAGCAAGAAGTCCCGAAGCCTCCAGGAGGTCCTGAATATCCTGATTAGAATAGGTTCCGCTCTGCTGCCACTGGGCAAGCTCCTCGCCTACACTCTGGCAGGTAAAGAGCAGCTCAGGATTTTGTGGAATATACCCCTGGGACTGTTGGAGCTGGTTATAGACGCGGCCTCTCCTTGGACGAAGAATGCCTGCTGCAAGCTTTAACAGCGTAGACTTACCAGAGCCGTTGCCACCTACGAGCGCACGAATTTCTCGCCCCATGACCTCAAGTGAGCACTTGTTGAGCACCAGTTGCTCGCTTTGAGGATATGCAAACGTCACGGCGCTGAACTCGAGCACGGGCGAGTTGTCGGCCGCGGTGGATGCTTGGTTTGGCACGGAGCTGCGAGGACAGAGCGCCTGGCGAGAAGAGCCGTCTACTTGGAGTGCATCGGGTTTCTCGCCGTCGAGGCAGATGCGGGCATCTGCGAGGTGCTCGAACGCGGTGACGTCGTGGGTGGCAACAAGCACGGCAACGTTGAGCTCACGCGCGACGCGCTCCAGGAGCGCGGTGAAGTTCTTCTGCGCAAACGGATCCAGCTGCGAGGTTGGCTCATCCAGCAAGAGCAGCTTTGGACGCATGACAAGCGCTGCAGCAAGGGCAACTAGCTGCTGTTCTCCCCCGGAAAGCTCGCAGTTACGTTTATGCAAAAGCGGCTCCATGCCAAAGAAGCTGACCGTTTCAAAAATACGGCGGCGCATCTCTTTCTCAGAAACACCTCGATTTTCCAGGCCAAAAGCAAGTTCTTTAAGAGGCGTCTCGCACACCAGTGCACGCGAGGCAGCTTGTGGCACAAAAGCAATGGTATCCACAGACTGTGCCTGCGTCATTGCAGAAACCTCTTGTTCACAAACAATAATTGAACCGTCTTGTTTACCCTGAGGCGCAATCTCGGGTTTAATGAGGCTCAAGATAGTTGACTTGCCTGAACCAGTTGGTCCCAGTAAAAGACTAATCTGACCAGCACAAACATCGCAGGAAAAATCTTCTACAACGTTGCGGTCTGGAGTTAGAGCATACGCAAACGAGAGATTTTGAATAGCAAGAACTACTTCTTTACTAACTGAAGTAGTAGGTGAATTCTGAATATAGGAAGAATGCTCACTCATACAGACTGCTCCCATAAGACAGTATCAATATGCACAAAAATTGCTGGTAAAACGGTATACAACACTACGCCCAGATACCAAAAACTCACTTGGAACTCTGGCATAGTAGGATAAAACTGCCAAGCTTGTACCAGCATATACAAAGAAACCGCAGCTATAACGCTTAAGAAAGTAAATATCAGTAACGCCACAGTATCATAGGCGTCAAGCACTTCAGCGCTCCATCTACTCCTGTGCCCTGCCATTCCCCAACCTCGAGACACAATAGACTGAAACGTACTTATCGACTTCTCTAACGCGCTCATACACACTGCGTTAATTGTGCTGGCTGTCTGCACAATAGCTTTTCTCGCGCTCAAAAAACGGTGTTGACCTGGAAAACGGCTTTGCCGAGGCATCTGCGTTGCAGAATCACACGTTTGAGCTGCGGTGTTTGCCGACTGAATTTGTTGCGCCACTGTAAGGTCAGAAAGCAACTGTGGCATAAGCTGCACAGAAAGGCTCAAGACCAGTTGCAGTCCTGGAAAACGCACACTTGAGCGCTGTAACAACTCGAGCGGAGACACCACCACAAACAGGCACTCAAGCCAGCTCAACGTGCTTACAAGCACCAGGCCCGAGGTGGCTCCGTACAATAAACTTTCTGCATACAGATGCATCTGCCCAAAAGAATACAAAACGGTAGAGCCAGATGCCGAGAAAAACGGATTGATTATCGCCATCAATATAATAATTGGAGCATACCAAACAAGCTGTTTAACAGCATGTTTGGTATCAAACAACTGGATTGTACAAAGCTGCGCTCCTAGAAAAGCAATCAGCGCACAGAGAGGTTGAAAAGAAAATGCAGCAAGCACAACCTCGCTTCCAAACAGCACAACCGTAGCAAGTGGATGAAGGCGAGAAAAACTTGTGCGCGCGGGATTCATTAGTTCACCGCGTTAACGTACGTCCAAACAACCGAATCGCCATCATGCAGAACATATGCATCTGACGTGTAGTTAGGCTGAACACCGTTAACTGAGTATACCCAGCCGCTTTGTGGACCATGATCACGCTCTGCAAGTCCGTTAATTGCTGCAACGTACATACCAAACGATGTACTACGCGCATTTACTCCAGCGCCACT
>CALHQT010000104.1:0-15482 GCA_938038135.1 uncultured Atopobium sp.
TGTGGAGGTGTGCGATGGTTCGCGGACTTGCGTGGAGGTGCGCGGGGGCGCCGGAGGTGCACGGGGTGTGCGGAGGCTTGCACGGGATGGCGAGCCCACGGGTTTCTCGGCGTCAGGCGTGCGTAAGTCTCCATATCTGCAAAATAAGTCTTTTCTCGCTTCTTGATTTCGTGTAACGTATAAGGGCTAATGTGATAATTAGGTTTTCGAACCTCTAAAGAAGGAGAGTGCAATGTCCGGACACTCTAAGTGGGCCACAACCAAGCACAAGAAAGCAGCTATCGACGCTAAGCGTTCTTCGCTGTTCTCTAAGCTTTCCCGCAACATTACTGTTGCTGCAAAGATGGGTGGCGACCCAAATCCGGACAACAACGCTAGCTTGTCTGCCGCTGTTGCCCGTGCTCGCATGGTCTCCATGCCTAACGCAAAGATTCAGGCCGCTATCGATAAGGCATTTGGCGCTGGCGCTGATGCTGCCGTTTACGAGGAGATCGTTTACGAGGGATACGGTCCTGCAGGCGTCGCAGTTTACGTTGACTGCCTGACTGACAACAAGAACCGTACCGCAGCAGACGTTCGTTCCGCATTTACCCACTCTGGCGGCAACCTTGGTACCGCTGGTTCCGTTGCGTTCCAGTTTGAGCGCAAGGGCTCCATCGCAGTTGACAAGGTTATTGTCTCCGAGGAGAAGAAGGTTGCTGACCGCGAGAACGCTGTCGACGAGGACGAGTTCATGATGGCAGTTGCTGAGGCTGGCGGAAACGATTACGAGGACGCTGGCGATCAGTGGATTGTTTGGACTGCATACGACAAGATGCAGGATGTCCAGAAGGGCCTCGAGGCTCAGGGTATTGAGGTTAAGGGTTCCGAGCTTACTATGGTTCCAACCACCCCAACTGACGTCTCTGTTTCTGATGCAAAGAAGGTTCAGCGTCTTATCGACAAGCTCGACGAGCTCGACGACGTTCAGAACGTCTACAGCACCATGAACATCACCGACGAGATTGCTGCTGCTCTCGAGGAGGAGTAAGCTCTCAGGTTTGCGACGTGCGACGCCCGGTGCGCGACGAGCGCGACGAGCGCGACGAGCGCGATGATGCGCTACGAGCGCGATGCACGCGACGATGCGCGACGAGTGCGAAATCGCGACGATGCGCGAAATTGCGACCGGCGACAAAACTGCACTTCAAAGCCCCGCCAGTTGGCGGGGCTTTTTGCTTGGATAGCGTTGATGCTGTCAGAACACACTTATGTCGGATAATCTACACGTTTTTAGAAGCCCGAACACACCTAAGTCAGATAATCTGTATATACAGAGCCTAAAACATAACTTACAGCCTTAAAAAACACAGCAAATGACGATATTCTGAGAAAAATAGGACTTTTGAGGGTCAATTTTGCAGAATAAGTGACTTTGCTGTGTTTTCAAAACGCCAAAAATAGGCCTCTAAAAAATTTATGCATACAGATGAATTCACCCTCATGAATATTCATGAGGGTGAATATTTTCGTATCATGGTAGTTTAAATTTTGATGTCTTCTTTGCTGGGCGAGAAAACCGATGAACTACAGCAGTGGAAACATTCGATTGAAGTTGAATCTCGTCGTCCAACGCACGTAGCCGTAGCAGTTCTACAGGCCCACGCGAACAACCTTACGAACGCCGGCAGCTTCGAGGGCTGCTACCTGCGAAATCGATGCGGATTCGTCTGTCATAAGCACGTCGATATCAGCAGGTGATCCATATTGGAAGCTGGAGTTAACGCCCAGCTTGCTTGCATCGGCCAAGACAATGTGCTGCTCAGAGTGCTTAAGCATCAGCGAGTTTACGCGCATCTCGTTTGAAACCAGCGTGGTAAGGCCGCGCTCAGCTGAAATTCCCGAGCATCCCAAGATGCACTTCGCGGCGCGAATCTGGTTGATTGAAGCAAGTGCAAAATCGCCGGTCAGTGACTTCTTGGCTGGTCGAACTTCTCCACCCGTGACTAAAACGGTCATCGATGGGGGATAGTCGGCGGCCAGAACGCTACCGTTATTGGTAACAACCGTGATGTTCTTGGCGGTGATAAATTCCAGGACTTTTATAGCAGTTGAGCTGGTGTTAATGAAGACCGTGTCACCGTCTTTAATCAGCTTGGCGGCGGCCTGGGCAAGCTTGAACTTTGCGGTTACCTGGTTAGAACTGAGTCCTGTCGAGAGCGGGTCAAGCAGCGTGGCCATGCCATAGCTTCGAGAAATGAGGCCTTGAGCTTCGAGTTCGTCAAGATCGCGGCGGATGGTAAGCGAAGAAACTTCAAATCTATCGGCAAGATCGCTGACGGAAACCTGGCGATATTGTTCAAGAAGGCTCATGATTGAGCTTCTACGTGATGCTACGAATGAACGACTTGTGGCCATGAATCCCCCAATAGAGCTCAACTGCTGATAAACCTGTAGAATTACATTTAACTAATTCAGTTCTGTGAAAAACATCGTACAAATTGACAGCACCTTTTGAATGGTTCTTGAACAATTGTGTAGATGCTTTTCAGTAGATCCGATTGTATCTTACCCTATTCTATGAACGTTTTGAATACTTAAACGGATATTATTTAACGGTCAACGGTTTTTATGACGTAAATCTCTAAAGTGAGCATAGATAAGTATTGCTTAACTCTCAACTTTAGCTATACTAACATTATCGATTCGATTGGTAAAACGTTCTAAACGTTCAACAAATAGAGAAATTTGTTATATGGCAAGTCAAATGTCATATAAATTATTTATCTAATTGTTGAAGCGTTCAGAAGATTCAAGTTTTTGTCATTAAGCGATGTGTTCTTGTGTGGTCTTGCTATAGTCCAACACAAGGAAAAGATTCACAGTAGTCTACTGGAGAGGAGTGAATCGCATGCTACTTCGCGATATCTACGAGCAGAATCACTATGCTTTCGTGAAGACCCCCATGACATGGGAAGAGTCTATTAGAGAGTGCTGCAAACCACTGGAGGCTGATGGAACTGTCAATCCAGAGTATGCAGACGACATTATCGAGTGCGTAAACAAGTTTGGTCCCTACATTGTTATCGTTCCAAACGTTGCAATGCCACACTCAACTGCTCGCATTGGCTCTAATGGAAAGACTGCTATTGGCTTTATGCACTCTGATGTTCCTGTCAATTTTGAGGATGGCGACGATGAGAAGCAGGTTAAGACTTTCTTCACTCTGAGCGCAACTGATCAAGATGCTCACCTCAAGAATATGCAGATGCTCGTTCAGGTTCTTATGAACGAGGAGGTTCTTGAGCGTCTTAAGAACATTCAGTCTCCTGAGGAGCTTTTGGAGATTGACAAGCTTATCTCCGAGTAAACACGCCCGTTTGGGCACGTAATTGAAGTTTTCCTTTTGTAGTGTGGGCTGCAGAAGGTACGTATGTAGGACCCTTTGAAAGGGGTATCAATGGATATTGTTCTTGGTATTTGGAAATGGTTTGCGAGCAACTTCTTGACTCAGCCAGCCTATTTCATCGGTTTGATTGTTGCTATCGGCTACATTCTTCTTAAGAAGAAGTGGTACGACGTACTCGCTGGCTTCCTTAAGGCAGTCATTGGTTATCAGATCCTCCTGGTTGGTTCCGGCGGCCTGGTAACTGCATTCCGTCCAGTTCTTGTTGGACTTCAGGCTCGCTTCAACCTTTCTGCAATGGTCATTGACCCATACTTTGGCCAGAACGCAGTACAGGCAGGCATGGAGGCAGCTGACGCTCCTGCATTTATCGCAGGTCGTTCCTTCTCCTCCGTTATGCTTCTTCTGCTCTTCGCTTTCATTCTGAACATTGTTCTGGTTGCTTTTAAGAAGCAGACTAAGCTTCGCGCAATCTTTACCACTGGTCACGTCCAGGTTCAGCAGGCAGCAACTGCATTTTGGCTTATCCTCTTCTGCTTCCCACAGCTTAACGACGTTACCATCCTTGCAGTTATGACTGTTCTTCTCGGCCTTTACTGGGCTGTTGGCTCCAACCTTTGTATTGGACCTACCCAGGACCTCACCGATGGTGCTGGCCTAACCGTTGCTCACCAGCAGATGTTTGGTGTTTACTGCGCATCCAAGGCTTCCGAGTGGCTCTCCAAGCACTCCAAGAAGGAGTCCAAGCGCATTGAGGACATCGAGCTCCCAGGCTTCCTTAAGATCTTCAACGAGAACCTCGTTGCAACTGCAATTCTTATGACAGCATTCTTTGGTGTCATCCTTGCTGTTCTTGGCCAGGACTTCCTGCTTGAGAACAAGTTCATGAAGCCAGGTCAGGATTTCTTCTTCTACATCATGACCACTTCCTTCCAGTTTGCTGTTTACCTCTCCATCCTGCAGCTTGGTGTTCGTACCTTTGTTACTGAGCTTACCAACTCCTTCCAGGGTATTTCTAACAAGCTCCTCAAGGGTTCCGTCCCAGGCGTTGACTGCGCAGTTACCTACGGCTTTGGTTCTCCAAACGCAGTTACCCTCGGCTTCCTCATGGGTGCAGCTGGCCAGTTCCTGGCAATCGCAGCTCTGCTGCTTCTGAAGTCCCCAGTTATTGTTATCGCAGGCTTTGTTCCACTGTTCTTCGATAACGCTACTATCGGCGTTTACGCAAACAACAAGGGCGGCCTCCGCGCAGTTCTTATCATGCCTTTCATCTCTGGTCTTCTCCAGGTCTTCGGTTCAGCTCTTATCGCTGGCTGGGTTGGCATGGCTGCATACGGTGGATACCTTGGCATGTGGGACTGGGCAGTTGTCTGGCCAATCATGACCGGCGTCATGAAGTTCCTGTCCTTCGCGGGTCTCGCAATTGTTGTTATTGCTCTTATCGCAATCCCACAGCTCCAGTACCGTGCAAACAAAGACACGTACTTCATGGAGGTTGAGGATTACCAGAAGTGCAAGGAAATCCGCGCACAGAAGGCCGCCGCAGCTAGTGCGGAAAGCAAGTAGCCCTCTTTCTTCCTACCCTGAGCAGACCCCCATCTGCTCAGGGTAATTAGTAACACTCGGCCTAAGTGTAGATGCGGAGTTTGCGCTATAAGCGATCCGCATTTTGCCCATATGGGTACATATACAGCATGGTCGTAACCATTTCGTTTGATTGAAGGAGTCAACATGAACGCAAAGATTTTGGTCGCATGTGCAAACGGCGCAGGTACCTCCCTGATGATGAAGATGACCGCTGAGCGCGTCACTCAGAAGCTCAACATGGGCGTCGATAAGATTCACCACTGCGCACTTTCCGAGGGCGTAAGCTCTGCTCGTCAGTATGACATTGTTTTTGCACCACTTAACTTCCTGAACATGTACGAGGATGCTGCTAAGGCTGGCGTTACCGTCATTGGTCTGCGTAACGTTCTTTCTGATGCAGAGATGGAAGAGAAGCTCAAGGAAACCGGCGCTGCAGAGAAGTTTTCCGCATAGTTTAGGTTTCTAAAGAATCGAGCACTTTAATGACTTTTGAAAAGAAAATTCTTGCCGAGATGCCTAAGTGCTATGCACTTGGCATGTTTGAGGGAGAAGACACACCAAGCTTTTTAGCTGCTGTCGAGAAGGACGGTCCAATCCGTCGTTTTACGCTTGATGGTGAGCCTCTAGAGACTGTTGCTCCAGGCCCTGGTGGAGTCATGACCATTACTCAGGTCCCTGGCAGGAAAGATCAGTTCCTCGCAACTCGCAAGTTCTTCTCGCCAAACTTTGGTGGAGACGACGCGGCAATTGCATCCTATACCAAGCAGGCAGACGGTTCTTGGTCCGAGCAGATTCTCTGCGACCTCCCGTATGTTCACCGTTTTGGCATCCTGAAGGCTGCTGACGGTCAGCTTTGGGTTCTTGCTTGCTCTATCAAGGGTGGAGCTGAGACCGGCGTCAAGGATGATTGGCGCACTCCAGGTGCTGTTTGGGCCGCTCCTCTGAGCGATAACCTTGAGCAGTACACGGCAGACAACCAGCTTAAGCTGACTTGTGTTGCTAATTATCAGGTTCAGAATCACGGTTTCTGGACTGCACCTGATAAATCGTATGCTTTGATCTCAACCGCTGCAGGCGTGTTTAGATATGTGCCACCAACCACCCCTCAAGGTGCTTGGGATGTCACCTGCCTTCTGGTCCAGCCAACAAGCGATATTGTTGCAACAGACTTTGACGGCGACGGCAAGCTGGAGATCCTTACCTTCTCCAAGTTCCACGGTGACACGCTGGCAATTTGGCACGAAGGCCAGACTCGCGATCGCTACGAGCAGGTTTGGTGCGACCCACAGAAGCGCAGCTTCCTTCACGCGCTTTGGGCAGCAGACCTTAATGGCGAGAAGTGCGCAGTCATTGGCAACCGCAAAGATGGTCGCGATTTGTTGCTTGTTAGATACGTTGACGGTGAGTACACCGTAGACGTTATCGACCACGACCTCGGACCAGCAAACTGCATGGTGTATAGGCATGACGGCAGCGATTACATTGTTGCTGCATATCGTGAGACAGACCAGCTGGCTCTCTACAAAGTAGTGGAGTAGGGCTGCGTTTTGTAGTGAGCGCTCAGGATAAGCTTCTGAGCATGCAGGCAAAGTCCTGAGCGCTGCTCAACAACCTGCATATACATCAAAGTACTAGTCCTCTGTTTTAAGAAAGGAGCGCGTAATGGCAGATTTGAAAGACGTCACACGCGACAGTTGGATTATGAGCACCTTCCCTGAGTGGGGAACTTGGCTCAACGAAGAGATTGACAATGCCGTAGTAGAGCCAGGCCAGGTTGAGATGTGGTGGCTCGGCTGCGTTGGTATTTGGTTTAAGACTCCTGGTGGAGCAAACGTTGCTGTCGACTTCTGGGCAGGCAATGGTAAGCGCACCCACGGTGACGGCCTCATGAAGCCTGGTCACCAGATGGCAAACATGGCTGGCGTTCGTAAGATGCAGCCAAACCTCCGCAACGTTCCGTTTGTTATTGATCCATTTGCTATCAAGAACCTTGACGCTGTTGTGGTAACTCACATTCACCAGGACCACATGTCCAAGGAGCTTGCAGCTCACGTTGTCAACAACAACATGACTACTACTGACGAGAATGGCAAAGAGATTCCTGTTCCCTTTATTGGTCCTAAGGATGCAGTTGACATTTGGGTTGGCTGGGGCGTTCCACGCGAGCAGTGTATTGTGGTTAAGCCTGGCGACCGCATCAAGGTCAAGGACATGGAGATCGTTGCATACGATTCCTTTGACCGTACCATCATTGTCACCACTACTGATACTTCTGAGAACCGTCCTGACCTCTGGGGTAAGTGCCCAATGGACATGGATGAGAAGGCAGTTAACTACCTCTTTGTCACCCCTGGTGGAAACATCTATCACTCCGGTGACTCTCACTACTCCATCTACTTTGCTAAGCACGGCAAAGACATCGCTCAGGAGTTTGGCGGCGTAGACGTTTGCTTTGGCGCTTTTGGCTGCAACCCAATTGGTATCCAGGACAAGATGGAAGCAACCGATATGCTCCGCATGGCTGAGGCTCTTCAGTCTAAGGTTGTTATCCCAATTCACCACGATGTTTGGACTAACTTCCAGGCTGACGTCCAGGAGATCAAGGTTCTTTGGGAGATGCGTAAGGACCGCCTTGATTACAAGTTCCACCCATTCTTCTGGGAGGTCGGCGGCCACTACACCTATCCACAGGATAAGGATCGCTTTGCTTACCATCACGACCGTGGCTTCCATGATTGCTTCGATCACGAGCCAAACGTTCCATTCCGTAGCGTTCTCTAAGGAGCAGTCTCTATGATGCTTAAAGAACTCCGCGAGGAAGTTTACGAAGCAAATATGGACCTGCCAAAGCATGGCCTGGTAGTCTTTACCTGGGGAAATGCTTCTGGACTTGACCGTGAGCGCGGCTTGTTTGTTATCAAGCCATCGGGCGTCTCCTATGAGGAGCTAAGCCCAGAGAACTTGGTTGTCTGCGACCTTGACGGCAACGTTGTTGAGGGTGAGATGAACCCATCTTCCGATACTCCAACTCATGCATGCTTGTATCGTGCATGGGGCGATAAGATCGGCGGAATTGTTCACACTCACTCAACCCACGCTGTTTCTTGGGCACAGGCAGGACGCTCTATTCCTTGCTATGGCACCACACACGCAGATTATTTCTACGGAGATATTCCTTGTGTGCGCAGCCTTACTAAGGACGAGGTAGAAAGTGCCTATGAGCTTGAGACCGGAAACGTTATTGTTGAGGGCTTTGAAAACTTGGATCCCATTGCGGTTCCTGGAACGCTCCTTCACAACCACGGTCCTTTCTCTTGGGGTAAAGACGCAATGGCTGCTGTGTATCACGCAGTAGTTATTGAGGAGGTTGCTAAGATGGCAACACTCACCGAGCTCAATAACCCTAAGGTTCAGGAGGCACCACAGTACCTTCAGGACAAGCACTACATGCGCAAGCATGGTCCAAATGCCTACTACGGACAGGGTAATCACTAAAGCCTGTTCAGTGAGTAGAATCTGTTTCAGTCAGGCGGTCTTTTATAAGGCCGCCTGTTTTTAAAAGGAGTAGATATGTCCAAGTATCAGCTAGGACTTTACGAGAAGGCCACTCCAACTGATCTTTCTTGGGAAGAGCGCCTCAGCGTAGCAGGGGAGTCTGGCTTTGATTATGTTGAGATCTCCGTTGATGAGTCTGACGCTCGTCTTTCTCGCCTTGAGTGGACTGGTGAGGAGCGTGCAGCAGTTCGTCAGGCAATGGTAAACTCTGGCGTTCGTCTGGGTTCTATGTGCCTTTCTGGTCACCGTAAGTATCCTTTTGGCTCCCGCGATCAGGCTACCCGTGAGCGTGGCCTTGAGATTATGCAGAAGGCGCTTGACCTTGCAGGTGACCTAGGACTTCATACCATCCAGCTTGCTGGTTATGACGTGTACTACGAGGACGGCGCAGAGGATACGCGTAAGTACTTTGAGGAGAACCTATCAAAGGCTGTAGAAATGGCTGCTCAGGCGGGCATTGTTATGGGCTTTGAGACCATGGAGACTCCTTTTATGGATACGGTCGAGAAGGCCATGCACTATGTAAGTCTTATCAACAGCCCATATCTTGGTGTGTATCCCGACGCTGGTAACCTCACCAATGCATCGTTTATTTACGGCAACACTGTTGCTGACGATATTGCTCTTGGTGCAGGCCATATCTTTGCGGCTCACCTCAAGGAGACTGTTGCTGGTGCGTATCGCGAGATTCCATTCTCAACGGGCACTACCGACTACGAGGGCGCTCTGTCGCAGCTTGTTCCTCAGGGTGTCAGGCGCTTTGTTGCAGAGATGTGGTACACCGGCAACGAGAACTGGAAAGAAGATCTTGTCTTTGCTTCCACCTACGTTCGCAGCAAAATTGATAAGGCGTTTGAGGGGTAAACGGCCTTTTTGCACTTGTTTTGGGTTTCTCGCCACAGACGGTACATAAGAATCTGTACAATGTGGTTTAGCTCTTTCTTAGTACGACGTACGTTTCCAAACTCGTTTAAGTTTGTACAGGGAAGGATTTAACATGAAGTTCTTTATTGACACTGCAGATATCGATGAGATTTCTGAGGCTTTGAGCTGGGGCTGCCTGGCAGGTGTTACCACCAACCCATCACTGTATGCAAAGATTGGTGGTAAGCTGGCAGACTTTGAGTCTCATATGGTTAAGATTGCCCAGCTTTGCGAAGGTCTTCCTGTTTCTGCTGAGTCTACAGCAACTACAACTGAGGGCATGATTGAGGAAGGCCGTCACCTGGCTTCGCTTGCTCCAAACATTGTTGTAAAGCTTCCTATTTGTGCAGAGAGCCTTGCTGCTACCCATCAGCTTGCTTCTGAGGGAATCCGTGTCAATATGACATTGATTTTCTCGGCACCTCAGGCTCTTCTTGCGGCAAACGCTGGTGCTCGTTATATTTCTCCATTTGTTGGTCGCTTTGATGATATTGGTGAGGACGGCATTGAGCAGCTGGGAACCGTAGTTTCGTGCATTGAGAACTATGCATGGGATAAAAACGTTGATCACACCGTAGAGATTATTACGGCTTCTGTCCGCACGCCTAACCATGTAACACAGGCAGCTCTGCTTGGTGCTGATATTGCAACCGTTCCATTTGGAGCTCTGAAGAAGTGCCTTAAGCATCCTCTGACCGATGCTGGCCTCAAGTCTTTTGAGGCAGACTGGGAAAAGGTTAAGGCTCAGCAATAATAGTGATTGAAGTACGCCCAGCCTAGGTTGGGCGTACTTGTTTTGAGAGGATGAGAATGGGAACAACTGCATTACCCGAGCGCAACCTCACTGATGATGAGCTCAAGCTTGCAGCTAATACGCTGAGGCGCGATGTCATTGACATGCTCGAGAAGAGCAAGTCAGGTCATCCCGGCGGCTCACTGAGCTCGGCAGATATTGTGGCCACACTGTTCTTCTCGGGAGTGATGAAGTACAACCACAACAACCCAGAGGACCATACCGAGGATAGGTTCTTCCTGTCCAAAGGTCACGTGGCTCCTGTACTGTATGCTGCGTACCACCTACTTGATTGGCTCCATGACGAGGATATGGTTACCCTCCGTCAGCTTGGTAGCCGACTGCAGGGTCATCCAGACTGCCACGCATGCCCTGGTATTGAGGTTTGCTCTGGCTCTCTTGGCCAGGGTCTCTCGGTAGCTGCAGGATGCGCTCTGGGACTTTCTATGGACGCTCTGGCAAGCGGCGAGCGCACCAAGAAGGTATTTGTCCTTCTGGGCGACGGCGAGCTGCAGGAGGGCTCTAACTGGGAGGCATGCATGTTTGCTGCTCATCAGAAGCTGGATAACCTCATTGCCATTGTGGACCTCAACAATCTGCAGATTGACGGCCACGTAACCGACGTGTGCTCTCTTGGCGATATTGACGAGAAGTTCCGTTCTTTTGGCTGGAACGTGCTGCGCGTTAACGGTCACGAGGTCACCGAGGTGCGCCAGGCCCTTCTCGCCGCACGAGATGGTCGCGAGGCAGGAAACACTGCACCTACCGCGATCATTTGCCAGACCGTCAAGGGCAAGGGCGTCTCATTTATGGAGGATAAGGCTTCCTGGCACGGAAACGCCCCTTCAGCCGAGCAGGCCGACCTTGCGCGAGAAGAACTTGATGCAGCAAGAGAGCTTCTTTTGATTGATCTTCAGGGTGAAGGTAAGGAGGTTGCCAATGTCTAGAGCAACTCGTGAGGCATATGGTCAGACTCTTGTTGAGCTGGTAAACGAGGGTCACGATATTGTGGCCGTTGACGCAGACCTTGCCGGCTCCACTAAACTTGCCGACCTCCAGAAGGCCTTCCCACAGCGTATGGTTGACGTGGGTATTGCCGAGCAAAACATGGTGGGGGTTGCATCTGGACTGGCACTTACGGGACGCACCGTGTTTACCGGCTCGTTTGCCGTGTTTGCTACCGGCCGCGCTTACGATCAGATTAGAAATACCGTCTGTGATTCCGGCCTTAACGTGAAGATTTGTCCTACGCACGCAGGCATTACAGTAGGAGAGGACGGCGCCACCCATCAGTCCCTTGAGGACATTGGCATGATGCGCGCCCTGCCTCAGATGCGCGTGCTTGTTCCTGCAGATTACAACGCTACCAAAGCAGCACTCAGACTTGCTGCCGAGGCTGATGGTCCCTTCTACGTGCGTATGGGTCGCCACAAGGTTTCCGACATCTACGACGAGTCTTTCAAGGGTGGCCTGCCTTTTGCAAACGTACTGCGTGAGGGTACAGACGTTACGATTGCTGCCTGCGGAGTTGAGGTTGCTCAGGCACTTGCTGCAGCAGATTTGCTGGCAGAGGAGAAGATCTCTGCCGAGGTTATTGACGTGTTCTCCGTCAAGCCTTTGGACGAGGAAGTCATTTTGGCATCTGCCGAGAAGACCCGTCATGTGGTAACCGTTGAGGAGCACAACGTGGCAACAGGCCTTGGAGCTGCAGTTGCCGAGCTTCTGGCTGAGCAGCTACCAACACCCATGCGCTTTGCTGGCATGCGCACCTTTGGTACGTCCGCTCCTGGTGACGTGCTGCTTTCGCACTTTGGCTTGGACGCCGAGGGCATTGCCGCTCGCGTCAGGGAGTTTCTGCTCTCGTAGCCTTTGTCATATTTTGATGGTGCAAGCGATTAAAGACGGGATGAAATTTGAAAGGAAACTCTTTAGGAGAGACTATTTATTCTCTTCGTCATAGTAAGGGATTGACGCAGGAGCAGCTTGCAGAGGGTATTTGCTCCCCGGTTTCTCTTTCAAGAATTGAAAATGGCCGTCAGATGCCCTCCAAGGTAATTCTCGACGCATTGTTGAGCAGACTTGGGGCGAGTACCTATCAACTTTGTGACGTTTTTTATCAAAGTGATTGCCAACGTAGCTTTAATGAGATTACAAGACGAGCAAGTCTGCTTATAGAAGCAGGTAAAATCCAACAAGGCCTATCCTTGCTGGAGGGCTTGAGTGAAAATGATGCATCTCATGCATTGGAGAGGCAGTCAGTTTTGCTTATACAGGCAGCCGCACAACTCAAGCAGAACAAAGATCCCGAAGATTCATATGTCAAATTACATGAGGCTTTGGAGCTTACAAAGCCTCATATTGACCTATCTGATTTTCGACATGAACTTTTATCTCCTATTGAAGCTGAAATAATCGGTTTGATGGTTGTGGCACTTCAGCAAAAGGAAGCTCGTATTGAGGCTATTCGAGTGGGAGAAGAACTTGCAAAAAACCTTTCCGATCAGCAATCAAGCAGCAATGACTTTACGATTGTCCGCATCAACCTTGAAGTTAATATATCTTCCTGCTTGGATCTTGAGGGAAGGTTTGAAGAAGCTGCTCAGCATGCGTATCTGGCAAGAGATTTGAGTATTGAAAGCCATGAGCAGATACTTTTACCGGTGATTTTTTATTTGATTGGTCGGTCTGAATTCCGGAGTGGAAATACTGACAAGGCGCTTTCAATAATGCAGACGATTATTCCGTACATGGAACTTATTGGCCAACATGATAATGCGGAAATGGTGCGCGCTTTTGTTGAAGAGAATCTAAGCACTCAAAATTAAACCTAGGGCTTAAAACCAAGTCTAAGCGCTCAGAGACAGTGAGCAAGGCAGCCTATATTTTTCATTACCAAAAGTTAAAATTTTTACGTGCCATGCTTATTATTTTGATACTTTGCATGGATACTTAACATTTGAGGTAATACAAGAATTGTCACGAGATGTTATGGATAGCCTCCTCTTCTTTCGAGATGATGTATTCATCAAAAAGAGGGGGAGGCGATACATATGACCATCATTGTTATTGTAGTTAAGCACTAAAAGTGCGGGATAGATACCTCTTTTAGATTTATTAAAAGAGGCATCTATCATTTTGCGATGGTCATTTAGATGATTTTCTGCGATTGGAATGAAATGAAAAATATAAAGCATCTTTTAAAGAATGTCGGCAAACGAAACGTGATTATTTTTGTACTAGTACAAATTGTAAGTTCTTGTGTCGTTGCCGGCGTGGCTCTTTTACTGAGCTCACTTCTCAATACGGTTTCTGAAGTCATTATTTCAGGAGATATTGCTCGGTTACTTGCATTTATAGGCTTGTGCTGTATATATGCTATAGCAACCGGTATCCTTCTTATACTACAGGGATATGTGCGCGCCCGCCTGGTTCGCGACACCGTAATTAAGATGAGAAATTCTGCCGTGAAGGCTTATTTGCGGAGAAAAGATGCTGTAAATATGAATGAAAACAGTGCTGAGTTTTTTTCTCTTTTAAGTCAGAATATGGATACTATTGAAAAAGATTGGCTTGGCGGACTGCTTGATGCATTTGCTTCGTGCTGCGAAATTACTATTGCAAGCCTCTTACTTTTGTATATAAATCCAATAGTGGCAGTTATTTCGATACTTGTTATGGCAATTCCAACAATCATTCCCGGAGTATTTACAAAACAACTTACTCATTGCCAAGAAGAGATCGTAAAAAATACGGTGTCGTATAACGGACAGATTCGTGATATATCGCTTGGATTTGATGTCATCAGGTCATTTCATAAAGAAAACAACTTTACAAATCGTCACTTACTGGTTGCGCAGCAGTTGGAAGGTAAGAAGGCACATTTATCTGAAGTTACATCTCTTATATCTGGGTTTGTTACAGCAATCTCAGTTTCATCTCAATTCATTATTATGGGTATAACGGGTATTTTCGCAGTGCAAGGATTTGTTTCTCTTGGTAGCGTTGTGGCTGTGACCCAGCTGTCCGGTCAGGTAATTGCGCCCGCTTCAACATTTGCTTCATTGCTTGGCAAAGTTAAAGCGGCCTATCCGGTTTTGAAGGCGGTTATATGCGACGATGAAGAAACTCCGTTTGACAATAAGGAACGACACTATGATGCAGAGCATGAAATTGAGTTAAAAAATGTTACCTATAAGTATCCTGATTCAATTTCCGGAGTGTCTAAAATATCTGCGTGCTTTAAGGCTGGGAGGAAGTATGCGATTATCGGAAAAAGCGGGAGTGGAAAGAGCACGCTTTTAAAACTGATTTCAGGCCAGATAAAACCTCAGAGTGGAGATATTCTGATTGACGGTTCAAAAGATATTTTATGTGATCCGGCAATGATTCACCAAAATGTGTATTTGTTTGACGATACGCTAAAAAATAACATTACGCTGGGAAGTTCGTATTCGAGTGAGCAAATCGGTGAAGTTATTAAAAAGTCTGGTCTCTCAGAGGTAGTTGCGGCTCTTCCAAAAGGACTTGACACTCCAGTGGAAGAGAACGGAAAGCGCTTCTCCGGAGGTGAAAGACAGAGGATTGCTATTGCGCGAGCCTTACTGTATGGAAAGAAGTTACTGCTTGTTGATGAAGCTACGTCTGCATTGGACACACGCATGGCTACTGAGGTCGAGAATAACCTGCTTAGTCTAAGCGGAGTTACCATGATTGAGGTAACTCATCATCTCAATGTTGCGCAACAATCAAAGTACGATGCCGTATTTGAAATGACTCCAAGCGGGCTTGTAGAGATAAAACAATAGTAGGAGCTCAATACGTTGAGGAGTACAACGTGGCAACAGGCCTTGGAGCTGTAGTTGCCGAGCTTCTGGCTGAGCAGCTGCCCACACCCATGCGCTTTGCTGGCATGCGTACCTTTGGTACGTCCGCTCCTGGTGACGTGCTGCTTTCGCACTTTGGCCTGGATGCCGAAGGTATTGCCGCTCGCGTCAGGGAGTTTCTGCTCTCGTAGCCACATGCGAGAGATACAACGGCAACGCCGCAGGTCAGTGGCGCGTGTGGTCGTAACGACGGTAACGCCGCAGGTCAGCGCCGTGTGCGGGCGCAGGTTGCAAGTGATTTCTACCCGGTATCTACTTCGTGTGGATACCGGGTTTCTTGTGCGGAAACGCTGCTAGTGGACGGGGTTTCTCGCCAGGTGGGCGGTGCGAGCCCGGAGTGAGCCTGCTGCGCGCC
>CALHQT010000105.1:0-1691 GCA_938038135.1 uncultured Atopobium sp.
CGTCATATGGAAGGTAAGGCTGAGTGTAAGCGTCAGCTGCAAGAGGAGCTGGGCCTTGAGGTAAATCCTGATGTACCTCTTGCGGTAATGGTTACGCGCTTGACCAACCAGAAGGGTTTGGGCCTGATTCGCTATGCGATGGACCGTCTTATTTGTGCAGGTATTGAGGTTGCTGTTCTAGGAACTGGTGACGCTGAACAAGAAGATGCTATGCGCTTCTTTGATGAGCACTATGGCAACCGTATGGCTGCACGTATTGAGTTTGATATTGCGCTTTCTCACCGCATGTATGCAGGTGCGGATATGTTCTTGATGCCATCAGAGTTTGAGCCTTGCGGCCTTTCTCAGATGATTTCTATGCGTTATGGCACGCTTCCTGTTGTTCGCGAGACGGGCGGTCTGGCAGATTCTGTAAAACCGTACAACCAGTTTACGGGAGAAGGAACCGGCTTTAGTTTTGCCAATCAAAACGCAGATGAAATGGCAGATATTATTCTGTACGCCGCCGATGTTTATAGAAACGATAAACAAGCGTGGGCAAATCTTGTAAAACAGGCGATGGCAGAGGACTTTAGTTGGCATAACGCTGCAAATGAATATCTTGACGTGTATCATTTACTACACCCTGAGATTATCAGGTATGTTCGTCGTCGAGATTGGTAAGAATGCAGGCTTTTCACAACACCTCAAACATTGTTTGTAGAGATCCAAAAGGCGCGGTAGAACTAGGTACTTCAGCAACAATCAGACTATTTGTCTGGGACGATGATGTTCAATCAGTAACGCTTCGTCTCTGGCAAGAGTATGGCCCTGAATCGTCTCCAGAGGCCCAAGCTCTGTCTGGCGAGAAACGCGTTGTGATGCAAAAGAGTGATTTTGCTGGCGCGCTTCCGACTGGTGTACCTGACTATGCGCAGTGCTTTGAGGCAATTGTTAAACCAGCTGCTACGGGCCTTATTTGGTATCGTTTTGAGCTTCAGGCTTCTGACGGAGCAGTTTGGTCATATGGTGCTCAAGAAAATAGATGCACCGGTGTTGGTAGCTTTGCCTATGGCGAGCCACCATCATTTCAGATTACTTGCTATGAGCCTCGTGGTAGCTTTGCGGGTGTAGAAGACCCTAGCTGGTACAAAAGAGGAGTTGTCTACCAGATTTTCCCCGACAGGTTTGCACGAGATGCAAACTGGCACGAACGTACCAAGCAAGCACTTGCTGTTCCAAGAAATGGGGTTTCTCGCCAGCTGGTTGAAGATTGGGAGAAGACTCCTGAGTATCAGCGAGATGCTGACGGCCGCGTGACTGAGTGGGATTTCTACGGCGGTTCTTTAGCTGGTATTGAAGAGAAGCTTTCCTATTTGGAAAACCTTGGAATAACTGCGCTTTATTTGAATCCAATCTATGCTGCTTCTAGTAATCATCGCTACGATATTGCGGATTATTTGGAAGTCGATCCCGTTTTGGGCACCGTAGAGGATTTTGAACGCCTCTGCGTTAAAGCTGCTGAGCATGGTATTTCCATTATTTTGGATGGCGTTTTTAATCATTGTGGCGCTGATTCAAAATACTTTAATAAATTTTCTAACTACTCTGAACCAGGAGCAGTTCAGCAGGCTGGCTCTGCTTATGATAAGTGGTTTACGTTCCATGAGGATGGAACGTATGAGAGTTGGTGGGGTGTTGATGCACTGCCA
>CALHQT010000106.1:0-9137 GCA_938038135.1 uncultured Atopobium sp.
TCTCTAACGCTGAGCAGGAGCTTATTGCTGGCGGCGTTCCTATGGAGAAGGTCCTGAAGCTCTGTGACGTTCATGCTGCTCTCTTTGAAGGCAAGGTTTCTTGCGCACCAACAGGTGCTGTTGAAGAGACCCCTGGCCATCCTGTTTGGACCATGCGTCAAGAGAACGACCGAATTCTTGCCTTTATCCATGACCGCGTTGCTCCAGATGTTAAGCGTGCTCGTACGCTTACTGAGTCTTCCAGCAACGAAGAGTGCGCTGGTGTTGCAGCAATTCTGAAGGCTGATATGGACGCCTTTGACGAGGTCTTTGTTCACTACAAGCGCAAGGAAGAGCTGCTCTTCCCTCATCTTGAGCGCCACGATATCACTGGTCCTTCAAAGGTTATGTGGGGTAAGGACGACGAGGTAAGAAACGCTGTTAACGGTGCAGAGGCTCTGCTTGAGACTGCATACGGCCAGTATGATGCAGGCCTTATGGCAGCCGTTGCTGACTACCTGGATGAGGCTATTGAGGGTGCTGAGTCCATGGCATCCAAGGAAGAAAACGTCCTCATCCCACTTTCCCTTGAGCACCTAACTGCTACTCAGTGGACCCAGATTGCTGCTGAAGAGAACGAGTTTGGTCACGCATTTGGCGTCAATCCTCCTTCATGGCACGCAGATCCTCTTGAGCTTGCAAACGACAAACTTAAAGAGATGGAAGCCGCAGCCGCTATGGACGAGAATAACGCTGAAGCAGAAGAGGAAGCAATTTCTGCTGACGGTAAGGTCAAGCTCTCTACCGGTGAGTTCACCATTCCGCAGCTTGAGGCTGTCTTTGCAACTATTCCGCTTGACATTACCTTTGTTGATGCTGATGACAAGACACGTTACTTCAGCCACGGCGATACCCGCGCTTTCCCTCGTCCTAAGAGCTGCCTTGGCCGCGACGTATATGACTGCCATCCACCAAAGAGCCAGGAAGCTGTTCGTCGCATCCTCACCGAGTTCAGGAGCGGTCGTAGCGACTCCTCCGAGTTCTGGTTTGAGGTAAGAGATAAGTTCCTCTATGTCCGTTACTTTGCTGTTCGCGATGAAGAGGGTAACTACCTGGGCGCTCTTGAGACCACTCAGGACATCGGACCAATCCGCGCTCTTGAGGGTGAGAACCGCAGAGGCTCTGACAGCTAAGGTCTTATGTACGTAAAACCTTAAATCCCCTCTAAAAATTTTGTACGACTCAGTAGGCGATGTGTCCTTTTTAAGGCACATCGCCTACACTATTTCTGGCCAAAAGAGAGGAGTCTCGGTGCTACAACGTTTACTAGGCACTAAGTACGCATACGCTATTGTTGCAACTTGTATTGTCATCATGTTTTTGCCGTGCGCCATTATTCTTACGTGCTTTGGCATCTTCATCACACCAGTTTCACAATACTTTGGCGTTCCTCGCGTTGCCTTCTCTGCGGTCTTCTCGGTACTCTGCATTGCTATGACGGTAGTTCTACCGTTCATAGGCAAGTTCTATAAAACACATGACACGCGCCTGGTACTCTCTGCAAGCGTCATCATCTGCGCAATCTCATACGGAGCCATGTCAGCAGCTCAAGAGATGTGGCATTTTTATCTCTGCGCAGTGGGACTTGGCATTGGCGTACCTGCGCTCATGTTCTTGTGCGTCCCCGCCCTCATCAACGATTGGTTTGACCAGCGCGTTGGTACTTTTATGGGGCTCTGCTTTGCGTTTACCGGCATTGGCGGCACTGTCTTTAACCCCATCGGATCTGCCATTATCTCGTCTGGTCCTGAAGGTTGGCGCACTTGCTATCTGATTTTTGCCCTAGTTATGCTTGTAGGAACACTCCCCTTCACCCTTTTTGTGGTGCGCGAGAAACCCCAAGACCTTGGCCTTACCCCTCTTACCTTCTCCTCTACTGACGAGAAAAACGTTGAGGTTGCAGAGACTTCTTCAACCGACATCTCTGCTGATGACGCAATGAAATATCCAGAGTTTTATATGGTTGCTGCGTTTTACGCGCTCATTACCTTTAACCAGCAAATCTCTCAGTACTTCCCAAGCTATGCAGCAACGTTTGCAGAAACTGCTCCTGCCATTGCCGCTGCCACAGGCCTTCTTGCTGGAACAACTATGCTGGGTCAAGCAATTGGAAAAGTGCTTCTAGGTGCTTTAAGCGATATCTCCGTGAAGCTTGCTTGCTTTGTAGGAATTTTCTCGGGTATTGTTGGCTTACTTTTGCTGGGGATTAAACTTCCAGTATTGCCACTCTTGCTTTCGGGAACCTTCCTTTTTGGAATTGCCTACGCCCTTACAACGGTCGGCTCGCCACTTTTGGTACGTGCGGTCTTTGGTAAAAAAGATTCCACTCTTATTTACTCAAGAATTGCAGGTGTCAGCAGCTTTGTCTCTGCCTGTGCGCTCATTATTTGGAGCCTGATTGTAGATGGTTCAGCCCACGGTTTCTTAGTGCTCTTTGGCATTGGCATTGTACTGATGAGCAGCTGTCTTGCCCTAGCGCTCGCTGCACTTAAGCGCGCTGACAAACGAGCATAAGGTTATCTGGCTCTGTTGAATCTGCTTCTGAATCTTGAGAATGATTTAAACCAAAGAAACCTTTAGGTACCACTAATAGTCAAGTGCGTATTAAATTTTAAAGAAGCAGGAAAAGACGTTTCGTGAGAAACAATAATAACAATTCTATTCTTGGAAAGATTCTGTATTTTCTGAGCAATAATTTCAATATTGTTCGGGTCTAAATTTGCAAATGGTTCATCAAGTATCACAACTTTTGACGGACGAATCAGTGCTCTAAGAATAGACAGTCTCTTTCTTTCACCTCCAGAAAGATTTTCACCTTCTTTAGCAATATCTTTATTCAATAGGCTTTTTCTGAATCCAAATTCATCTAGTAGACTCTCTAATTTCATTCTTTCCGATGATGAGAGATGATCTACGGTTTTAGGATATATTAAATTTTCTATCACGGATAAATTAAACAGTTTATTCGATTGTCCTGAATATGAGTACAAATTCAAGTCGTCTTCTCGAGAATAAATAGTCACTTCTCCACTCGAAGATTTGATTAAGCCTAAAAGTATTTTTATCAAAGTGGATTTACCTACACCGCTTTTTCCGTCGATTAAGTTGACTCCTTCTTTAAATCTAAAAGTGACATCTTCAAGAATTGCTTCAGATTCATAATTTTTTGATATGCCGGTCAAAACTATTTCTGATTCAGATGAATCAGAAATAAAATGGATAGTTGAGATCTCTTCAGCTGGCTTCGAGATTATAAAATCTATAAGCTTATCTGCACTTGAAACGGATTTTTGAATTAACTGAGAATACTTATTCAAATTTGAAAATGGATTATAAAATCTTTGTACGTAAAGCAAAAATGGGATAAGAAGCATCCAATTTCCATCCTGCATTAACACATCTTTACATAAAAAGAATAATGAAATCGCAACAAATAAATATCGAACGCTTTTCTCTGTAACAAAGAAGATACTAAGTGCCGGACTCGATAAATTATCGTTCTCCAAAATATCAATATTTATACGGTTAAAACGATTGTTCTCCCTCTCCTTGCCTTTAAATATTTTAATATACGCAAAATTGTCATTAGTTTCATTAATCTTTTCAATCAAATCCTCATTGAGTTTGATTGTATTTTCTGCAAACCTTTTTTGCTCAGATGCCGATATATTGCCGATTAAAACTAATGGTAATATGCCGATTATTAAAATAAATAACGAAGTGATATTTATTTGTGTCATAAAAAAACAAATCCACACTGTATCGAATATATCTGAGCACAAAGTAAAAAAGCTTGTTGAAAAGATTAAGCTTAATCTATTTACGTTATTGTCTATCAAATTAATATAATACGCATTATCATGAATTGTCGCTAATTCATATTTCATATCAATAAGTTTTGAATACGCTTTATCTCTTACGTTTTTAATGATGTCATTTGAAAAAATAGAAACTCTAAAGCAAAAGTAATTTCTAACTATTGTTGAAAGCACAATTAACATCAAAAACTTAGCGCAGATAAAACCGATGTGCTAAAAACTTCTGAAAGTGACTGCATATATTGAATCGAATAAATCTCAAGAAATGATGATAAAACCGCTAAAACGGCAAGAAAAACTAGTGCATTGATTTTTCCATTACCAATATGAAAGATTTCTTTTATTGATAAAAACGATTCTTTCATATATTCATATCTCCAATCAAGTGCGCTGAGCTAGACTAAAGAATTCGATTTATGTTATGTCCAAAAGAAAATCATTCAAAACTAAAATCAGCAACTTCTATTTTACACTTCATTTTTTAATTTCTCTATCGATGTAAATTCGTTGACATCACTAAAAACTTTTGACTAATAAATAGCCAAAAGCTGGCGCTCGCTGCACTTAAGCGCGCTGACAAACGAGCATAAGGTTATCTGGCTCTCTTGGATCTGCTTCTAGATCCAAAGGAACAACCTCTACCTCTTCAAACACAGCGTGCGCAACATCCATGAGTACTTCAAGTTGATGTGCGTCCTCTCCTACCTGTGCAGAAACTACATTTGTGAGATATCTTCCACCAGGAGTAAGACAGTGTGCTACTTGGCTCATCCACTCAACAGTCATCATAGCTGCAGGTGGAACTTCTCCGCTAAAGCAGTCATTCAAGATAGCGTCATAGCGTTTGTTATCAGAGATAGCTAGGTTCTTTATATACTCAACGCCATCAGTTACCTGCACCTGAAGCCTACCATTGCTCTCTCTAATAGCTTCATCCACAAAGAAGTAGTTATGAGCTAGAGCTGCAATTTTAGGGTCAATCTCCAGTGCGTCACAAGAAACCTCTGGATAATGAGCCACTAAATATCGAGGATACGAGCAACCACCAGCACCCAACATTAAGACTGAGTGTACGGAACAAGCAGCTTCAAACAACAAGTCGTACAGCTCAAGATAAGGAAATACCAGCTGGTTCTTTCTTGAATCTGTATACGTTGCACTCTCATAGGCGCCGCCCTGCCACAACACACGTATTTCTCCACCCTCACCATCTGAGATAGGAAATACCAACGCAGGGCCATTCAGTGCCTGAGGTTCAACGTAAATTCCTGCACAAGTTAGGAGCTCCATATCATGAGCAGTAAGCTGTTTTTCTGACATGGAACTCCTTCAAGTGATGTGTTGTATGCGATGTACGTAAGTATAGCTAGTACACGGGGTTTCTCGCCAGGTACTACCTCAACTCAAACGAATCGGCATCGGTGATACAGACGCAGGTGTCATAGAACGCCTTGAGAGCCTGGTATCCCAGAAGCGTGTCTTTAGTACCGGCGGTCTCGTAGACGGAGTGCATAGCAAGCTGTGGCAGGCCCACGTCAACGGCATGCATGCTGGCCTGAATGTTGGAGAGGTTGCCTAGCGTTGATCCGCCTGGCATATCGCTTCTGTTAGCAAAGACCTGGTAAGGAATGTTTTGCTGCTTCCAAATAGCCTCGACAATGGCGCGACTAAACGCATCGGTGCAGTACGACTGACGTGCTGCTTCCTTGATAACCATGCCGCCATTGAGATACGGCTTGTTGGCCGCATCGTGCTTCTCGGGATAATTGGGGTGCACCGCATGAGCATTGTCGCAGCTTACCAGCAAAGATGCCGAGAGCGCTCGGTAGTAATCTTCCTGTGTAAAGCCAAGCGTGGCGTTTACGCGTTGCAAAGTGTCTTTAAGAAATGTGGACTGAGCTCCCTGCTTGGTATTTGAACCAACTTCCTCGTTATCAAAGCAGGTATACACAGAGATGTCCTGCTCATTTGAAGCCGCAAGGAAAGCCTTGAGTGCTACGAATGCACACTGAAGGTCATCCAGATGGCCAGCGGAAACAAACTCCTTCTTAGCACCCCAAATACGGCCGCCCGTGTGATCAACTAAGAACAAATCGCGAGAAAGAATATCTTCTTGAGACACGCCTGCTGCGTCAGCTACCAGGGCGTTAAAGGCGCCAGGATTAAGCTCTCCAGCGCTAAAGAGTGGCATCAGATCTTTAGCGCGGTTGAACTCTGGCGAGAGACCATTTTTGTGCTCAAGATGAATAGCCAAGCTTGGAATCATAACAACATCGTCTTCAATGTTGACCAGCCTGGACTCTACCTTGTTTCCTACCTTGACCAGCACACGGCCGGCAATACCCAAAGGACGATCAAACCACGTGTGATCAAGCATGCCGCCGTATGCCTCAGTGTTCAGACGAAGCGAGTTGCCCTCACCGGTAAGCTCTGGCTGAGCTTTTACCTTGTAGGTTGGAGAATCGCCGTGGGCAACGGCAAGCTGGAAGTGATAAGGAGCATCAGCGCTTGAGGTTTGGGGCTCACGGTACTTCTCGCCAACTTTCCAGGCAACAATTGAAGAATTGTTGCGCGTGGTAAAGTAAGAGCCTCCTGGCTGAATGTCCCAAGAAGATCCCTCGGAGAGGTACGTAAAACCATTCTCTAGCAGGTACTCTTTGATGGTTTGCGTGGTATGAAACATAGAAGGGCTCTGCTTAATAAAAGCAAGGAGCTCCTCAGAAAGAGCAAGTGACTCATTCAAATCAGACATGCGTAAAACCTTTCATAGAACTGTGTTGCACTCAACAGCCTAGCACGCATTTTTAGTGAGGCGCGCACTTTCTAGAAAATGACGCAAAGAATACGCGCTTCAGGGTAGATACTTATATGTTGAACTAATTCTCACCCACCAAAGCGAGAGTGTATGGATATCAATCAAGCTATTGAGCACGCTAATGCGTTTGTCATACCTGGCCTTCTTGTTGATGATCAGTCCATCATCGGCGAGGTCAACAAAAACTGTGATGCCATTAAAACGCTGCTTGATGCCTGGAAGGAAGCTCCTTTAGGCCAAGAGCCTGTAGAGTTTTCTGTCATTCAACAACTTGCTGATAGAACGCGCTCACTCTGCGATACTTACGGCGTGGAGAGACTCAGAAACCATCGAGGCGTTGGCCTTTCTCGCGGTCTTTCCAACGACGATCTTGCGGCAGCCGTTGCAAAGATGCAGCGTCGTCGTCCTAAGGCTGTCTTTAAAACCGCAGGTCCGCTTCTTAACGACTTGCAAATTGCGTATGTCGAGAAGAGCGTTTCTGGCACGGTGCTGGGCATTGATATTGAGACTACGTCGCGCTTCCCTGAGCTGGGCTACATTGTTAACGTGGGCTTTGAGTTCTGGAATCTTGGTCGCAATACCGTTCCGGTAGAGCCTCACACCGCCTACTTTGGCATTCCAGAGATGTACAAAGAAAAGGGTGTCCCACTTTCCGATATTCACCAGATTACCTGGAAAGATGTTGAGGGCAAAAAATCATTTAGAGACGATAAGAAAGCCCAAGAGGCCCTGCTGGCAACTATGAAAAAGATTCCTTTTATGGCACATAACGCTGCCTTTGAGGATTCTTGGTTCATGTTCAACATTGACGGTTACGCTGAGGCTAGAAAAGCGGGCAAGATTATTGTTATTGACTCCCGTGATATCTGCCGTCGTTTGGACCCAGAAATTAGGTCTCTTCCCCGTGAGTCTTCCCCTGCCGCACTTGAGAACTGGGCACGTCGTAGGCATACCCTTGCAGCAGACGAGAAGGAACGTCACTTGGGACTTGAAGACGTAGACCTTATGATCCGCACCGTTCAAGCAGAGTTTGCAGACCACAATATGTTTGAAGACTAGGCAACGTTGTCGGTTACCTGTGTTCAAGCGTTATACTAAAGAGTGCATAAACTAGATTTTCTCGCTAGAAAATAACTGCCAAGGAGGAGTTTTGTCAGAGAAGCAGGTTAGAGTACGTTTTGCGCCATCCCCAACAGGTAAGTTGCACATCGGAGGTGCGCGTACTGCTATCTATAACTGGGCTTTTGCTCGTGCAAATGGTGGCAAGTTTATTCTTCGTATTGATGACACAGATCCTACGCGCTCAACTGAGGAGAACACTCAGATTATTCTGCGCGCCATGAAGTGGCTTGGTCTTGATTGGGACGAGGGTCCAGATAAGGGCGGCGATTGCGGTCCTTATAGCCAGACCGAGCGTCTTGATTTGTATCGTGAGGCAGCAAATAAACTGCTGGCAGAGGGCAAGGCATACCCTTGCTTCTGCACGCCAGAGAAGCTCGCTGAAGACAAGAAGGCCGCAGAAGAGCGCCACGACCCCTTCCAGGGCTATCAGCGTACCTGCAGAAACATTGATCCTGCAGAGGCACAGCGCCGCATTGATGCCGGCGAGCCTTATACCATCCGCATCAAGGTTCCTCTGGACCGCGGTGACGTTATTGTCCACGACGCTGTTCACGGTGACGTAACCTTTAACGCTCGCGAGCTTGATGACTTTATCATCTTCCGTTCTGACGGCACCCCAACTTATAACTTTGCCACCGTTGTTGATGACGCTGGCATGGGCATTACCCACATCATTCGTGGCGATGACCACCTGTCTAACACTCCTCGTCAGATTATGGTGTACGAGGCTCTGGGTGCACCCGTTCCAACCTTTGCACACATCTCCATGATTTTGGGCCCTGACGGCAAGAAGCTCTCCAAGCGCCATGGTGCAACTTCTGTTGAGGAGTATCGTGACCAGGGCTATCTTGCAGATGCCTTTGTCAACTACCTGGCTCTTCTCGGCTGGTCACTTGATGGCGAGACAACCATTGTTCCTCGTGACGTTTTGGCATCTCAGTTCTCTCTGGACCACGTTTCCAAGAACCCTGCTAAGTCCGATCCAGAGCGTCTGAACTGGATTAATGCAACGTATCTTGCCAATATGGACAACCAGACCTTTGCAAAGACTGTTCTGATTCCAGAGCTTGTGGGCGCAGGTCTTGAGCCTGTTCAGGGCAATGCAACTGATGCGGAAGAGATTTACGCAACTCGTCCAAGCTGGTATGACCTGCTTTCCGAGATTCTTCGTCCTCGTACCACAGTAAGCCCAGACGTCATTGAGAAGTCCCGCTTCCTGTATGAAGGCGCAAACGTCACCCTTGATCAGAAGAGCGTTGAGAAGGGTCTTACCAAAGACGCTGCTCAGAGTGCTACCGTCCTTGCAGCTGCAAAGACCGCTCTTGAGGGCGTTTCTGAGGACG
>CALHQT010000107.1:0-3833 GCA_938038135.1 uncultured Atopobium sp.
CAAACAAAGCCCGTGCGATCTTTGCCCTCGATACCGTGAATAAGGTAGGGACCCTTATGCAGAATTATCTCTCGAAGGCCCGCTGCCAGACGGTGGGCATATTGGCCGCCACGGTAATTGGCGTTGAGGTTAAGGGCCGCAACATTTCCTGCGTCGTACAAGCTCTGATGCCACGTAATGTCGTAGTCCGCATTCTGGTAATAGCCCTGAATCTCTTCGTTGGTGTCCGCGAGGTCCAAGATAAACTGCACGCCACACTTCTGAGCAAGATCCGCTGCGTAGGGCGCACGATTGTTCTGGTTATCAATAGGCGACGCCGAGCGATACATCACGCCTTCGGCAAGATTTCCACCCTTCATAGGACGGAAGTTAGCAAAGACCTCGTCACTTGCGTAGTCGGAGCGATTATTGGTGTACGTTGCATCCAAGGCCTTCTGAACCGTTGCGTACTTCTGCTTCTCGTGGAGCGTCACCGTAGCCGTATCTCCAGCCTTCAGACCAGCGATTTCCCACAGAGGCTCGCCGTTATTTACACACACGTCGATGTGAGGATAGCCCGGATATGCAACAACCAGGGGCTCGTTGGTTTTGGTGTAATAGCCGTTGTAGTACGGAATATCGGAGAGCTTGTATCCGTTACTAAACGTAACGTCCACGCTGTCGCCGTACTCAAAGCCCAGGTTATTGAACTCTTCGATGGTAATGTCCAGGTAGCTGCCGCCAAACTTGGGATCGTGCATTGCCTCGATCTCTCCCGTTGTGATTGACGACTGCGTTGCCTGCTGGGCAGGGTTGTTCTGCAGGAACGGGAACACGTTGCACCCTACCAGAGCAAACGAGAGTACCAACGTCAAAAACACGCTCAAGACCTTCGCAAAGCGTTTCTGTAACTGTTGCATTTCTCGCCCCGATTCTGCCGATTACGCGCGTCATACGACGCTGCGGTCAAAGGTCTTTGCACGTCCAATGACACGGCACGTCCAATGGCGACGTTCGTCCAATGAATCCGCACGTCAAAATCTCACCGCTTTGACTATACGACTGACGAGAAACCCCACCTGTCCAAACAGATGGGGTTCACATGAACGGTGTCGTTTTATCGGTGGGTGGAGAAGGTCAGGAATAACAAACGTTAGGCCACGCCCACTATTCTTAATTCTTAGTAAGCGTCAATCCACTCGAAGTATCCATCATGGTACTTCCGTCCTCAGAAAGCTGGAAAGTCATGCTTTTACCCTCGTCATCCGTAATGACACAAGTATTATCCTTAAGCTCCCAAGTAAGCTTTCCAGATTGGTTAGAATTAATTCCGAGAGCGCCACCCGTAGAGGTATATGTACCTGTTCCGTCAGATTTTAAATCAAGTGTCACAGAAGCCTGTACTACTCCGCTAGAAAATGAACCACTCCATGCACCAACAACCTTTGACTTTGCAGAACTGCAGCCAGTAATCATCACCATTGCAATGAATAGAGCCGCAATACCTGCGATAAATGCTTCCCTGCTAATCATCGTCTTTTTATTGAGTGTAGTTGATGTATTCATATTCCTCCTTTGTTTAGAAACATCAATTTCTTGAACTATGCATAGGTTAGTAGATAAGAAATATTTAGCATGTACATAAAAACGTACATGCATATCTTCATACCAAATTCATAAAACTGGCTAGATATCGATTCTCCTGCTATTAAAAGGTCAAATTAAGCACCTTACTTAAATCCAAGGGTAAGTCTTTTGCTTCTTTTAATCTCTTGCTGAATAGAAACACATGCCTCTTCAAAGTCATCTTTCGTAAAGAATTTAAGATTCTTATCATTAATGGCATCTTCGCCTTCTGAATCACAAAGACGGACTGTTCTTGCTCCCTCATTGAGCATCATCTCTTCAACAAGATTTCTTACAAAACGAGCATTGCCAAAATATCTATCTTTGTCCTGAATAGATATAAATTGTTTTACCAGCTTAAGCATTTCTGAATCATATTGATACTCACGTTGCAAACACATGAGCTCAAAAATTTGAACAAGCTCGTCATCAGAGTAGTCTGGAAAATAAATCTGACTGCGAATTCTTGACACCAAACCTGGGTTAGAATAAAAAAGTTCATTCATTTCCTCTGAATAACCAGCCATGATGACAACTACTTCATTTTTATAACGGTCCATTGACTCAACCATACTCGAAATAGCTGCTGGAGAAGAAAGTAACGTATAAGCCTCATCGATAAAAATAATGGAACCTCGAGCATTATCAAATAAAGAAGGAATTGCAGAAGGTAGTGAAATGAGCGAAACAGCTGGTACCTGTATTACCTTTCCAACAGAAAGCAAATTCTTCTCAACCAAAATATGGGCAAGTAAATTAGCTACCTCAGTTTTACCTGTACCGGGGTTTCCCAAAAATGCCATATGAGCAGGAACAAAAGAGGTTGATTTTCCTCGGTCACGCTGAATTTTTTGTGCCCTCATAAAGTCAATTCGCTTTAGAATTACCTTCTTTACATCGGAAAGACCAATCAGTTCCATCAGCTGCTCAGCTGATGATTTTTGATAATACGCACTGTCTTTAGTCCCCTGAGCCAATGGAGCCAAGGGGGCAACGTCATTAAAATCAGAGACATTAATTTTTATAAGTTCCTCATCAGGAATTGTGCTTACATCATCAAAAGAATTAAACAGGCGAATCTTTTGATTGCCCTCAACCTTCTCAAAAATCTGTCGTACATAGCGAGCATTTCCCTGATCGCCAGCTTTTCCGATACGTGCAAAAATATCTCGAGCACAAGAGAGAGCTTCGTCATCAATAGTCATTCCTCTATGAATAACCATGTATTTAAAAATCTCTAACAGCTCCTGCTCGGAGTAATCAGGGAAATAAATCTCTTCTCCAATTCTTGATTTAAAACCTGGATTAGAACCGAGCAATGCCTGCATATGCCTAGAGTATCCAGCAAGAATAACAATAAGCTCATCACGATGATTCTCCATTTGTGCAATAAGTTCTGCAACAGCATCAGGACCCAAAGTATAAGCCTCATCGATAAATAAAACAGAACCATAGGCAGACTCAATAATATTAGAAAAATTAGTCATTGACTTAACTGAGCTTGCGGAAATAGAAATAACTCTACCTTCCTTAAGAATTCCGCTATCTTTCATAATCTGACCAAAGAGCTTTGCAACAACCGTCTTTCCAGTACCAGGAGAACCGGAAAAGACCATGTGCATGGAGTAGTTCTGATGAGAAATACCTCTACGCTCAAGCTCTTTCTCCATCTTTGCTCTATCAATTACTCGATGAATGCTTTGCTTAACACTCGACAGCCCAATTAAGCTATCAAGCTCTCCCAATGCATCGCTCTGACCAATTGAATTTCTTTTTGACTCCAAAGTCTCTAAAAAAGGCTGATACTGTGGATACTTGGTTTTGATTAATTTCTTGAAACTCCACTTGCTATAGATATCTTTAACATCAGAGAAGACACCCGTCTCTAAGCACTCATCAAGAAATGCTTCAAATGAATCGTCCAGTGTTTCGCCGTTTTCCATAGCAAGACACTCAGCCTGTTCAATCAACATACTACGAGCTTCAAGAGATACCTTTGTTTCCTTATTCTTCTTAATAAGTACCAGTGGAACCTCAAAAAGGTTTTGTAGCAGGCGTCTAATCTCCGAAGACCCCTCAGGAACTACAAAAATAAGCTGCGTATTGCTCAAGTACGGCCTAAGTAGTGTAATAAAATTTGTAAGCGCTTCATACAAACCGAGATTATATTTTTCTTTACTATCAAACCTACCGTAATTTATAACAATCACATGGCCGGAAATAGCCTC
>CALHQT010000108.1:0-7214 GCA_938038135.1 uncultured Atopobium sp.
TGCAGGTCTTCTGGCAGCGTGTCTGCAACCACGATATTCTCGCCCGTAAAAGGGTGCTCAAACTGAACGTGCCAGGAGTGTAAAAACTGCCTGTTAAGGCCAAGGTTAAGGCTCATATCTTTTTTACCGTAGAGCTGATCGCCGACAACTGGATGACCAATGTGGCGCATGTGAACTCTAATCTGGTGCGTGCGGCCTGTATAAAGATGGCATTCAAGAAGCGAGTAGCCCTCGCCTTTTCTGCCTGCTTCAAAGCGCTCAAGCGTTCTGAAGGTGGTAATGGCTTCTCGTGCGCCGGGCGCGTCTGATACGGTCATTTTGAGGCGGTCTCGCGTTGAGCGAGCAATACCCGTTTCAATAGTGCCAGAATCATGGGCAACATAGCCTTGCACCAGCACAATGTAGCGTCGGTCAAGCACGCGCAGCCTAATGAGGTCTTGAAGAGCCTTTTGCGCCTCGTCTGACTTTGTTGCCAGCATAAGACCAGACGTATCCATATCAAGACGATGCACAATACCGGGACGCTCTTCTCCCTGAAGCATTCCTAGGTGCTCGTAGCCACAGTGTGCTACCAGCGCATTTGCCAGGGTGTCATCAACGTGGCCAGGCGATGGATGGCAAACAAGGCCAATCTGCTTGGAGAGCACTATGAGGTACTGGTCCTCAAAGCGAATATCAAGGGGAATGTCTGGGTTTGGACGTAAAAGTCCCGTTTGAGGCTCTGCGTCTGGAAGCGATACCAGAAGCCTATCGCCCAACATAAGTTTTTCTGACTTGGAGGTAGCCAGCGTAGCGTTGATGGTTACTCTTCCCTCTTCTACCAGCTTTGCGCAGGCACTTCTTGAGGGAAGCGTATCTTGGGCAGAAAGGAACGCATCTAATCTGACGCCGTCCCCTTCTGGTCCAACTAGTATGTCAACGATACGCTCATTCATTGCCACTACCCTGTTGCTGCTTTTTGTCCCAGATTATCCAGTACACAAAAGCAATAAGGATGCCACAGGTCACAAAGATATCCGCCACATTAAACACGGCAAAATTCACAAACGTTGTAGCAAAGAAATCAGTAACCTGACCATACAAAACACGGTCAATAGCGTTACCAATTCCACCACCTGCGACGCCTCCCAAAAGCGCAATAAGCGGCAGCGGGAGGTTTTTCTCGCGAACTACAAAGCCCGCAAGAGCGGCGATAACCACGGCAGTGAGAGCCACAAAAAAGAGAGCATTTCCAGAGCCCACAGAAAATGCGGCGCCGGTGTTACTTACGTGGAAGAGCTCCATAACACCTGGGATAAAAGGTACTGCGGTTCCCTCTGGAATTGAGGTTCGTACCCAGAGCTTGGTTGCCTGATCAAGCACACACGCAACAGCGCCCGCCCCGCAGAGAACTGCAAGGCGGGTCACTAGTGTGTGAGTTGTATGTTGCTGCTGGTCAGTGTTCATTTACGCAACAACGTCGTGACAGCGGTGGCAGAGGTGATCCTCGCCAAGCTCGCGATAGTTCCAGCAGCGGTCACAGCGCTCACCGTTTGCAGGATAGACGCTTACGCTCAGCTCAGAGCCCTCAGAAACAGTAACCTCAGAGCAGACAAATGCCTCAGCAAAGTCAAGACCAGCGTGAGAGATAGATGCGGCCTGCTCAGCGGTAAGTGTGACTTCTGCACGTGTAGCCTGCGTGGTTTTCTCGGTAACTACGCCCGCCTCAAGAGCTGTCTCGTATGCCTTGGTGTAGGCGGCGCGAGCATCAAACAGTACCTGATATGCAGGAAGCAGTGAGGTGTACTCTTCGGTGGTCATAGGAGCCTTATACCAGTCGAGAAGTGCGGCGTACTTCTGGCCGTCACGCATATACTCTGGCAGGAACTGCATAGCCTCGTCGGTGGTGTAAACCAGAATTGGCTGCAGGTCATGAACAAGCATGGATAAAATCTCTGCCCAGACGGTCTGAGCGCTACGGCGTGTTGCAGAATCTGCAGCATCGCAGTACATACGATCCTTAGTTGCGTTCAAGTAGCCGTTGGAAAGCTCAATGATGTAATCGTAGAGGGTACGGAAAACGTTATTGAAGCGATATCCCTCGTAAGCCTCGGTGACTGCAGCATGAACCTCACACATACGAGCAAGAACAAGACGGTCATACTCTTCAAGGTCTGCCACAACAACTGCATCAGTAGCAGGATCAAACTGACCCTCAAGCTCACCAAGAAGGAAGCGCAGGGTATTTCTGAACCTACGATATGCGTCGCCCACCTGGGAAAGAATAGCGTCATCGCAAGGAACGTCAGTTGAAGTATCAACGGAAGCAACCCAAAGACGCAGGACGTCTGCACCGCGCTCAGCGCAAACGGCGTTTGGATCAATGACGTTGCCCAGAGACTTACTCATCTTGCGTCCCTGGCCATCAAGCGTAAAGCCCTGTGAAACAACAGACTTGTAAGGAGCAACACCGTAAGCACCAACAGAAGTCATAAGAGAACTCATGAACCAGCCACGATGCTGGTCGGAGCCCTCAAGATACATATCAGCTGGGAACTTGAGGTTTGGACGGTGTTTGCAAACAGCAGTGTGAGAAACACCAGAATCCCACCAAACGTCCAAAATATCCTTGTTAGCCTTGAGGTTATGGCCACCGCACTTAGGACAGACGCAAGCGTCGCCTAAATAGGTCTTAGGATCGTCGGTGAACCAAGCATCAGAGCCCTTCTCGCGGAAAAGCTTGATAACAGCATCAAGGGTCTGATCATTGATGATTGTCTCGCCACAATCCTCGCAGGTGAAAGCAGGGATTGGAACACCCCAGTTACGCTGCCTGGAAATGCACCAGTCAGGGCGGCCTTCAACCATAGAACCAATACGCTTTACCGCGTTTGCAGGATAGAACTTAACCTTTGTAAGCTCCTCTGCTGCCTGCTGACGCAGACCAGTCTTATCCATGGAGACAAACCACTGGCTTGTTGCACGGAAGATAACAGGCTCTTTACAACGCCAGCAGTGTGGATAGCTGTGGGTAATCTCTTCTGCAAGAATGAGCGTACCACGGTCTTTGAGCCACTGAACAATGACAGGGTTAGCCTCATTGACCTCCATACCAGAGAAGGGGCCACCAGTGCCCTGACCGTCACCCTTGAAGAAGTGACCGTCATCATCAACAGGCATAGTCTGTGGAATATCAAAGCGAACACCAGCGTTATAGTCGTCTACACCGTGACCAGGTGCAGAGTGAACAACACCAGTACCGTCGTCAAGGGTAACGTACTCTGCATAGATAAATTTACCAGTGTTACCAAGATCACCAAAGATTGGCTGCTTATACTCATTGCCTGCAAGCTCAACACCAGTTCTCTTCCAGGTGTTGCCCTCTGAGTCCTGAGCAAGCTTCCAATCGGTATAGCCAAACTTGGTAGCAGCCTTCTCTGCAAGAGCCTCAGCAACAATCTCTATGTGTCCATCAGGAAGCTCAAGAGCAACATAGTTAGCCTCAGGGTGCAGAATAACTGCCTCGTCAGCAGGCATTGTCCATGGAGTTGTAGTCCAAATGTCTACCCAGGTCTTACCTGCATAAGCCTCAAGACCCTCTGGAACTGTGGTTAGCTCAAAGCGAACAAAGATTGCAGTAGAGGTGACATCGTGATACTCAATCTCTGCCTCAGAAAGAGCAGTGTGGTCATGAGTGCACCAGTGAACAGGCTTGGTGCCTCTATACACAGAGCCCTTGTCGTAGATTGCCTTGAAGATCTCAACATCAGTTGCGTCGTAATCGTTGACGTAAGTGAGATAAGGGTTATCCCACTCGCCCAAAACACCAAGGCGCTTAAAGCCCTGACGCTGGGTATCTACCTGCTCAACTGCCATCTTGCGGCAGAGCTCACGGATCTTCTCGGTAGACAGCTGATTGAACTTTTCTGTGCCAAGCATCTGCTCAACCTTGTGCTCGATTGGCTGACCATGGCAGTCCCAACCAGGAACATAAGGAGTCTGGAAGCCCTGCATAGCCTTATAGCGGTTGATGATGTCCTTGGAAATCTTATTCTGTGCGTGACCCAGGTGAATTGGACCGTTTGCATAAGGAGGTCCATCATGAAGGACAAACTTGTCATGTCCCTCATTCTTCTTCATCAGGAGCTCATAGACGTTGTTTTGGTCCCAATCAGCCAAACGCTGAGGCTCGTTCTGCGCAAGTGATGCGCGCATAGGAAAGCCTGTGTTTGGCAGGTTGGTGGTCTTTTTGTACTCGTTTGCCATCAAGCACAACCTTTCTGGGCACAAATAAAGCGCCCGTCCCTCACAGCTGGGACGAAGCGCCACAATACACTTCGTTGTAACCACCCAGCGACGGATATGTCCGTTTACTCGGCTGGCCTGTCACGGCGACCATTTCCGGCAGCATCTACTAGTACAAAAACCTGTACGTTTGAACTGCAGCTCCGAGGTGATGTTCACACGGACGCAAATGCGGACTTCCACCAACTCCGCTCGCTTGAGATTTGCGCTACCCAGCTACTGTCCTCATCACAGCTTGTGTTAGTAATACTACCACGTCTTGTACGCATTGAACTAAGTAATACGTACGCGTAAACCGTTTTTAACAAATTACACGGAATTCAAATTTTAAATTTTTATAGAAATAAAAAAAGAAGAGTGGGTACAACAAACCTAATATCTAAGTGAGCTCATATCACATTTGAGCCAAACAGGTAAAGGGACGTGTATGGCAGATAACAATAACAAGCACCGTAGATCTATGTCGATGCTACTCTATATTGCAGTAGCCATCTTTGTATATCTCCTGCTTAGCAACACATTATTACCAGGACTTCTGCGTCAACAGGTACAAACTGTCTCGTACAGTGAGTTCCTTAACAAGATTGACAACAATGAAGTTACCAAGGTAGACCTTAATACGGGCAACAGAAACATTAGGTTCACAACTGGCTCTGGAGATTCCGAGAAGATCTTTGAGACTACGCAGTTCCCCAATGATTCAACGCTGGTTCAGACGCTTAGAGATCACAAAGTTGATTTCTCGGCTTCTATTCCTGACAACTCTACAAATATGCTGCTCTATGCCCTTATTCAGTATGGAATCCCTCTTGTTATCTTCTTGGGCATTGGCTACTTTATCAACCGATCCCTTAAACGCGCCATGGGTGACGATGGTCCTTCCATGAACTTTGGTGGCGGCTTTGGAGGTCTTGGCGGCAATCTTGGTCGCTCAAGCGCTAAAGAAATTAAGGGAGAAGACACAGGCATTACGTTTAAAGACGTAGCTGGTCAAGAAGAGGCTAAAGAGTCTATGCAAGAGATTGTTAGCTTCCTTAAGACTCCTGATAAGTACAAAGAGATTGGTGCTCGCTGCCCTCGTGGCGCCTTGCTTGTAGGCCCTCCAGGTACTGGTAAGACCCTCATTGCTAAGGCAGTTGCTGGTGAGGCTGGCGTTCCTTTCTTCCAGATTGCTGGCTCTGAGTTTGTTGAGATGTTTGTTGGACGCGGTGCTGCAAAAGTCCGTGACCTCTTCAAGCAAGCAAATGAAAAGGCTCCTTGCATCATCTTTATTGACGAGATTGATGCGGTTGGTAAGCGCCGTGATGCTTCTCTCAACTCCAACGATGAGCGTGAGCAAACCTTAAACCAGCTGCTCTCTGAGATGGACGGCTTTGATAACCACAAGGGTATTGTTGTTCTTGCAGCAACCAACCGCCCTGAGACCTTGGACAAAGCACTTCTGCGTCCTGGCCGTTTTGACCGCCGTATTCCTGTTGAGCTTCCAGACCTTAAGGGTCGCGAGGCAGTTCTTCAGATTCACGCCAATGATGTAAAGATGGAGCCAGGCGTTGACCTCTCTATTATTGCTAAGTCCACGCCAGGTGCATCCGGCGCAGACCTTGCAAACATCATCAACGAGGCAGCTCTTCGTGCTGTTCGCTTTGGTCGCCGTCGTGTTACCACTGAAGACCTTGCTGAGTCCGTTGACGTTGTTATTGCCGGCGCAAAGAAGAAGAACACTGTTCTTTCTGAGCACGAGAAGGACGTTGTGGCTTATCACGAGACCGGCCATGCAATTGTTGGTGCCATCCAGAAAAACGATGCTCCTGTTACCAAGATCACCATTGTTCCTCGTACTGGCGGAGCTCTTGGCTTTACCATGCAAGTTGAGGATGATGAACGTTATCTGATGAGCAAAAGCCAGGCGATGGATGAGATTGCTGTTCTCTGTGGTGGACGCGCAGCTGAAGAACTTATCTTTGGCGAGATGACCAATGGCGCTTCCAACGATATTGAGCGTGCAACAGCAATTGCTCGCGCTATGGTTACGCAGTACGGTATGTCTGACAAACTTGGCATGGTTACCCTCAGCCAGCAGCAAAGCCGTTATCTTGGTGGTGGCTCTTCCCTCACCTGCTCTGAGGCAACCGCTGAAGAGATCGATGCTGAAGTTAGACGCATTGTTGAAGAGGGTCACCAGCGCGCACTCCAGACGCTTAAAGAGAACCGCTTTAAGCTGCATGAAATTGCTCACTACCTGCAGAAGAAGGAAACAATCACCGGCGAGGAGTTCATGAACATCCTTAAACGTGAGAATACCTTTGCACCAGTAGTTGAGAGCACCAATGAGGAAGGCTCCTCTACTTCTTCAGCAGAGTAATTCTCTTATCAACAAAGTGAAATGGCCATCTGCGCTTGTAGATGGCCGTTTTTTGTACCGCGATTAAAGGTATTCCACCAAAGCTATCGAGCAAAAAGTTCCCAAAAAGCAACAGCAGATGATGCAGCAACATTGAGTGAATCTACCTGATGAGACATGGGGATGATGGTAGTAATGTCGCAAGCCTTAATGGTTTTCTTATCAAGACCATAGCCTTCACTACCAAAGAATAGTGCAGCTTTTTTACCTTTTACCAGCTCTTTATTAAGAGGTACTGCAGAATCTGTGAGTGCAAGTGCACACGTAGTAAAAGAATGAGCTTTAAGCTTTTCAATAAGGTCCAGTGAAGTTGTCTCTTCATCCAAACGAGTCCAAGGTACCTTAAGAACCGTTCCCATAGAAACGCGCAGAACTCGTCTTGAGAGGTTGTCGGCGCACTTAGCAGTCAAGATAACAGCATCTACATTGAGGGCCGCAGCTGACCTAAAGACAGCGCCAACGTTGTTAACGTCTACTAAATCTTCTAGTACGGCAATATGCTTTGACGTGCTTAGAATCTCTTCTAGCG
>CALHQT010000109.1:0-1083 GCA_938038135.1 uncultured Atopobium sp.
CGCTACTCGGAGAGGTACTTGGAGAACGCGGCGACCATACCTTCTGCAGTAGTCTGGCCAAAGACGTCGGCAGACTTTGCCTCGTCCATGAAGATGCCCATCAGGCTCTGAAGCATCTCCACCTGGCCGCCGTCACGCATAATGCCCAGGTTAATGACGAGTTTTGCTGGAACGGTGTCGCCGTCGCCGCCCATTGGCTCAAAGTTGATTGGGCTGGATGGCTTTACGATTGCAATGTAAGGCTTCTCAAGGTTAACCGGATCGGTATGTGGAATTGCAATCTCACCTGCAGGAAAAGCGAGTCCGGTTGGATAGTTCTTCTCGCGAGTTGAAATAGCATCTTTCCAGGTGTCCTTGATGTAGCCGAGGTTGCTCAGGCGGGTCTCGAGCTGGTCAAACAGCTCAAAGGCGTCCTTAGCCTCAACGTCAAAGAAAACAAGCTCGGGCTTTAAGAGCTCAGCGTCGGTTGTAGCCATTGCTACTCCCCTTTCTGTTGCTGGCGGCGCGCTCGCACGCGCAAGCCGTTGGGATATAGTTTTGCCTCGAGGTCGAGCAGCAGCTTGTAGACCTCTCGGGCGTCGTTGCCCTGTGCGTCGGTCATATCGCCGCAGGTCAGATAGAAGCGACCCTGCAGCGGCGTGGCCTTGTTGATGCGCACGTACGAGCGCAGTCCTTGCGGAGCTTCTCGCACGCGAATCTGCGTAATCTGGGACAACTTGTAGGTTGATTTGTGCTTACCTGTCACAAACGTGATTGAGTCTGGGGCGAGAATAACCTGTTCAGGATAGGCATGCGCGAGAAACGCATTGAGGATCGAGTACAGGCAAACCACAACCAGAAAGAGCATCAACCAGCGAATAAACCCGAGTGCAAACAGTACGACTGCCGCAATGAGCACGACTATCGAGACGTAGTTGGGTAGCAGCACGTCGATGAGGTAGCGTCGGCGGTCGTACGTGTACGTGACCGACTTGCTCGCGGTCGCGGCGTCGGTGTGGGTCGCGTCTGCGGCGGCTGCGGCGTCGGTACGGGTCGCGCCCGCGGCGCGGTTGTCGGCTGCGGCGTCGGTGCGGGTCGCGGCTT
>CALHQT010000110.1:0-2300 GCA_938038135.1 uncultured Atopobium sp.
AAGCTCTGCATCATACAAAATGCCCTGGGAAGTCTCGCCAAGATTGACGAGAAATGCGGTGTAGCCCTGATTCTGATAAGGCTCTAAATCGGCTGCGGTTAAAGGCGTGCCGTAGTTGAGCTTAATGACGGTATGAGGAATGTTATGCAGCTCAAGAAGTTGAACAAAACGGTGACCAAAGCTACCACCGTCAACTACAAGAGCTTTATCTTCTGCTGAAAGGGTGCCTGCAACAACGGTTTCCATTCCTGCAGTGCCAGATCCAGTTACAAAGACCGCACGAGAACCCTCTGGTGCTTTTGCAAGTTCACAGAGCATTTGCTCGTTCTCAAGCATGGTAGTTGAGAACTCTGGAGTCCTAAAGTAGGGGACATCAAGCGCGCCAAGAGCACGAACATCGTCTTCTGATTGAACGGGACCAACAGCAAAGTTCAGCATATTTCTCCAATGATTGCTACATTGTTTTATATAAGTATACAACCTGCACTTATATGGTTTCTAGTTGTCACGTTTCTACGCTGTAATGACAAACTAACCGTTACTTTTTTGTCCGCTCTTATAGGCCATGTTAATAAGCTTGGCCACAGGAGCTGGCCAAAACTTCTTGAGCATCTCCAGATCTTCTTGTTCACGACGGTTATCGTGAATAAGGTGACTGGTTTCAGAATCTTCATGGATGCGGTGAAGCATGAGCACACGGGTGTCGTACAAGAAATCACCCTCACGTTTACTAATTGCTTCCCATGCTTCCCAGTCTAGGTTAGAGCCAAATCCAGCCTTGAAAACGGGAGCCTCAAGGTTGGGCAGCACCAACGTAGTGCTTGGACAGCAAATGGCGCAACCCAGCTCAAGCGCACGACGTTTAGCCCATGCCTTACCTGCATTTTCTGGCTTTGAGAGCGAGTACAAGAGGCGACGCTTTACCTTAAGCAAACGATTCTCAAGAACCTCCTTGCCGTCACGCAGCTCACCGTAATTGGTGAAATAAATCAGCGGGCGAGAAGAACTGTTGACGCGTTCAAGCATATGCTCTGCATAGGAAGGCTTATAGAGGTCATCCTGGTGCGCAATGGTTACCAAAGGAGTTGTACAAACGCTTACCGCAAAGTTCCAGTCGCCAGCGATGCCTCCTGGACCAGGATTGATATGCATGGGAATGTTGTACTTATCGCAAAGAGACTGAATCAGTTCGTTTGGTGTTGAAGTAGCCAAAAGAATATTCGTAGACAGTGTCTGCTCCTTGAGCGAGAGAATGCACTCTTCTAGATAGGGGCTCTCGCCATAAGCGCAGACAGCAAACGTGTGATCCTGAGGTGTATACATTGCTACATCCAATCGATTAGCTCCGATGTCTAGTATTATAAGAATGTTATCGGACGATGGCGAATGGGAGCCTTTGTGGAGTCTGACGGATATAAGACATACGAGAACCCCAATGAGCTAAGAAAGATTCAGATTCTTTCTACGCTTTTGATGGATGAGCTTGACCGCGTCTGTACGGAGCTTGATATTTCGTATCGCTGTGAGGCACAAAGGCTTTATTCCTTGGGATGATGATGTAGATATCTCGATGTTCCGCGAGGACTATGAGATTTTTTTGGAGAAGGCACCAGCACTTCTTCGTCCAGATTTTTGCATTCAAAACGGAAGAAAAGACAATTTCTTTCCAGCAGTTAATACAAACCTCTCTTTAAAGGGAACAGTTTGCGTCCCTGACGAGTTTATGACCTGCCCTTTTACGTACGCTATCTCAATTGGAATTTTCCCCTTTGATAAAATTCCGGCGGATCTAAAGAAGCTGGCTAAGATTAAGCGCCAAACATGGTTCTGGGGACGCTTGAACTTCCTTCTGGTTACTCCAACTCCACGCGTGCCGTTGACTGGCTGGAAAAAGAAAGTTGCTCTTGCGGGGTGCTTTGTCATTCATCACGCCTTGAAGCTTTTTAGGGTTTCATCTGCGTACATTCAACGTAAGTGGGATGAGGCAGCTCGTACTGCAGAGGGCGAGAATACCACTCATTACGCAAGTTTTGTTGAACCTGATCCAGAGAACTGGTCTATGGATAAAGAAGACGTTTTTCCTATGGTGCGCGTTCCTTTTGAGGACATTACCACTACACTTCCAAAGGAATATGACAAGCTTTTAACCAGGGGATACGGGGATTACATGCAGCTTCCTCCAGAGAATGATCGCAAGAATCATCATCCCGGTGCGCTTGATTTTGGTAAGTGGAAAGACATTGATGTTACCAAGGGAAGCCGCCAGGCATTTGAAGACTTTGACCAGAAAAGCTAACTAT
>CALHQT010000111.1:0-3373 GCA_938038135.1 uncultured Atopobium sp.
ATAAACCAGGCTGGGCCTTAAAGCGATAGGCACCCTTCCGAGGGTTGCTTTGATGTCCTTTATGCTGCTTTTAATTAATAAAAACTTCATATTCACCCTTATTGATGTAATCCGTTATGTTTTCGGATATGTACCTATAGAACATAGTTTCAAGTACATAGTTTTTGAAATCCCATCCATCAACGGCGCCTCTTAACGTAAGCTAAGCGGCTTACGCAAGCGGCTTATATGCGTCATCAACATTGATGTGGCAATAACCACCTGGGTTCTTCTTCAAGTAGTCCTGATGATATTCCTCAGCAAGTACGTAGTTATCTAGTGGCTCAACCTCAACGGCAAGCTTCTGACCAAAAAGAGATTCTTGTTCAGACATAATGCGATCAATGACAAGCAGGTCAGCATCGTTGGTGTAATAGATACCTGTGCGATACTGTCTACCAACGTCGTTGCCTTGCTTATTTACTGAGAGGGGATCAATAACCCTAAAGTAGTAACGCAGAATGTCATAGAGACTTACAACGGTCTCATCGTAAGTGACATGCACTGTTTCTGCGTGATCTGTTGCCTTCACCTCTTGATAGTTAGTATCTAAAGTCTTTCCGTTTGCATAGCCAACGGTAGTTGCGGTGACACCCTTAATTCTGGAGAAGTACTCTTCAAGTCCCCAGAAGCATCCACCTGCTAAATAAATCTCTGCCATAAAGCCTCCTTAGGCTGAATTGCTGTTATAAAAGTTTGAAGTGACTTCGCTTAACTTCAAAAACACCTTCTTTGCTTAAAGAAGATATTACTGCGCTCAAAGCGCTTCTATCTACACCAAGATAATCCGCAAGTTGTTGTCGGTTGAAGGGGATATCAAACTCTGTAGAGCCTGCAGCTTGAGAGCGCGTATGCAAGTACGCTATCAGTTTGCCGCGAATGCTTTTTGGTGCGGCATCTTGAATGCGTCGACTCAGCATAATGTTCTTTTGAGCAATTGAAGCCATAAGATTTCTGATGATAATGTCAACGCCACCGCAGATGTCGCACGTTCTGGCAGTAATTTGACGCACGTCCAGCAGCAGAATTTCCGATTTCTCGGTAGCAACGACCGAGGTCAAAAGCGGCACGTTTCCAAGGGCCGCATATGCTTCTCCAAAGGTGTCTCCGGTATGGAAAGCTCCCATCACAGAGACATTGCCCTGAGCGTCAGATCCCTCAACGTGGATAGCGCCAGAGATAACAATGCCAAATTGATGCGCCTTGTCGCCAGCGCACAAAACGATCTCTCCAGGCTCATAGGTGCGAACAACAGCACGTAAATGCTTTAAAAGTGCCTCTAGTAGCTCTGGTTTTACTCCTTTAAACACAATTGTGTTTAGCAAAAATGAGGGCTTGATGTCTTGCACGTTCATATAGACTCCAAAAAATTCCTGGATAGAAATCGTTTTGTTGTAATTACAACATACCTTATTCCACATTCCTGTAATCATGAAACCCAGAAGAGCAAATCTCTTCTCGCTATATGGTTTTATGGAGAGGAAAAATAGTGGATAACAAGATGTTCTGTTTCCAGTGCGAGCAGACTGCTGCTTGTACTGCATGTACCGGCGCTGCTGGCGTTTGTGGCAAGCCTTTTGACGTCGCATTTGCTCAGGACGAGCTCACCGGCGCTCTGGTTGGCCTTTCTCGCACCGAGCTTGCTGCTGGCAAGCGTTCTAACCGTGCTGACCAGCTGATTGTCGATGGTCTGTTTACCTGCATCACCAACGTCAACTTTGACAAGGATGCTGTTGACGCAATTACCGCTCAGGTTCGTGACGAGAAGAACCGTCTAGCTGCAGAGGCTGGCGTAGAGCCTGTTGAGGACCTTCCTCTTGGCGGCGTTTGGTCCGACAACGAGGACATTAGGTCTCTCAAGTCCCTCATTCTCTTTGGCATTCGTGGTATGGCTGCTTATGCCTATCATGCTCGCGTTCTTGGCAAGACCGATGACGCAGTTGACGCTTTCTTTGTAAAGGCACTTGCTGCTCTTGCTACCGAGTCTTCTGTTGACGTTTTGCTGCCTCTTACCCTTGAGGTAGGCGAGGTTAACCTCAAGTGCATGGCTCTTCTCGACAGCGCAAATACCGGCGCTTATGGCACCCCAGTTCCAACTGAGGTTCCTCTGACTATTGAGCCTGGCCCCTTCATTGTTGTTTCCGGCCATGATCTTCTTGACCTCAAGATGATCCTTGAGCAGACCGAGGGCACCGGCGTTAACGTTTACACCCACGGCGAGATGCTCCCAGCTCACGGTTATCCAGAGCTCAAGAAGTATCCACAGCTCAAGGGTAACTTTGGTACTGCATGGCAGAACCAGCAGAAGGAGTTCAAGGACATTCCAGCTCCTGTTGTCTTCACCACTAACTGCCTCATGCCACCTCGTCCTAGCTACAAGGACCGCGTCTACACTACCGAGCTTGTTGCATTCCCAGAGCTCGTCCACATTGACGAGGATGCAAACGGTAAGAAGGACTTCAGTGCTGTTATCAAGCAGGCTCAGGAGCTTGGCGGATACGCTGAGGCTCAGGAGCTCACCGGTATCAACGGTGGCCACAAGGTAACCACCGGCTTTAGCCATGGTGCCGTTCTTGGCATTGCCGATAAAATCATCGATGCTGTTAAGCAGGGCGCTATCAAGCACTTCTTTGTTGTTGGCGGCTGCGACGGCGCTCGCCCTGGTCGTAACTACTACACCGAGTTTGTTGAGCAGACTCCTGCAGACTCCGTTGTCCTCACCGTTGCTTGCGGCAAGTTCCGCTTCAATGACCTTGACCTGGGCACCATTGGTGGCATCCCTCGTATTCTTGACGTTGGTCAGTGCAACGACGCTTACGGTGCTGTTCAGATTGCAACTGCTCTTGCAAACGCATTCGACTGCGGCGTTAACGACCTGCCACTGAGCTTTGTTCTTTCTTGGTACGAGCAGAAGGCAGTTTGCGTTCTTCTAACCCTGCTGCACCTTGGCATCAAGAACATCAAGCTTGGACCAACCCTTCCTGCATTTGTCAGCCCTAACGTCCTTAACATTCTTGTTGAGAACTACGGTATTGGCCCAATCGGCGATGCTTCCGAGGATCTTGCTCAGATGCTTGCCTAATTGGCGAGAAAACCCTCTAGTCCTTTCCTTGAAACGTCTCCTAGCTACGCGCTGGGAGGCGTTTTTTGATCGTGGATTTTGTGGATCTAACATAGACACCATCAAACTCAGATAAAGATCGATATTCTTCCTTTTGTTAAGGAGGGAAAAATGAGAAGACTAACAGTTAATGACCTAAAGAATCTGAGTAAACTAATTGATCCAAAAATACAAAATAATCAAACTATGTTTGAGTGTTTTGCTCAAATCTGT
>CALHQT010000112.1:0-3158 GCA_938038135.1 uncultured Atopobium sp.
AAACTTTTATCTGGGCAAACGTTGTATGCAGAAAAATGAAATCTCCAACTAAACGGGTTTTTTACCACTTTGGTGTGTATGCGCTTTACTTGGGCACCATTTGGGCACCATTTTGGTTGCGCTTTGGCATCACGGATACTGTTGGGCACTGTTTTACTGCCCTTTAGGGCAAAATTTTGCTTGTGTACGTATTTTGGTGCTCAAAAGACATCTCAAAAGTCTCCCGTGAAAGAAATTTCCAGAAATCTCACAGTGATAAAACGTTTTATCACTTAGAGTATTATTTGAAACATAGCCGAAGCATCATACTGTTATGTATGTGTTGTTTTATGCGTGCCCAGTTGAGTGCGAACAAAACAAACGCTCAGGTGATGGAAGCAACGAGGTTGCTTAACCTGCGTAAACGCGCAGGCAGCAGCCCAAGAAAAGGAGGAGCACATGGCTCAGCCCGTGTACGGCACACCTTGGCAGACCCTGAATCAGCCTGTATCTGAGGACGAGCTTGCCGGCGTCGATAGGTATTGGCGCGCAGCTAACTACCTGTCTGTTGGTCAGATTTATCTTCGCAGCAACCCTCTTATGAAGGACGGTTTCTCTCGCGAGGACGTTAAGCATCGCCTGGTTGGCCACTGGGGAACCACCCCAGGCCTGAACTTCCTGTTTGGCCACGTCAACCGCTTCATCCGCGACCATAACCAGAACACCATCTTCCTCATGGGCCCTGGTCACGGTGGACCTGCAGGTACCGCGCAGTCCCTGCTCGACGGCACTTATCGCGAGACCTACCCATTCATCACCGACGATGAAGAGGGCCTCCAGAAGTTCTTCCGCCGCTTCTCTTACCCAGGCGGAATTCCTTCCCACTACGCACCTGAGACTCCAGGCTCCATCCACGAGGGCGGCGAGCTGGGCTACACCCTGTCCCACGCTTACGGCGCTGTCCTGGACAATCCATCCCTGCTGGCAGTCGCTGTTGTCGGCGACGGCGAGGCAGAGACCGGCCCACTTGCAACTTCTTGGCAGACCAACAAGTTCATGGACCCACTGACCGATGGTATCGTTCTCCCAATCCTGCACCTCAACGGTTACAAGATTGCTAACCCAACTATCCTGGCTCGTATTTCCGACGGTGAGCGCGACGAGTTCTTCCGCGGCATGGGCTACCACCCATATAACTTTGTTGCTGGCTTCGACGACGAGGATCACGCATCCATTCACCGTCGTTTCGCAGCTCTTCTCGAGGCTGTCTTCAACGAGATCTGCGCTATCAAGACTCGCGCAGCCGCAGGTGACGCATCCCGTCCTTACTACCCAATGATCATCTTCCGCACCCCTAAGGGTTGGACTTGCCCTCCTTACATCGACGGCAAGAAGACCGAGGGCTCTTGGCGCGCACACCAGGTTCCACTGGCATCCGCTCGCGACACCGAGGCTCACTTCCAGGTCCTTCGCGACTGGATGAGCTCCTACAAGCCAGAGACCCTCTTCACCGAGAAGGGCGCAATCCGTCCAGAGGTTACCGCTTTCATGCCTAAGGGCGATCTCCGCCTTGGCGCTAACCCTAACGCAAACGGTGGCGCAATCCGCCGCAACCTCGTCCTTCCTGACGCAAAGAAGTACGAGATCCCAGTTGCCGAGAAGGGCCACGGCTTTGGTGCTACTGAGGCAACGCGCGTCCTTGGCGAGTACACCGCTGAGCTCATCAACAGCAACCGCTCCGAGTTCCGTATCTTCGGACCTGACGAGACCGCTTCCAACCGTCTGCAGCCATCCTTCCAGGTAACCGACAAGCAGTGGTTCGGCGGCTTCAACGACGACTTCGAGAACGACGAGCACATCTCCCCAGTTGGTAACGTTATCGAGCAGCTTTCCGAGCACCAGTGCGAGGGCCTGCTTGAGGGCTACACCCTGACCGGCCGCCACGGCATCTGGTCCAGCTACGAGTCATTCGTTCACATCGTTGACTCCATGATCAACCAGCACGCTAAGTGGCTCGAGGCTACCGTCCGCCACATCCCATGGCGCAAGCCTATCTCCGCTCTCAACCTGGTCCTTTCCAGCCACGTTTGGCGCCAGGACCACAACGGATTCTCTCACCAGGATCCTGGTTTTGTTGACATCATGCTCAACAAGAGCTTCAACAACGACCACATCACCAACATCTACTTCCCAGCAGACGCTAACCTCCTGCTTGCAGTTGGCGAGAAGTGCTACACCTCCACAAACTGCATCAACGCAATCTTCGCTGGTAAGCAGCCTGCTCCAACGTGGGTAACTCTCGACGAGGCTCGCGAGGAGCTTGCAGCTGGCGCTAAGGAGTGGAAGTGGGCTTCCAACGCTGAGGCTGGCGAGGAGGACATTGTTCTTGCATCCTGCGGCGACGTCCCAACTCAGGAGCTCCTGGCAGCTCTTGACATGCTTGGCAAGCTGGGCATCAAGGCTCGCTTTGTCAACGTTGTTGACCTGCTCAAGATCCAGAACGCTTCCGAGAACAACGAGGCTCTTTCCGACGAGGAGTTCACCAAGCTCTTCTCGTCAGACAAGCCAGTTCTCTTTGCGTTCCACGCTTACGCCGGTTCTGTCCGCCGCCTGATTTGGAACCGTCCAAATCACGACAACTTCAATGTTCACGGCTACGAGGAGCAGGGTTCCACCACAACTCCTTACGACATGCTGCGCCTGAACAACATGGACCGTTGGGCACTTGCTGCTGACGCTCTCCGCATGATTGACGCTCAGAAGTGGGCAGATCAGATCGACGAGTGGGAGAAGTTCCGCACCGAGGCCTTCGAGTTTGCTGTCGAGAAGGGCTATGATCACCCAGCATTTACCGACTGGTCTTGGCCAGACGCTTCCGATGCTGATCAGGCAATCTCCGCAACTCAGGCAACCGCCGGCGACAACGAGTAACACGTCGCGGCCCGTACGTGCCTTCCGCCCGGTATCTACTTCGTGTGGGTACCGGGTTTTCTTGTGCGAAAGCGCTGCTAGTGGACGGGGTTTCTCGCCAGGCAGCGGTGTGTTCGGCGCGCGCCTGATTTCTGCAAAGAATCTGTAACGTTTGCCTGAAAACGTAAAAGAAACTGTGGATTTGCCTGATTTCATCAAAGAATCTGTAACTTTTGCCTGAAAATGTAAAAGAATCTGTGGATTTGCCT
>CALHQT010000113.1:0-2121 GCA_938038135.1 uncultured Atopobium sp.
TATCGTGCCCGAGGTGATCTACGCGCTTACCAACCGCAGGCTCGCGGCCCTGAAGGACGAGCGCGGCTGGCGGCCCAGAGGCGCCGCGGCCCAGCGCGTGACGGTGGCCGATATTGGGGCGGCCGCGCAGTCGTACCCGCGCGTCTCGAGCATATGGTTTGTCCTCATCTGCGCGGCGAGCCTGGTCCCCGTCCTGCTCGACCGTGACAACGTAGTAATCTACCTGCTGTTTGCATGTGTGCTCATGATGTGGGCAATCTTCCGTTGGTGTTACCGCAATCGCAGCGAGGTGGTGGACGACAACACCGCCCTCACGCAGACGCTCACGCGCATACGCCGGCGTGCCTGGGCGAGGGTGTTCCTTGTCGCGGCTGCGTCTTTTGCATTCATGAGCTGGGCGCAGCTCCTCTTCCAGGGTTCAACCAATCTGTACTTTATCGGTATGATGCTTCCCTGCACGGTCCTTGGAATCGTGGCGTTTGCAACCGAGATGCGCGTGCGTAGCCTACAGGAGCGTCTTACAAAGGCCAGCGGCGAGGGCTTCTACGTGGACGAGGACGATCACTGGATCTTTGGCATCTTTTACTATAACCCCGACGATGCTGAGCTCATAGTGAACGAGCGCGTGGGCATCAACACGTCGATCAACCTGGCACGGCCGGCGGGAAAGGCGATTGTAGTGGCCCTCGCTTGCTCGCTGCTCTGCCTGCCCGTGACGGGAGCGTTCATGGCGGAGGAATTTGGAGCTCCTGTGACGCTTGAGTTGAGCGAGCAGACGATTCGGGCACACCACTTGCTCACAACCTATGAGATTGACATGGCCGACGTGGTGTCTGTGGAGCTTGTTGACCAACTTCCCAAGATGACGCGCACGTTTGGCGGCGCGAGTGAAACCTTCCTTGAAGGTAACTTCTCAAGTGACGCATACGGATCGCTCAAGGTGTGCCTGGACCCCGAGGTCGGCCCCTGGCTCCTCGTGCGGACGAGGAGCGGCACAACCTACCTTCTGGGCGCGAGCGACACGGCGCAGACCGAGACCGTTTATGAGGAAGTCCCCTCGGCCTTAGTCGATGCATAGTGCGACCTCTCGCGCCTGAACTCGTCGGTGTACTTGTTGTTGCCCATGCCTTGCCTCGCTTTCTCGGTTGTCTGGGCATATACGATTCCTGGGTTTTGAATCTGGGATGCCCGTGTCCGAAAAAAACGATACAGGTCACTCTGACCCTGATTACGCCCCGTGGTGAGACAACATCGCGGACCACCGGGAGGACGTGGACTAGGGGTACAGGGTGTAAAAAACGCGACCGAGAGACTGTCCTAGCGTGCGAAAAACGCAATAAAACCTCTATAAAATGATGTAAAAAACGCAACTGAAAGCGTATCATAGAGTGTGAAAAACGCATTTCACTTGTTAATTACTATGGGGAGATGAAATCATGCTCAAACGCAAGGCATACCAAAGTCTGGAGGATTGGAAACGATACAAGACGAAGCAGGCGCTTCTCGTCAAAGGAGCCCGACAGGTAGGAAAGACGACCCTTGTCAGGCAGTTTGCCGCAGACAACTATGAGATCCTCGCCGAGGTGAACTTCTTCGACAACAAGACTGCCAAAGAGACGGTCATGAGGGCGATTGATGCCGATGACCTGCTTCTACGTCTTTCCGTGCTCAGCGGGAAAGAACTGGAGGCCGGAAAGACCCTCGTCTTCCTCGACGAGATCCAGGAGTGTGGTGCGGACCTGCTCACCTGGATCAAGATGCTCCTTGAACGGACCGACTACGATTACATTCTTTCGGGCTCTCTGCTGGGGCTTGAGGTATCCAATATTTCCTCCCTTCCCGTTGGTTTTTTGCAGGAAGTAACCTTGTATCCCCTTGATTTTGAGGAGTTTTGCTGGGCAAGTGGGATAGGCAAGACGGCATTGGAAGCTGTTTCTGCCTGTATGGAATCCCTTACCCCTGTGCCTGATTATCTGCATGATAAGCTTACGGATACCTTTTACCGGTATCTTTTGGTAGGCGGTATGCCTGACGTTGTGCAGGCCTTTGTGGACAACAACGACCTCTTGCGAGCCCGTAATCTGCAGAGGGGAATTGTGAACATGTACGAGATGGACATGG
>CALHQT010000114.1:0-3448 GCA_938038135.1 uncultured Atopobium sp.
CACAGCAAGAGAGCTAGGCGAGAAGATTCGTGCAGACGTAGCAAAAACCACTGGTATCCCTGCTACTTGTGGTTTGGGTCCAAATTTGTATCTGGCAAAAATTGCGCTTGATATTACGGCAAAGCACAGCCCAAATTTCTTTGGTGAGCTTGATGAAGAGTCGTACAAGCTTAAACTCTGGAACCATAAGCCCTTAACTGATTTTTGGCATATTGGTGCAGGTATTCAAAAGCGTCTTGTGGCAATGAATATTCACACCATGGGGCAGCTTGCCATGGCTCCTACAGAACCTCTGTATAAAGAATTTGGCGTTGATGCAGAAATTCTTATTGATCATGCGTGGGGCATTGAACCAACTACCATTGCAGATATTAAGTCCTATAAGTCTCAAAGTCATTCTGTCTCAACGGCGCAGGTCTTTGATCACAACAGAGATACAGAGGGCGCACGTCTTATCTTTAAAGAGATGGTTGAGGCGTTGTCTTTAGAGCTTGTAACGCAAAAGCTCGTTTGCTCTTCTATTGGCATCTATATTGGCTACTCGGCAACAGAGAGCCAGATGGAAGAACTGAGGCAAACAGGAGATTATAGAAGCTGGAGAAGACATATTCCCTCCAGCAGTGGTACTAGGAAACTCTCTTACCCTACTAACTCTAGAGATGAGCTTATGGCAGAGGTTTTGTCTTTCTTTGACGAGCGAGTAATACCTTCAGAAAGCGTGCATCGCGTTGGCCTTACCTTTGGAAACACTCAAGAAGAAACGGGCTCAGGTATTCAGACTTCTCTTTTCCAGGACAACACTGTTTTAGAAAGAGAACGCCAGCGTCAAGATACTATCAATGCCATAAAGAAAAAGTTTGGTAAGAATTCTTTGCTCAAAGCTATGGACCTACTTCCCGAAGCAACTGCACGGCAGAGAAATGCTCAGATTGGAGGACACCGTAGTGGAGAAGAAACCAATGAAGCCTAGACAGGGTTTCTCGCCAGCGGAAGATAGTGCAAAAGAGGACGTGTTTGCAGCACAGATGCACTACGGACACCCCCGCATGTCACGAGCAAACAGGGCAAAAATATTCATGCCTTTCGATGCATTGAAGGGTTTAAGAGAGGCTTTAGCAGAAAGAGAACAAGAAGCTCAAGACCATATAAAAGACTTTCATGACTTACCGCACTGGTCATAGGTTTATACGATAAAATAGACAGGTCGTATAAAGAAATCGAGGAGGTTTCATGAACCCCAAAGCAAAAATTGCCATTCCAGCAATTGTGGCTCTCATTTTTATCGTCATTGATTTTGTTGCACCAGTTCAGTATCTCAGCTATTTCCACACGGTATTTAACTTTGCAACTCGTCAGACAAGCCCTATCTCTCTGATGCTTGCACGTATTACCTACATTATTTTCCTGTGCTACCTTTTTGCTGCGGTTTCAGGTCTTTTGAGGGGCTTCCGTCCTCGTCTTAGGTGGGGTCTCTCTATTCTCTCTGTAGTTGGTTTAACTTCCGCACTTACAGAGCTCTCTGTGATGATTTCTATCAGCCAGGCAGTGAACTTCACCACCCTTATTCTTAACATCATGATTGTTACCTTCCTGCTCTTTGCCGCTCTTCTTGCGCTTCTCATTTGGGTTCGTGCTAAGAAAGAGTTTGACCAGCGTCAGGCTGATCTTGAGGAGGAAGAGGTTGTTGTTGCTCCAATGCCTCTTGCTACTGAGGGCGCAGAGGTTGCTCCTGTAGTTCCTGTAACTGCAGAGGCTACAGCAGCACCTGCTCCAGAAGCAACCGTCACAACTGTCGCACCTGAGGCTCCTGCAGCTCCAGAGGCTCCACAGGAGTAGCTCCTCACGCACACCTCCTCTTGTTCAGGAGAATCTTTCTCATAGGAGAAACGTATGTCTTTTGTTGAATTTAAAGAGGTAACAAAGACGTATACCATGGGCTCCGTCAAGGTAAACGCTGTCCATGACATGAACTTCTCCATAGAAGAGGGAGAGCTTTGCGTAATTGTAGGCCCATCAGGTGCCGGTAAAACAACTGTCTTAAATATGCTCGGAGGTATGGATACCTGTACCTCCGGGTCTATTTATTTAGACGGAAAAGAAATTGGTGGGCTTTCAGAAAAAGAAAGAACGCTCTATCGTCGTCATGATATTGGCTTTGTTTTCCAGTTTTACAATCTAGTTCCTAACCTCACCGCAAAAGAGAACGTTGAGCTTGCGTCGCAGATTTGTCTTGACCCCATGCAGCCAGAAGATGCGCTACGCGCTGTTGGTCTTGAGCATCGTATGGATAACTTCCCAGCTCAACTTTCTGGTGGAGAGCAGCAGCGCGTCTCTATTGCGCGCGCTTTGGCAAAAAATCCACGCCTATTGCTTTGCGATGAGCCAACAGGTGCGCTGGATTATAAAACAGGAAAGCAAATTCTTAAGCTCCTGCAAGATATGTGTAAAGAGCAGCATAAGACCGTGGCTATTGTCACGCATAACTTTGCGTTTACTCAAATTGCTCATAGGGTTATCCACGTTAAAGAGGGTCAGGCTCAATCGGTAGAAATTAATCAGCACCCAGCTGACGCGCTTACTGTCGAGTGGTAGTCATGCCACACGCTCTTTTTACCGAGATTACTCGGACCATCAAAGGGTCTCTCGCCAGATTTCTTGCAATTGCAGGAATTGTTGCTTTAGGCTGCGGCTTCTTTGCAGGCCTCAAAATGGCAAGTCCTGACATGCAAGAAGCTGCTCATACGTTTTACGCAAACCAACATCTCTACGACCTGCGTGTAATCTCTACGCTTGGGTTAAGCGAGAAGGACGTTCATGCCCTTGCATCAGTTGAGGGTGTTGAAACGGTTATGCCTTCTCGTACGGTAGACGTTATGGCTACACTGACGTCGTCGCAATCTACTGCTCGCGTGAGTTCTTTTAGACCCGGTGAGCTTAACCAGCCAATAGTGGTTGAAGGAAGACTTCCTCAAGGACCTTACGAGTGCGTGATGAGCGCAGATCCCAAGAAACGTGCTGATATCAGTCTTGGTCAACAGATTGAGCTACCAGATACTTCAAACGGCGTTCATTTAAAGGGCGGCTCGTACACGGTTGTTGGTTTTGTAAATGCGCCAACATATCCGTATGTCAGCAATTTTGGCACCACATCGTTAGGCAACGGTATTGTGCAGCAATTTGTGTATGTCACTGAAGATGCTTTTGCAGATGATGATCCTTATACCGAAGTGTATTTAACGGTTCAGGATGCTACCAGGTATAAAAGCGGCTCATCTGCGTATCAGAGCGCAGTTGACCGCGTTGCAGAACGAATTACACAGATGAATCCGTCGCTTGCTGCTCTTCGTTTGCAAGAGCTCAAAGATGACGCTCAGGCTCAACTTGATGAGGCTCGTCAAAAGCTGGAGCAATCAAGGCAAGAGGCCGCGGATAAACTAGGAGATGCTCA
>CALHQT010000115.1:0-13555 GCA_938038135.1 uncultured Atopobium sp.
TAGAGCAAGCTCACTCTTTTTGGGACAAGATGTATCAGACTCTCAGATAGAAAACATCTCGCGTGAGCTTCATGCTTCAAAAGAAAACATTGTGCTTATTGGCATGCCGGGAGTTGGAAAGACTTCTACGGGAGAAGCCCTAGCAAAACTCCTTAATCGCTCCTGGATAGACACAGATCTTCTCATCAAACAGAAAGCTCATTGTGACGCGGCTGCCTATCTGCAAACACACGGCGAAGCAGCGTTTAGACGTCTAGAGCATGAAGTAATTCAAAAGATTTCCAGTATGAGTGGTGCGGTGATTTCTTGTGGAGGTGGCATAGTTGTTACACCTTCAAACTACCAGCTTCTCCGTCAAAATGGAAAGCTTGTCTATCTAACTCGCCCTCTTGAAGAATTGGCTCTTGCAGGAAGACCACTCTCACAAAGTGTTGGCATACAAGAACTTGCTGCAGAGCGACTACCTCTCTACGAAGCATGGGCTGACGTAACCTTTTCTTGTCTCGGTAGTCCAGACGCAGATGCCAAGGGTCTTCTCGACACACTTTAAACATAACAGTAAGCGTTCGCAGTTATTTTTTAACCGTTCACCGGATGGTTCGTAGATTTTGAATTTTGGCACGTTAAAGCCCCTATACTTATGCTTCGTAGGTGTGTATTCATAAGACTACAAGGATGCTAGACCAAGTCAAACGGTTAAGTGTTTGATATGTGGTCATACTTGGGGAGATATCCAATGGACAGCAATGCTATTGCTCACGAGATCCTAAATGCAATAGGCGGCTCAAAAAACTTAACTCACAACGAAGTGTGCATGACACGACTTCGCCTTTCCATCAATGATATGACGCTTATAGACCATGAACAGCTGGCCACAGCCACTGGTGTTCTTGGTATTGTAGGAAAAGGCGCCAACGGACTTGAGGTAGTCTTTGGTCCTAATCTTGTGCGTCAAGTAAATGATGCCCTTAATCACATTTCGGGTGAGCCAGAAAAGACTTTTTGTTCGTTAGATGAGAAGCGAGCAGATCTTTCCACTCAGCACAATGAAGAAGTGGATGAGCTAATCTCTTTGCTTGCTCAAAAAAATACCCTTGATCAAGACGAAGAAGACTTTGACAGCCTTGCCTCTGACTTAGACGCAGAAGACTTTGAAGACAACTATGAGGATGACCTCGACGCTCCTCGCCTACTCATAATCAACGGCCCAAACATCAACATGCTGGGCATTCGTGAGCCAGAGATTTATGGAAAAGCTGACTACAGAACCCTTATAGAGACTTGTAAGGAAGAAGCCCTCTCTCAAGGTTTCTCTGATTGTGTGTGTTATCAATCAAACCATGAGGGTGATCTAGTTGATGCAATCCAGGACGCGCTGGGCAGCTACGATGGCATTATTATCAATCCTGCCGCCTATACGCACACCTCAGTTGCCCTACTCGACGCGGCGCTAGCGGTGCAAATTCCCATGATTGAGGTGCATCTTACTGACATCTCTACCAGAGAAGACTTTAGGCACATTTCTTATATAAAAGACGCATGCTTTGCTACAGTTGCTGGTAAAGGAATTGACAGCTACAGAGAAGCAATCCAACTGATGGCGGTTCATCTCAAAGATGAAGCATAGCCAGTTGCTTATAACCATTTGGCGAGAAACACAAACCTGCTGTAATGCTAAATTGCAGCAGGTTTTTTATAAACACGTAAATACCTCTGACTCGGTTATCACCATATCTACGGCAACATCAAATACTGTATGAGGAAGCATTTCTTGGCTCAAATTTTGCTGGTAAGCAAGACAAATTTTCTTGCCAGGGTACGTAGACAAGAACCGGTCATAAAAACCAGCTCCATAGCCCAAGCGATATCCCTTTGCATCAACAAGAAGCGCTGGAACAATGCAAATCGAATTATTCTTTTGGTCCTCAGTTAAAGCAGGCAGCTCTTTTGCTGGTTCTAACAAGTTAAATGGTGCCGCTACCAGCTGTTCCAATGAAGCGATGGCAACAAACTCTAAACAATGTCCAGGCAAACAACGAGGTACCGCCACCGTTTTCCCATCGCGCAGAGCGCACTCAATAAACATCCTGGTAGAAACTTCAGATGAAACAGAAACATACGTTAAAACAGTAGTTGCTTCTGCATATTCAGAGGTTGCAAGAAGTTTCTGAGTAATGCGATCATCAAGCACGGACCTCTCTTGCTCAGAAAGAGCTTCTCTTGCTGCTAGACGTTCTTCTCGCAAACGTTGTTTTTCTAATGCCGCAGTATCCATAAAGCCTCCCCTCTAGCTAAGAATAACAACATTTTTGTGGACATTTGGAGAAGAAACAGACACCTGTCGCAATAAATGTGACTAATTCTCAACAATTTTTATATAGCTTTCTTTTTAGCAAATTCCTGACCTGCGCAAATGTAAACCGTTTCTAACTTGTCAAAATATTGCGTATTTGTCACTTGTCTAGCACTACATATTGAGTAAAGTTAGAGGTCGCAACTAATATTTGACGTCATTTGTCCAAAGACATACCTGCTGTCAAAATTAGTCTCAAGATTGCTATTTGTAAACTGCTGAGCGGCCATGCTCCACTCAACACGCTCAGCATGAACATGGACTCAAAAATCCATGTAAAAAGGAGTGTGTTATGCAGGAAACACCAGCACAGGAGGCTTGGGACGGCTTTGTCGGTGGCAACTGGCAAAGAGCTGTTGATGTCCGAGACTTCATTCAGAAGAATTACACCCCTTATGACGGTGATGATTCCTTCCTCGCTGGTCCAACTGAGGCTACCACAAAGCTTTGGGCGGATGTTATGGATCTCTTTGCTCAAGAGACCGCAAATGGTGGCGTACTTGATATGGATACCAAGCAGGTTTCCACTATCACTTCCCACGAGGCTGGCTACATTGACAAACCACTTGAGCAGATTGTTGGTCTCCAGACTGACAAGCCCCTCAAGCGCGCTCTGATGGTAGACGGCGGCGTTCGTATGGCAATGGCTGCATGCAAGGCCTACGGTTATGAAGTTGACCCAGAGATTGTTGACTTCTACACCTATCGTCGCAAGACTCACAACGCTGGCGTTTTTGATGTCTACACCGAGGACATGCGCAAATGCCGTCACTCCCATATCATTACCGGTCTGCCTGACGCATATGGCCGTGGCCGTATCATCGGCGATTATCGTCGTGTTGCTCTCTATGGTGTTGACGCTCTTATCACTGATAAGACAAATCAGAAAAATGGCACCAGCACCGTCATGAACGAAAAAACTATTCGTCATCGCGAGGAGCTCTCCGAGCAGATTCGTGCTCTCAAGGAGCTTAAGCAGCTTGGCGAGATTTACGGTTTTGATTTGAGCCGCCCTGCAGAGAACTTCAAAGAGGCTGTTCAGTGGCTCTACCTGGGCTACCTTGCTGCTGTAAAAGAGCAGAATGGCGCTGCAATGTCCATTGGTCGCAACACCACCTTCCTGGACATCTATGCAGAGCGTGATCTTGCTCGTGGTACGTTTACTGAGTCCGAGATTCAGGAGATTGTTGACCACCTGGTTATGAAGCTTCGTATGGTCAAGTTTGCCCGTACTCCTGAGTACAACGAGCTCTTCTCTGGAGACCCTCAGTGGGTCACTGAGTCCATTGGTGGCATTGGCATTGATGGTCGCTCTATGGTTACCAAGTCCTGCTTCCGCTGGCTCCACACCCTTGAAAACATGGGTACCAGCCCAGAGCCTAACCTGACTGTTCTGTGGTCTACTAAGCTTCCTGTAGGCTTCAAGCGCTACTGCGCAAAGATCTCTATTACCACCAGCTCTATCCAGTACGAGAATGACGATCTTATGCGCGTCTATCATGGCGATGACTACGCAATTGCTTGCTGCGTCAGCTCCATGCGTGTTGGTAAAGAGATGCAGTTCTTTGGCGCTCGTGCCAACCTTGCTAAATGTCTGCTTTACGCAATCAATGGCGGCCGTGACGAGAAGACCGGCGAGCAGATTGGTCCTAAGTATCGTGCCGTTGAGGGCGAGTACCTTGATTACGACGACGTCTTCTCCAAGTACCTGGACATGATGCGCTGGCTTGCAGGCGTTTATGTCAACGCTCTTAATGCAATCCACTACATGCACGATAAGTACAGCTACGAGCGCATCCAGATGGCTCTGCACGATGAGCATGTTCACCGTTGGTTTGCAACAGGTATCGCAGGTCTTTCTGTTGTTGCTGACTCCCTCTCTGCAATCAAGTATGCAAAGGTAAGGGTTGTCCGCGATGAGACCGGCCTTGTTACCGATTACGTCACTGAGGGTGACTTCCCTAAGTATGGTAATGATGATGACCGCGTTGACACCATTGCTCATGACATCGTTGAGATTTTCATGAACATGATTCGTCAGAACCACACCTACCGTGATTCTGTTCCAACAACTTCTATCCTGACCATTACCTCTAACGTTGTATATGGTAAGGCTACCGGCAACACCCCTGACGGCCGCCGCGCGGGCGTTCCTTTTGCTCCTGGTGCTAACCCAATGCACCACCGCGATACCCACGGTGCCGTTGCGTCTCTAGCCTCCGTTGCTAAGCTTCCATTCAACGACGCACAGGACGGTATTTCCAATACCTTCTCAATCATTCCTAACGCTCTTGGTAAGGGTTCTGACGTCTACTTCCATGGCAGTGAGCTAGACCTTGAGCACATCGACTTCTCTGATATGAATCTTGATATTCAGATTGAGAACAAGATTGATTGCGCCTGTGAGGCAGATCCATCCGCAGCTGAAGGTGCTGAGGATCGTAAATAACAAGCCCTGGCGAGAAGATCTATCTACACGTTTCTTCTCGCCAACAAACTCGTAAGGAGAAACACATGCAGTCCAACGAAGTAGCTTCCGAGCAGATTGACAACCTGGTAAACATGATTGATGGCTATGCCGAGAAGGGCGGTCATCACCTCAACGTTAACGTATTTACTAAGGACACTCTTCTTGATGCTCAGGCACACCCAGAGAAGTATCCTCAGCTGACCATTCGCGTTTCTGGTTACGCTGTTAAGTTCAATTCCCTTACCAAAGAGCAGCAGGACGACGTTATTTCTCGTACCTTCCACGACGCTCTCTAAGGATTTCTTGTCCATGTCTTGTTCTGATACTCACATGGATCTCAATGACCCGCTCACAGTTTGTGGGCGGGTCCACTCTATTGAGACCTTTGGCACCGTAGATGGTCCTGGAACTCGCCTGGTTGTGTTTACCCAGGGGTGTCCCATGCGCTGTGCCTATTGTCATAACCCCGATACCTGGCAATTTGGTATTGGAACAGAAAAATCGGTAAAAGAAATTCTTGCCACCTTTAACCGTAATAGAGCTTTTTATAGAAACGGCGGAATTACAGCCACTGGCGGCGAACCACTCGCTCAGCCTGAGTTTATCGGTGCTCTGTTTGAGGCGGCTCATAATGACCCGCAAGGACGCATTCATACCTGTCTTGACTCTTCTGGCATTGCGTATAATCCAGAAACTCCAGAAAAATTTGAGCGCGTTCTTGATAATACAGATTTAGTGCTCCTTGATATCAAGCACTCTGATCCAAAGGGCCACCTTAGTCTTTGTGAAGTTGGTTCAGAAAGACCGCTTGCGTTTGGCGATGAGCTTAATCGTAGGGGTATTAAAGTTCTTATCAGACATGTTGTAGTGCCTGGAATTACTGATTCACCAGAAGAACTTGCTGGCGTTGGTAGAATCATTGCTCACTGGGATAACGTTATTGGATTAGATCTACTTCCCTATCACGTGATGGGCGTAAAAAAGTATGAAGAGCTAGGTATCCCTTACAAACTTGCTGACACTCCTGCCATGGATGGCAAAAAGATTCCTGAGCTGCGCAAGCAAGTCCTTATTGCTCGTGCCCTTGAACGCAAACGACTTTCATAAAACTACCAGCAGCCCATTTAGCTACTGGTAGCAATTTAGTTGGTATATTTGCCTCTCTATCCGAGGTACTTCTCGGTAAGAGATTTCAATACCTCCCTGATTCGTTTTCTTCCCATGACATATTTTGATGTAAGAAACATTGTTGGTTATCTTGGGATCTGGCCAACACTTCAAGTATTAAAAGATGTCAATCTGAAGCCTATGGCTGCGCTCATTGTTCTGACAGTGTGGTCGCTTGTTCTCTTGCTTCTCACCGTTGGCTTTACAGCTCTGAAACAAGCATTTGCAAAGGGAAAATATGTGCAGTTGAGGCAATGTGACTAAACATCACCGTTAAACAACAATGACACAGACGCTGACGGGCATATCACAAAAAGGGCACAGCGTTTTGCTGTGCCCTTCTCAACTGTTATCGCTATCTTCTTACTACTGCTTTTCCGTAACCACTGAATCGTAATCGCGGCTCTATGCCTGAGACTCTGTGCGACGACGATGCAGAGTAGATGCTACAAACACAAGCAGACCGGTAGCAGCAAGCGAGAAAATCATGGCCGGCGAATTATCTCCCGTATCGGGAAGTGCACCGGGAGCCTTTGTTGAAGCAGTCTTATTTTCAGCAGGCGTCGGCTCATCAATACGTTCCCACTGAGCATAAAGTACATTTCCCTCTGCATTTATGGTGTCAACTTCCACCTTATCGCCCCGATGGAGCAGTGTGCCACCCTCTTTTGAGATAGACCAGCCTAAGAAGCGATATCCTGCTCGCACCGGATCTGCCGCATCAATGGTAAGAGTATCGTTTGACTCAACGAAATCTGAGTATGTACGACCGGGAGCGCCTTCGTAGTTGAGATCATACGCAAGACGTACGGCATTGGAGTTTGCCCACACGGCGCGCAGGGAAATATCCGAGGTTCCCATCGGAATCAAATCACCCGGATAGTAGCGTGTTCCGTCACTTGCAACCCAGCAAATGAATCCACGGGAGCCTGCAGGAGGAGTCACACCGGAAGCATCAAGCACACGAATATCAGAGCCTTCGGCATAGTGCATCGGATCTGAAACAGAGCCTGTACCACCGGCAAGATCATAGGTGATGGTGTGGGCCTGGTTTATCGGAACCCATTTTGCCGTAAGGGTAATGTCTTCCGTCACGGGACTTCCAAAACGATGCGGCTTTCCATCGTTTCGGAGCCATGCGACAAGAACATAGCCATCGCGCGTTACCCCCGTTGGTTCATCGAGGGTTGTTTGCGCGGGTACTGACACGGTCTTGTTGGGTGTTCCATTGTTGTACACATACGTGACATTAACGGGTACCGGCTCCCATTTGGCATACAGAGAGGTATCACTTAAGGGCATGGAGTTATCAGAGGTGAGAGGCATGGTCAACTGAGCGTTTCGATACCAGCCGACAAACCGGTAGTACTGTGGCAATCCGGCAGGACGACTTGGCGTTGAGTTTGAGATGTCGGCTAACGAAGCTCCATATTTACGCTGTTCAGATGAGATTGTGGTTTCAGAGGTAACGGAAGTTGCCGCGTTTTTGAGAGTCAGATTATAGGTAATGCGCTTTCTGACCATAACAAGATATTTTGTAGGAAGAGGCTTAAAAGCAACGTCTCCGCTGGCAGCATCATATATCGCAGGACCTTCTCCCTTAGAAATATCAAACCACTGAGTAACGTCGGTATCAAGGTTTAGATCTTTCGGATCTTTAGGAGTTCCGGTAGGCGTGTAATAGCCGTACTTGACGTAAGAAAACATTGCCAGGTTTGTACTGAAACTAAATGTTCCATCGGCAGGTATCCAAGAAGCACTATATGCACTGTAGCCGTTCCCGTCTGCATTGTCAGTAAATACGGCAAAGTCTTTGGTCAGATTCACCTTATTAGGATAAAAATCAAAACGGCTTGCCGTGCGATTTCTGCTGCCTGGTGAATTAAAGCTAGAAGGACTCTTGGCATACCAAAGATTACCGTCATCCCAGCGATACCCTGCTTCAGGTTCAATAGGCGTAAATGTTGCGCCGTAGAGCCCTAAGAACGTATGGGCAGCATTGCCTGAGTAGTTTTCAACCCCTGTTTTATCGGTGTCATTGGTATAGTCAGTCTTGCTATTGTAAAAATTAACACGTACCAGCGAGCGATTAAGATACACGTTTAGCGTTGTGCTACCATCTGCGGAAACCGTAGCCGAGCTGTCGCTCCGTTCGGTGTCAAGGAGCAAATGACCGTAGTACTGGCCATTGATAGCGGCAATTTTTGATGCAACATCTGTAGTTGCAGGAGAAATGGTAGCGTCGGTAGCGGCCGTATAACCTTGGACGGTATATAAAGCATAGGTCTTGTCGGCTGAAGCCGCATTATAAGGATCAGTAGGTTTCTGCACCCAGTAGTTCACATGATAGACCGTATTGGCGTTCGGCGTCCATGAAGCGGTAAGACGGATAGATTGGGTAAGTTTTGAGCCAAAAGTGAAGGCTGCACCATCGGAAGTCTTCCAACCTGCAAAAGTATATCCGGTTCTTGTTGGATTACTCGGCGCAACGGTTACATCGTCAGTATCAACATACTCGGTGGCTACGGAAGATCCGCCGGCGCTATCAAAGGTGATGCTATGTCCGGCTTTGACAACAGGCCAAAGATAGACATCCTGACCATTGACGGTACCGAGACTTGCATCCGGCTGGGTTGCTCCTTTTGTGCGAGACCAGCCCACGGCCTGCGTTTCAGGATTGCCGGTGTTTACGAGCGGAAGAATGCTGCTACCTTGAATGGTGTCGCCATCCGCATACGTCACCGCACTGAGCACGCGGTTTGAATCGGTAACAGACATGAAGTAAACGACATGGCGATTGGATGCAGTGAAAGATGCATACAAATCAACCGGGGATGCTTCAGCCGCAGCATCAAGGGCAGCGCCGTTAAGCTCTGCGGCAGTCTTACCAAAGTCAGTAAAGGTAGATCCCGAAGAAGTTTTCCATCCGCGGAACGTTCCGTCTCCGGATGGAGTAGCAGGCTCTATCAAGCGCTCATCATCAGAGAGTTTCTGAGTTGACACAATGGAATCGGTACCGGATGCATCTATTACATGAAAACGATAGGTTATTGTGAAGTGCGTATCAGGCGTAGTTACGGCATAGACCGAAAAACCTTTTGCCGTAAAAGACACGGAGCCTGCAGCGGATGTAGGACTGCTCACCTGCTCTACGGATGAACTGTCAGAAATATGCCAGACCGAGACGGAGTTGCCGGAAATGCGGGAGGAGGAAATGTTTACGGCAATTGGCGAGCCGGCCGGCTCCCATTTTGTTCCATGGGCATCGCGAATGGTAATATCAAAGGCGAGAAGTGTTGTCTGACCTTTAATGGAGGCACTTGTCGGAACAGCTGACACGCTACCGCCGGAAGGGAGCTTTCCCGAGACCGTTATCTGAGTGCCGTCAGAAGCAGTTGTTGTCCAAGTCTCTTGGACAAGGTTCTTCTGAGAATCCTCCTTGGTTTGAGTTTGGGCTTGAGTTTTTTCAGGTTCTGTTTGAGAGTTGGTGGAACTTTCGGAAGAATCGCTTGCAGGTGCCTCTGATGTGGAGTTTACCTCCGTGCGAGTTTCTTCATGCCTGACAGTATCATCCTTCAGTTCATTCGGCTCAGCGGATGACTCAGTAGATAAACCGTTGTTCTTCTCCGCTTGTGCAGAAGCCGTGGTACCGACTGCTTCTGCAAACCCCTGTGCCGGAGTACTCCCAAACTCTGTGCTCATCTCCGCAAGCGCAGGAGTCGGCATAGACATTGAAAATGCTACGAGCGCCACAAGAATAATCCTTGAAATTGCACCTTTTCTTTTCATGGTGCCTCCTGAATAACCCCGAATAACTTTATAAATAAATCCTCACAATCTATATATAATCTATCGGATAACAAATCGCACTGTTATAGGGCAATATCGCAAAATTTTTATAGTATCAACACACTAAGTTTATAATCTGTAAGCTTTGCTTTCAGGCGCGCAGGACCGATCTATCCATACTGCCTCCCCTATTTCCTGCGTCACATGCGTGTAATACTATGTTACGAACCATCAACCAAATCATGGTAAGGACTCATGTGAACGCCAAAACCGTACAGATAGCAGGCATTTCCGTACAGCTCACACGCAAGGCCGTCAAGAACATCAATCTGCGTGTTAGTCGAGAAGGTCGCGTTGACGTGAGCTATCCGTGGCACACTTCCGAAACGGCTGCAATCGCCTTTGTCGAATCCAAATCTGATTGGATTCGCACCGCTCTTTCTCGCGCCTCTTTACTTGGCGAGAAGAACCTCCAAGTTCCCACTCCCATAGCCTCCGGACATACGGTGAGCGTTTGGGGACACCCGTACAACCTGCGCATCATTCACGGACCAAAGCGGGCGGCGCGCATCTTTGCACACGACGTTGTTATCACGCTTCCCAACCGCTACCTGGACGACCTTGCCTCCGAAGCTTCACAGCAAGCCGTTCGTAAAACATTTGATGAGTTTCTCGCTCAAGAGATGCGCACGGTCCTGCCTGAGCTTACCGCTGCCATGGAAACAAGAGCTCAAAAGCAAGCCTCACGGTATAAAATACGCCGCATGAAAAGCCGTTGGGGATCTTGCAACACATGTACAGGAGCCATCACGCTCAACCTTGAGCTTGCCGAATATGACAAAGAGGCTCTGAAGTACGTTATCGCTCACGAACTCACCCACCTCTACGTTCGTAGACACAACCGCGAATTCTATGCGCTTCTCGCCACGTTCTATCCAAACTGGAAAGAAGTCCGCGCCAGCCTCAAAGGCGCTCGGCCGTCTTTGCGATAGAATAAGCACTGTTGACTAGAAACGCGGGCGTCTCAGTGAGGTGCTACGCACGAACTTGAAAGTTTGGGAGTTTTTATGCCAAATGAGGGCAGCTACGAGGCGGCACTCCGTCGCTCAAATGAGATTCAGGCAGATCTGCCAGAGCATGCAGGAAAGTACAACATGCTTACAGGGGATCGTCCCACCGGAAGGCTTCACCTTGGCCATTACTTTGGCACTATTGTTGAGCGCGTAAGACTCCAAAATCTTGGTGTTCATACCAATATTATTATTGCTGACTATCAGGTCATTACAGACAGAGATACTACTGAGCATATTGCAGATAATGTCTACAATATGGTTATTGATTATCTGGCCTGCGGAATTGATCCACAGAAAACCATGATTTTCACGCATTCTGCAGTTCCAGCTCTCAATCAGCTTATGTTGCCGTTCCTCTCGCTTGTTACCGAGTCTGAGCTACATAGAAATCCAACCGTTAAGGCAGAGCAGGAAGCATCTGGACATGCTCTCACCGGTCTTCTCCTCACCTATCCTGTTCACCAGGCATGCGACATTCTTTTCTGCAAAGGAAATATTGTTCCTGTTGGTCGCGATCAGCTGCCTCACATTGAGATTACTTCTAAGATTGCTCGTCGCTTTAATGAGCGCTACGGAAAGGTATTTCCAGAGGTTTCTGGTCTTCTTACCTCTACCCCATTGATTCCAGGTCTTGATGGCCGCAAGATGAGCAAGTCTTACGGTAACGCTATCTCGCTTTCTATGACAGCTGAAGAGACTGCCAAGCTTATCAAGAAGTCCAAGACTGATTCTGAGCGCATGATTACCTTTGATCCAGACAATCGTCCTGGAGTCTCTGCGCTTCTCACCACTGCTGGCATTTGTACTGGTCGTGATCCAAAAGAAATTGCTGAGGAGATTGGTATGGGCGGCGGCGGAGCTCTCAAGGCTTACGTCATCGATGCAGTTAACTCCTACTTTGAGCCAATTCGTCAGAGGCGTGCAGAATTTGCAGCTCAACCAGACCTTATTCGAGACATCATCCACGACGGAAACGCTCGTGCAAACGTTATTGCTAACGCCACGCTTGACGAGGTCCGTAAAGCAATGGGAATGGTCTACTAAGTGTCTGAGCTCACCTTACATGTTGAACGTATGAGTTATGGCCCAGACGCCATCGCTCATACTCCAGAAGGAAAAACGGTCTTCATCTCTGGCGGCGCAGTTCCTGGAGATATCGTCAGCGTACAGATTACCGAGGACACAGATAGGTTTTCTCGCGCACAACTTGTAAAGGTTTTGGAAGCTTCTGCGTTCAGAGAGCCACGCCCTAATCCCTTTGTAGCACTCACAGGCGCCACTCCTTGGGGCAACATTGTCTACGAGCAGCAACTTGTCGAGAAACGCAACGGCGTGATATCTGCTCTTGAACGCATTGGGCATTTTTCACACGACGATGTTTCTGAGCTGGTAAAAGACATTGTTTCCCCTGGCGAGCCATGGGGTTATCGCAATAAAATTGAACTGGCGTTTAAGCGCAATGGCAATAAAACCCTGGTAGGCATGTATGCGCCTAATGGACAAGACATTGTTCGCATTAAAGACTGTCCGCTCTTAGATAAGAGCAACCAGAAGGCTGTTGGTGCCGTAAGCGGGGCCCTCTCCTATCTCTCGGGCTCTCACGAGCTTGATATAGAACGTATTGGCATCAGAGTGTCTAGACGCACTAAAGAGCTTGAAGTGGCGCTCTGGACCGCTCCGAGCGGCTTCCCACGCGCGCAAGTGGCACGCGTTTTAGGCGACGCAGTAAAGGCAACAAGTGTTGTCCGCGTTATGACCAAAGGTCCAAGTAAGGCACGCCGTGTTGTAGGAGTTGAGCGTCTAAGCGGCTCCGGCTCATGGAGCGAGCTTATTGACGGTCAGAAGATGCAGCTTTCTGCACCTTCATTTTTCCAGGTCAACACTAAAGGTGCCGAGAAACTCGTTGAGCTTGTACTTTCTGGTTTGGATGTTCAGCCAGATGACGAGGCAATGGATCTTTACTGTGGAGCGGGAACTTTTACGCTTCCTCTAGCAAAGCGTGCAGGATTTGTTTCTGCTGTTGAAGCCTATGGTCCAGCAGTTAGAGATTTGCGTCGCAACCTTGAGCTAGCCAGGCTTGATAATGTTGACGCAGTAGGCGGAGACGCAGGCAGAGAATTCCCCGATACAGATGCTGACGTGATTATTGTTGATCCTCCTCGTGCAGGACTTGCTCCTGAAGTGATACAGCAACTTTCCAAGCAGCCTGCACGTGCTATTGCATACGTTTCTTGTGATCCCGCAACACTGGCGCGCGATCTTAAGCGCTTTGTTGAGATTGGTTCATACAAACCAGTAAGTGTGACCCCGGTGGATCTATTCCCACAGACTTTCCATGTGGAAAACGTTTGCTTGCTTGAGCGGGTTTAAATAGGGTTACTCAGGAGATGCAATGGGATATATAAATTCCATCAAAATTGCCATGCTTGTCTTTCCTATTTTGGCATTTTTCATTACCCTGCCCTATATGATTATCAACTATCGCAAATACGGTTCTGTCAATAAGCTTAGGACTTTGATTTTCTATTCCTTTATTCTGTATTTATTAACCGTATATTTCTTAGTTATTTTACCGTTACCAAATCCAGAATCCGTTCACACGACTTACGCGGAAAATCTAAATTTAATTCCGTTTTCATTCGTCGCAGATTTTATAAAGAATAGTCCACTTGTATTAACAAATAGTTCAACTTGGATTACGGC
>CALHQT010000116.1:0-4038 GCA_938038135.1 uncultured Atopobium sp.
TAAAGATTCATCTAATAGTTTTGTCCTAAAACTGCTGGTAATCTGACACAGTTATCAACAGTTACCAGATATATTGCACAAACTAACAAGTACAGAATTGCACTAAATAAGATTATCAAACCACTCGCATAAAAAATCCGCCCTTTTACGGGGCGGATTCTAAAAATGCATCTGAGCAAAGCGATCAAAAGTTTTGAGCAGTGAAGATATCCTAGTCAGTAATAAACTCTGCAGGAGCAAGTTCTTTATGACGAGCAGCAAGTGTTTTTGGTGGCTTATATGAAGGACACTGACTAAAGTCAATGTACTCAATATGCTGCATAAGGTCATCGATCATGGCTTCATGGTCAAAGGAATTCCATGCTTCAAGAACTTCTCGCATTCTTGCATGAGTCTCAGGTCTGCGAGGCATAAACAATGTGCAGCAATCAGGAGCCGTCTGCGTTGAGATATCAAATGTATTGATGTCTTGGGCACGGCGGATGATTTCTTGCTTGTCAGAGCCAATCAGAGGCCTCAAAACAGGTATGGTAACTGCCTCGTTGACAGCAGCAATGTTATCCAGCGTCTGAGAAGCAACTTGGCCAAGTGACTCGCCAGTTACCAGCGCTTTAGCGCCCTCAAGCTCTGCAATCTTCTGCGCAATGATGTACATCACGCGACGATACATAATGACACGAAGAGCCTGTGGAACAGCAAGAGAAATCTCACGCTGATGCTCGCCAAAAGGCACAACATACATTCTGCCAATAAGACCAGCAGGCTCAAGTGCCTCAATAATATCCTGACACAGATATTCGCTGGTATCGGAAGTCATAGGGCGGCCAGAGAAGTGAACTGGAATAACCGTAGCTCCCCTACGACCAACCATCCATGTGGCAACAGGCGAATCAATACCGCTAGAAAGAAGCGACACAACCTTGCCCGCAGTACCAACAGGAAGACCACCAACGCCATGAATAGATGCAGCGTAAACGTATGCGTTACCCTGAACAACGTGTACATAGACCGTCATATCCGGATTATGCATCTGAACTTTTTTATCAGGGAAATTCTCGCAAAGGACTGCGCCTACAAGCTGGTTAATCTCAATGGAATGCTTTGGATAGACCGTTGAGGAACGACGAGCATGCACTTTAAACGTAGCAAAGTCACCGGACTCCCCCAGCGCCTTCACGGCGGCGTTACAAAACTCCTGCTCATCTAAGCCACAGCGATACGCCAAAGAAGCGCGAGCAACACCAGGAACCTGAGCCACGGCATGTTGCAGCTCTTCAGTTGCTTGTTTATCAGTGGTTTCTACAAGAAGGTAGCCAGAAATGCGAGAAACCCCCGCCACTGGAAAGTGTCGGAGGGCTCGTCGCAAATTTGTTACCAACTGATTTTCAAAAGTGGATCGGTTCTTACCCTTTAAACCAATTTCGTGGTAGTGAACCAGACATACTCTTTCAGTCATAACTCTTAGTAAACGATGGTGTTCTCGCCCTTAATTGCCTCGTCAAAAGACTCTTTAACAAAGCCAAGGGTACCGTCGTTAATCTCTTTCATAGCAATAGAGACAGAATCTTTACCACTTGCAACAGTAGTAATGTCATCAAAATCCTGAACAGCGGTTACACGCAGGTGCTGACCGTGAAGCATATTGTTAATATCGCAAGCACGCTTAGAAGCAAGTGAGCAAAGCAAGAATGGATTCTGCTCAGTCTTCTGAAGCAGGCTGTCAATCTCAGGCTTAATAACAGACATTAAAGCTGACCTCCGTCTGATTCATAGTCATCAAAAACTTCCTCAAGCTTGCTGAGAGCAGTCTCAAGGTTGTCGTTCACAATGCAAACAGTATAGTCGTTTGCATACTCCATTTCACGTGACGCATTAGAAAGTCTTGTAGAAATGGTCTTCTCGTCTTCTGTGCCACGACCTCTAAGGCGCTGTTCAAGCTCTTCAAATGAAGGTGGCTTAATAAAGACGAGAATGGCGTTGGGATATTGTTTGTGGACCATAAGTCCACCCTGAACGTCAATCTCTAGAACAACAGACTGACCTGCAGAAATCAGGCGATCAACCTCGGATTTGAGCGTGCCATAGCAATGACCATGAACATGAGCCCACTCAAGGAATTCACCAGCATCAACGCGCTTTTTAAATTCTTCATCGGAGAGAAAATAATACGCAACTCCATCGACTTCTCCTGGTCGTGGAGAGCGTGTAGTAGCCGAAACCGTCAGGCCTAGGTTTGGGCGCTTGTCCCTCAACAGAGAGACAAGCGTTCCTTTTCCTACACCTGACGGTCCAGATACTACAAAAAGTTTGGCTGAACGAGCCACTACTTGGTCAGTGCCTCGAGGAGCTGCTCACGCTGACGAGCGCCAAGGCCCTTAACGCGGCGAGTTGCGGAAATTCCGAGCTCGTCCATAATCTTTGCTGCCTTTGCCTTGCCATAGCCAGGAAGGGACTCGATAAGAGCGGAAACCTTCATACGCTCAGCAATAGGATCGGTAGAATCAAGGACCTCTTTAAGGGAGACCTTACCAGTCTTAACCTTCTCGCGAAGCTCTGCACGAGCGTGACGAGCCTGAGCTGCCTTCTCAAGTGCTGCCTTGCGCTGCTCATCGGTAAGTGTAGGTAGAGCCATTGTTCCTCCAAACATCGTTTTCGTACTTCATATACGAAACTCAATTTAATGTGCCTTTTGCACTTCAGCAAAATAGTTTGCCACATAACACGTTATTTACAAGGGGTTTTTTAATATTTACGCATTAAAAACCACCTGTTCACCATAATTCCAAAAACTTTTGTTAATTTTTAAGCTCAGAAACGATGGCTTCAAATGCTTCGACTGGATCGTTTGCGCAGGTAATTGGCCTACCAACTACCAATTTGCTTGCTCCAGCCTTAATTGCAGCTGAAGGTGTGGAAATTCTGACCTGATCGCCCTTCTCGGCACCTTCTGGACGTACTCCGGGGGTCACGATGAGCGCATTTGGTCCCAAAAGCTCTCTCATCTCCTGTGCTTCCTGAGGCGAGCAGACAATTCCGTCAGCGCCAGCGTTATAAGAAAGAGAAGCCAAACGAGCAACCTCGTCCTCAATGGAACCATCAACACCAATGGAGTGAAGCGCATCCTCGTCCATGCTGGTAAGAACAGAAATAGCTACTAGCTTGGTACGGCCAGACTCATCAACGCCACGCTCTACGGCAGCCTCTTCTGCACCCTCACGACCAGCAGCAATCATCTGAGCAGTTCCCAGACCGTGAATAGAAAGAATGTCTGCGCCAGAAAGCGATGCAGAGTGGACAGCGCCCTTAACCTGGAATGGAATGTCATGCACCTTGAGGTCAAGGAACACCTTGAAGCCGCGAGCATGCATCTCGTCTACCATCGAGGGTCCGTAGCGATAAAAGAGCGTCATGCCAACCTTGACCCAACGTGCATGGCCGGCGAGAAGATCGGTGAGCTCCAAAGCTCTTTCTCTTGTGCAATCAAGCGCAACAATAACGGCGTCGCGTGCCTGCTCGTCTGTTAGCATTCAACAGCTCCAATCAGCTCGTGGATGTCAGATACTCCCTGGGACTTTGCCCAGTCAGTAAGCTCGTTTAGGATACGTGGAGCGCACATAGGGTCGTAAAGATTTGCTGAACCAACCGAGACAGCCGTAGCGCCCGCAAGGATAAACTCTGCAGCATCCTCGCCCGTTTCTACGCCACCAACGCCACAGATAGGAATAGATACCGCATTTGCGCACTCCCAGACCATACGAACAGCAGCGTTATGACAGAGAGGACCACTCAGACCGCCAGTTGGCTTAGAGAGCCTGCTCTTTCTGGTGTGAACATTAATTGACATACCAGGGATGGAGTTGATGAGCGTAAGTCCATCAGCGCCTTCAGCCTCAAAAGCCTTACCAATCTCGGCAACGTTGACGGGGGCCATCTTAACCAGAATGGGCAGCTTTGTCAGAGGACGAACTGCCTTCATAATCTCTGTAGCTTGCTCTGGAGTACCACCAAGGGGCTTACCGCCCTTCTCGAGATTTGGAC
>CALHQT010000117.1:0-20135 GCA_938038135.1 uncultured Atopobium sp.
GATGTGTTTGATGTGAGCCTGAATTTCTCGCCAAGTCTGAACGATTTGCCGGATTTTCTCACCATGTCTGAGTAATTTGCCTGTTTTCTCGCCTTATCTGAGTGATTTTGTTCAGACTTGTTAAACATTTCAGGCTCAGTTTCATGAAAGAGAAGTGCGCAAGCCGCTTGGTCAAGTTCGCATTTCGGACTAGCGTCAATTAACATGTAATACTCAATTGCGTCATGCAACATGGAGAAGAATACCAGTTAAATTATAGAATTCTAATTTTGTCACTTATTTGTCATGAAATTGATAAAGTACATTTATTTAAGTAGTCTAACCTTTGTAGCAGGACTTTTAAAAGATACTATTTGAAGGTGTTTTTAATCTATCTGCGGAAATAAGGTATTAATCAAATATTCGTAGGTTTTTTGTTGTTTTGCTTATTTGACTTTTAGAAATACTATTCCCATATGGAATATTACCTTTCACATACATCTGCTCTACAAATTTATCGTGCTTTGCGAACACGGAGACACGAACTCTTAACTCATGGATTTAATGAGTATCTAAATAAGTTCAATTTAGATGCTAGACAATTACTGGCCAAAGATGATATTCCTTATCGCGATTTGGTTAGAGCTATTAATGACGAGTTGCTAGTAGATTATGGTATTGAACTTAAAAATCCAGTTGAAATTACTGTGAGCAATAAAAAGAATTCCTGTGCTTATGAAGGAATTCATTTTCATGTTGATACATGTGCTTCGCTTAACTCTGTAATAAAACTGAATATAAGCAGCTTTTCAGTTTTAATTTCATCTCCATTCGAATTGCTGTTTCAAATGGCTTCTAAATTGAGTCTGTTAGAACTAGTGCTCCTCATTTCAGAATTCCAAGGACGTTTTGTTATTGATGCGTCAACAGGAGAATTGCAGTCAAATTGGTATTCACCTCTTTTCAAAAAGTCAGAATTACTTGCATATCTCAGCAAAAAGAAAGGTGCTAGATCTTTTAGAAAAGTAAAGGCTGCGGCAGATTTGTCTGTTGAAAATGCAGCTTCCCCGATGGAGGTTAAACTTGCACTTCGAGCTTTAATGCCAGTGTATAAAGGTGGATATGCTATTCCATGCGTTGAGTTAAACAAAGAATTTGAGATACAAAACATGTCAGGTATCAAATCTCAAAAGAAAAATCGTGCAATCGATCTACTTCTGTCCAGCGGTGTATCAAATGCACGAGGTACTCAAAATGTAGCACTTGAATATAATGGATCTGTTCATGAATCGATTGAGATTGCAGGTAGAGACTACAAACGAAGTAATGAGCTTTTAGCTGCTGGCATAGAAGAGTTTGTAATTAGCAAAAATGAATATGACGACATTGTTTTTATGGACAATCTATTTACATTCATTCGCTCAAGGTTAAATTTATCGAGAAGACATACATCTTTAAAACAAAGGCAAATTGAAAGAGAGAAAAGAATTAAATTGTGGAAGGAGCTGGAAAAGATTTAGAAATACTAACTTGAATCTACGATAAATTCTTCAAGCCTAGGAAATCGTTCAAGCCCTAGGAAATCGATCAAGCCCTAGGAAATCAGAGCCTGAATAACTTACCAAGTCTGAGTAAAATCGCTCAGACTTGGTGAGAAAAACCGGCAAATCACTCAGACATGGTAAGAGAATCCGGCAAATCGTTCAGACATGATGTGATTTTCAGGCTCACACTCGGCGCACGTCCAGCACGTCCTTCTCGCGAGAAACCCGGTGCACTCCAAGGTCTTCTCGCTGCGCGCGCTCTATCGCACATGACAACAAATGCGCAGCTTAAACGTTTACTCAGCTGCAGGGTTGTCGATGGGGGACACGTGCATGTTGCCTTCGTTGCGGGCGATGTCCGCGAGCGTCTTGCTGTCCAGGAAACTGGAGGTCATGCGGCCAAGGTCTCGCCAGATGTTGATGGTGGTGCAGGACTCCATCTGGGGACAGAGGGTGGTGTTTGTGCAGTTCAGGCAGCTAGCGGGAGCAAGATTGCCTTCGGCTGCACGAAGAATCTCGCCTAGCGTGTAGTCCTCGGGTTTGCGCGTGAGGCGATAGCCGCCGCCCTTTCCGCGCAGACTCTCGACGTATCCAGCCTTGTGCATCAGGGCAATGACCTGCTCAAGGTACTTGCGCGAGATGTTCTGGCGCTCGGAAACGTCGCCCAGCGAGACCCAGCCGTCGTGAACGGCCAGGTCAGCCATTGCGCGAAGTGCGTACATTCCCTTTGTAGAGAACATTCCGGCCACGGCTACTCGCCGTCCTTGGCACGCTCGCTGTCGGCGCCGTCCTCGGCGCGCTCGCGCTGGCCGTCCTCGGTGGTAGACGCACCGGCTGCGGCAGAACCGCTGTTGTGGGCCTCAAGCATCTCCTCGAGCGTATGCCATGCCAGCTCGGCGCACTTAACGCGTGCGGGCATGTGAGCGATGTCGTGCAGAATGTTGGCGTCTTCCAGCTGGTCAAGCACGGCCTCGTCGGTCTCTTCTCCGCGAATCATGCGTCCAAAGAGTTTGCAAAGCTCAATGGCCTCTTCTGGGGTGCGGTCAATCATCAGATCGCTCATGATGTCGGCCGATGCCTGAGAGATTGCACATCCGCTGCCCACAAAAGCAGCCTCGGCAATCTTTCCATCCTCAATACGCACGGAAAACGTGAGCTCATCGCCACAAGAAGGGTTAACGCCCTCGTGGGAGACGGTTGGGTTGTCCATCTGGTATTTGTAATCGGGGTGAGAAACGTGGTCCATAAACTCAGCGTTATACAGGTCGTTTGCTGCCACTTATTTCAACTCCTTGTTTTATTTGTTGCTGACCGCGCTGCCAAAGATCTTCCATACCTGGTTAAGACCCTCAACGAGCTGGTCAATATCGTGTTTATCGTTGTAGAACGCAACGGATGCGCGGCAGGTGCTGGACTCGTGCAGCTCAATCAGAAGCGGCTCGGCGCAGTGATGACCAGCGCGAATGCAAACGTTGTTCATGTCTAGGACGCTCGAGACGTCGTGTGGATGAACGCCGCGCACGTTAAACGCCACAGCGCCCACATGATTTTGTCCCAGCTTAGAGCCAACGATATCTACAAAGTCCAGCGTGCACAGCTGCTGAACCAAGTACCTGGCGAGAAGTTCTTCTCGCTTCTCGATCTTTGCCATGTCCAAGCCGTTGAGGTATTCGATAGCGGCACCGGTAGCATAGATACCTGCTGCGTCCTGCGTGCCTGCCTCAAACTTCTCGGGAACAGGAGCCCAAACAGCGCTGGTTTCGGTGACGGAATCAATCATCTCGCCGCCGGTAAGAAAGGGCGGCATGGCGTCGAGCAGCTCGGCGCGGCCCCAGAGCACGCCAATGCCCATAGGTCCGCACATCTTGTGTGCCGAGAAGGCCAGGAGGTCGCAGTCAAGATCGTGCACGTCAATAGGGATGTGGGGTGCGGATTGAGCTGCGTCGACAACCATGTAGGCGCCCATAGTGTGAGCGCGTTTGGCAATGGCTTTGATGTCGTTACGGGTACCCAACACGTTGGAGACGTGTGTGACAGACACAATCTTTGCGCGCTCGGTGATCTTTGACGCGATCTCTTCTGGCGTAATCTGGTACTGCGAATTCATGCGCAGGTACACCAGGTTAGCGCCAGTAGCTTTGCAAATCTGCTGCCAAGGAATGATATTGGAGTGGTGTTCCATAATGGAAATGACCACGTCATCGCCTGGCTTGAGTGCATAGCGGCCAAGGCTTGAAGCAACCAGATTAAGCGCCTCAGAAGTGTTGCGCGTAAAGATAATCTGCTGGCTTTCTGGCTTGCCGTTTTTATCGACAGCGCCAATGAACTTTGCAATCGAAGCGCGAGCTCCCTCGATAGCTGCGGTTGCTTCCACACTCCAACGGTACAATCCGCGCAGTGCATTTGCGTTCATGGTCTCGTAGAAGCGAGACTGCGCCTCAATAACCGCGCGTGGGCGCTGAGAAGTAGCAGCGCTGTCCAAGTAAGCTACCTCGGGGTTTGCTGCCAGAATTGGAAAATCTGCCTTGTAAGGGTTATCGGTAATCTGAGCAACTTCTGCGTCGGTCATTACGCGACACCACCTTTGCTGGAATCGACTTTAGCGCCGGAATCTCTGCCATCGCTGGCAGCCAGGGAGTTGCCAGCTGCGTCGTCACTAGCTGCAGATCCGTCATAGTCGTGAGCAATTTCTGCGCCCAGCTCAGCCTCGCAACGCTCAACAGCCACGCGGTGGGAAATCTCCTCAGGCGCGTTGATGATGGCGTCTTCAAAGAGAGCGCGTATAAACAGCTGCTCAGCAGCCTGGCGAGAAAGTCCTCGAGCTGCAAGGTAATCAAGCTGCTCAGGGGAGACGGATCCGATGGTAGCTCCGTGGTTACCAGCAACGTCGTCTTCATCGCAGAGAATAACAGGCATGGTCTTGTTGACAACGTCGTCACCAAGAATCATAACCGTTTCAATCTCGTTGCCCTGGGCATCCTTTGCACCGCGGACAAGATCGATAGTTGCGCGAAGCGTCTTCTTAGCTGCCTCGTTAAGGACGCCGGACTCGGTGAGCTGCGCGCGCGTAGAGGTACCACGCATGCGTACCAGGTGGTTAATATCAAGCGTCTCTTCGTGAGTAGCGTGATAGCGATTGTTAAGGTCAAGGCGAGCTTGAGCGCCAACTAAGTTGGCGGTAAGGCCAAGACCGATGGTTGATCCACCCAGAGCGTACTGCTTAACGTCAACAGCAGCGTCCTGGTGAATCTCAAGGCCAACGCTTTCAAGGTGCTGCTGGCCCTCATTGACGCCAAGCATCTCAATAAGGTGCAGTTTTGCACCAGCCTCAACCACAATGCGGGTGAGCGCAGCGCTGGTTGGAAGCGCGTCGCTGGAAGCACTCGCGTCGTCGTTCGCGTCGCTGCCTGTAGGTGCGTCGCCGTCAACATCGCCTGCAAACGCTGCGATGACTACGGTAGCCTCAGCACCTTCGCGCACAATGATGCCGGTGTTAGCACACTGGTTTTGAGCAGCAGAAACGGCAACAACAATAGGCTCTTCTCGCTTGGTACGAGCGGGAACATTGTAGAAATCAGACTTGAATGCCTGAGACTCTACGTAGTCGGTAACCTCTTGGCCCATTCCACACTCAATACGCTCAAAAAGACGAGGTAGAGGCAGGTATACTGTGCCTGCATCAGCGTGATTGGGGACGGTAACTGACAGTGAGTTAGCGCGTAGACGGTTCCATGTCTGAGCTGCAGGAACGTTGGCGCGATTAATCAAAACGTTTTCCATTAGCCAATCGCTCCTTCCATCTCAAGTTTAATCAGGTTGTTCATCTCAACGGCGTACTCCATTGGAAGTTCCTTTGAGACAGGGTTTGCAAATCCGTTTACTACCATGGTGCGAGCCTCAGCCTCAGAGCAGCCGCGGCTCATCAGGTACAAAACGGTGTCATCAGAAATACGGCCAATAGTTGCCTCGTGGCCAATCTGAGCAGTTGCATTGCGGACATCCATCTCTGGGATGGTGTCGGAACGGCTAATGTTATCCAGCATCAGGGACTGGCACGAGAACGCTACGCGAGCGTTTTCTGCCTTGCGGCCAACAGTAACTGCAGAGCGGAAGGTATTGACGCCGCCGTCTTTGGAGATGGACTTGGTGTCAACGTTTGCCGAGTTATTGGAGCCGTTGATAATCACCTTGCAACCCGTATCCAGATCCTGCGTAGCGCCTGCAAACGTAATACCGGTGAACTCGCAGTTAGAAGAATCGCCGTTCATGATCGTAGAAGGGTAGAGGTAGGAAACGTGGCTACCAAAAGAGCCCGAGACCCACTCCATCTTTGCATTGCTGCCAATGATGGCGCGCTTAGTGTTGAGGTTGTACATGTTCTTGGACCAGTTTTCGATGGTCGAGTAGCGCAGACGAGCGCCGTCCTTAACAAAGAGCTCAACAGCTCCTGCATGGAGGTTTGCTGCATAGTACTTAGGTGCGGAGCAACCCTCAATAAAGTGCAGGTCAGCGCCTTCCTCAACAATAATAAGCGTGTGCTCAAACTGGCCAGCACCCTGAGCATTCAGTCTGAAGTAACTCTGAAGTGGGTAGTCCAGAGTGACATTCTTAGGAACATAAACAAAAGAACCGCCAGACCACACGGCATAGTGCAGAGCCGCAAACTTGTGGTCTGAAGGAGGAATCAGCTTGCCAAAGTACTCTTTAACAACAGGCTCCCACTGTGGATCATGCAGAGCATCCTCAATAGTGGTGTAAATAACACCCTGCTCAGCAACTTCCTCACGCATGTTGTGATAGACAATCTCAGAATCGTACTGAGCACCAACACCAGCAAGGCTCTCTGCCTCTGCCTGTGGAATGCCCAGACGATCAAAGGTATCCCTAATATCCTCAGGTACGTCGTCCCAGCTATTTGCCTGCTGAGTCTTTGGCGAGACATACGTGGAGATATGATTCAAATCCAGACCTGCAATAGAAGGTCCCCAGTTGGTAGCCATCTGGCGCTGGTGATAGGTTTCCAGGGCCGACAACCTCATCTGGAGCATCCACTCGGGCTCTTCTTTTTTCTCGGAAATAGCACGCACAATTTCTGGCGTAAGGCCATCATCGTAGCGCTCGTAACCCTCTTCGGACTTGGTGAAGTCGTAGAGCGAGCGGTCTACGTCAGCGACCTCAGATCGCTTCTTCTCGCTCACTAGTTAGCACCGCCCTCATCAGACTGGTTCTCAAAACGCTCAAAGCCCTCGTGGTCAATCTGGTTGATGAGGTCAGCAGGACCATCTGCCACCAGGTGACCCTTAACCATAACGTGAGTGCGGTCAATCTCAAGGCGCTCAAGAATGCGGGTGTTGTGAGTAATGATGAGCAGTGAGCCGTCGCAGGTCTCGCGATAGGCCTGAATGCCCTTTGAAACAACGGAGAGTGCGTCAACGTCCAGGCCAGAGTCTGTCTCATCGAGAATGGCAAGTTTAGGCTGGAGCAGCAAAAGCTGGAGCATCTCAACCTTTTTCTTCTCGCCACCAGAGAAGCCAACGTTAAGCTCACGCATCAAGAAGCCCTGATCAAGCTCAAGCTGATCAGAAATCTGGCCAACACGCTGACGGAACTGACGAGCGGTCATCTTAAGCTCGGGACGCATCTGTGTGATGGTGCGCAGGAATGAATAAAGAGGAACACCAGGAACCTCAACAGGTGCCTGATAGGAGAGGAAGATGCCTGCAAGTGAGCGCTTATCTGCAGCAAGCTCAGTTACATCCTCGCCGTTAAAGATGAGGGAACCATCGGTAATCTTATAGGTAGGATCACCCATAATGACGCGGCCAAGTGTTGATTTACCTGCGCCGTTAGGTCCCATCAGAACGTGAGCCTGGCCATCACCAATGCTCAGATCAATTGAATGCAGGATGGATTTCTCCTCGGTACCTGCGGAAATTCCGTTTACACGGAGTAGCTCAGTTGCCATAAATCTCTCTCCAAATATCTCTACGTGCAAGCACGTGATACGTTTGTGACTAGCAAGTTTCGGCAGCTCTAGGGCGAGCAAAACCTTTGTGCTAGTGTGATTTTGTGACAAAGACAAACGCCAATGTCACTGACGTTTTTGTCATACCCCAAAATCCGCTAATTCATACTAAATGGTAGGAATTAAAAAGCAACCCTTACATGAGCACTTTTTCACGTTTTCTAGAAAATAATCGGATTTTTTCATAGGTTTCAAAAGTTATAAAAGCTTTTCTGCGCCAGAGCTGTCTCTCATGGGTAAACTAGGAACATCTATGTTTGTAACAAGGAGGATTCATGGGTCAGAGAATTCAAGGTACCGAAGATCTTTACGGCGGCTATATGCGCTCTTGGGAGCATATGCAAGATGTTGCCCGCCATCTGTTTGGTACTTATGGCTTTGACCGCATTGAGACTCCTGCACTTGAGCAGGTAGACACCTTTGTTCACGGCATTGGTGAGTCAACCGATGTCGTACGCAAAGAGATGTTCCGCGTTTTTTCAGGCGCGCTACTTGATGATTTGCTGGCTACCGGCAATGAGTCCGGTCTTAAGCCTCGTCAGCGCATGGCTATGCGTCCTGAGGGAACTGCTGGTGTGGTTCGCGCTGCTGTTGAGCACAACTTTGTGCCACAGGGAGGAACACCTGCAAAGCTTTGGTACGCCGAAGCAATGTTTAGGGGAGAGCGTCCTCAGAAGGGTCGCCTGCGCCAGTTCCACCAGGTAGGCGTGGAGTGGCTGGGAGCCTTTGATCCAGCTGCCGATGCAGAGTCCATCATCATGTTGATGAAGTTTTACGAGCAGATGGGTTTCTCGCCAGCTGATATGAAGCTCATGATTAACTCTATGGGTGACGCGGAGTGCCGTCCAGCATATCGCGAGAAGGTCAAGCAATTCATTCTTGATCACAAGGATGAGATGTGTGAGGACTGTCTTGAGCGTGCAGAGATCAATCCACTTCGTGCGTTTGACTGCAAAAATGAGAGCTGCCACGCGGTTATGAAGGATGCTCCACTCATTTCTGATAACCTGTGTGATGATTGTCGCGCTCACTATGAGCAGGTCAAGGCATATTTGGACGCTGCGGGTATTTCATATGTTGAGGATCCAACGCTTGTTCGCGGTTTGGATTACTACACACGTACTGTCTTTGAGGTAGAGATTCCAAACGCTGGCGTTGGTGCCATTGGTGGCGGCGGCCGTTATGACGGTCTTGTTGAGCTTGAAGGCGGAAAGCCAACCCCAGGCGTTGGATTTGCTGTTGGCTTTGAGCGCATTATGCTGGCGCTGGAAGCTCTTGGTGTTGCAGCTGAGCCAGCGGCTCCAAGCTGTGTGTATGTTGCTTGTGCAGGTGCTGATCAGGCTCCTGTTGTATTTGATGCCGTCTTGGCACTGCGTGAGGCCGGCATTAGATGCGAGGCTGATCGTACTGGACGTTCACTGAAGGCTCAGTTTAAGCAGGCAGACAAGATGGGTGCGACGCTTTGCGTGGTCATAGGCCCAGATGAGGTTGAGGCTGGTGCGGTAACCCTTCGTGATATGGAGTCTCACGAGCAGGTACAGGTGCCTGCTGACCAGCTTGTTGCTGAGGTTAAAGCAAGACAGTAACAAATAGGACTGGAAGTTAAATTGAAACCTCTCATGTCTTAGGCATGAGAGGTTTTTGTTTTGTTAGGCAACTTTTACAGCAGGAAGGCTTGCAGTCGCATCCGTTGTATCTTCGTCCTGCACGCGTGGCCATGCGCAGCTACGAACATCGTCAGAGCATGTGCAGCTACGAACATCGTCAGAGGTAAGACCAAGCCAACGAGCACGATGACCGTCAATCTTTGCTGGGCGTCGATGGAGCCACAGAGAAATTCCCAGAGTCCAAAGAGGCAGCAAGTAGAGGAAACTTGCAGCTAGAAGACTCATAGAAGGTGCACCAATTGCAGAGAGCACCGAGATGTTTGAAATAGACCACGGTACCAGAGGAGCAAGAATTACAGCGCTATTCTCGATATCCAAAGCAAGGGCGCTAGAAGAGTTTTCTGCGTTCTCGCATAGGTCGTTTGTCAGCATAATAGCCAAGGTCTGGTTACAAGAAACCATTGAGGTAAACATGCTGGTAATCAGAACGCCAAAGAAAGGCGTGGAGTTATCGGAGAGGTCGGCTACCAGCTGGCACATACGGCGAAGCAGACCAGTTGTTTGGAAAAGACCAGCATAGCTTGAAGAAATGGTGATGATTGTCAAAACGTTCACCATGGAGAAAACGCCGCCGCCGTTAACCATGTGTGCAACGGTAGCTCCTGGTGCACGGAGGCCAAAAAGCAGAATGACAGGTAGATCCCAAAGAGGGACGCGCTGAACGGTAACGCAGAGAATGCAGGCAAGTACCAAGCTGGATGCCATGGTAACAATGACATCAACTTTAAGAAGCGAGAAAACAATGACAAGAAGTGCTGGTGTAAGTGAAATCAAAGAAAGCCTAAAGGAGCGGCTCAGAAGACCAGTAATGTCGGGAATAGTTCCCGTGTTTGCCATGAAGAAGTCCCAAGCCACGTAGATAACACATGCAGCAATAAAAGGCACCACGCTGGTACGAAGCATGCGGTTAATGTTCTTGGATAGATTGGTATCGGTGAGCTGCGAGACAAGGATTGCGCTGGTAGACATAGGGGAGCAACGATCACCAAAGTAGCTGCCTGCAAGAACAGCACCACCAATAAAGAACTCGCTTGCTCCAATGGCCTTGCCAATAGACATGCAGATGATTCCCATGGTTGCGGCGGTACCAAAAGCGGTACCTAGAAGCATGGACATCATGGTGCAGAGTAAGAATGTTGCAAGAATAAAGATAGAAGGAGAAATAAGAGAAGCAGAAATGCTGACAATCTCTGGAATGGTTCCAGCTGCTCGCCATGCTGCGCTCATAGCGCCTACAACAGCAAACAGCGCAATGATTGTTTTTACTTCCCAGACGGACTCAAAAGCTGCTAAAAGAAGCTTTTTTGCAGGAATTTTTTGGGAGAGTCCATAACCAAAAAAGAGGAAGAAACCAATGGTCAAAATAGATGTAAGGGGAAAAGATAGGGCTGTACCTACGATGAGCATCACCGCAAAGGCACTTAGTACTATTAGCTCTACCATGCATCCACTCCAAACGAATTTCTTATGTAAATAGAGTAGGCAACTAAGAAGTTGAAGTCCAACTGTTTTCAATGGTTATAATTACAAGTAATTTTTGTAATGTAGTGGGAGCAAAAAATGAACTTTCAGACCATGGATTATTTTGTTGCTGTTGCAGAAGAAAAGAGCTTCACTAAGGCAGCTGAGCGCCTGAGTGTAACGCAGCAAACGCTCTCGGCAAATATTGCTGCTGCAGAAAAAGAACTTGGCTCTAAGCTGCTGGAACGCACCGTCCCGCTGTCTCTAACGTTTGCAGGAGAAGAGTTCTTGCGGTATGCGCGCAAATTCCAAGCACAGCGTCGCGCCATGGATCAAGAGTTTCTTGATATTGCAGGTAATGAGCGAGGTCGCCTGCGTGTTGGTGTCACCGCCACACGAGGCCACATCATCATGCCGCGCTCCATCGCCGCTTTCCAAAAATTGCACCCAAACATCTCCATTGAGCTTGACGAGGGCGAGAATGACGAGCTAGTTGAGTGGCTTTCTGAAGGCCAGCTTGACTTGATTGTTGCAACCGTCAATTCAACATCATATGACCTGGTTGTTAAAAAGCTGTTTGACGAGAAGATCGTTCTTGTTGTCTCTCAAGCGCTTCTTGAGTCTTTGTATGCAGATAAGGTTGACTCGGTTGTTGCGCAAGTCAAAAAGACGGGAAAGCTTACAGCCCTGGAAGCCTGTCCCTTCCTAACGGTGGGCAAACGAGACATCGCAGGTAGTTTTGCTCGCCATGCGTTTGCTGCATCGGGCATTTCTCCCACTATCAAGGTTATGTCCAGAAACTCCGAGACGCTTTTGGCCCTTGCCATGAGAGGAGTTGGCGCGTGCTTCTTACCATCGGAGTTGGTGGCATCTTCTTACTACGACTTTGAAACATCAGGCCTCCACATTATTGAGCTAGGAAAAGAGATGTCATATTCGGTCAGTGTTGCTTGGCGACGCACCGATCATGTGTGGAGCACAATCGAGTCATTTGCTCAGGTGCTTTCTGAGCAGCGGTATGTGGTTAAGCGAGGTGAGTAGCATGGATGCGCTTCAGACTGACAGTAATCTTGAGATTTTGTATAAAGATGAGTATCTGCTTGCCGTGAATAAGCCAGCGGGAATTATTGTTCACGCAGATGGTACCCATGAGCCCTCGTTAACTGAGGTAGTTTGCGAGAAACTCCGTGCATTTGAGAGCTCAAGAGAGGTAGATCTTTCCCAGGTCCAAGCTCTGAATCGCCTTGATAAGGAGACTACGGGCATAGTGCTTTTCTCGCTCAAAAAAGAGACGCAGCCGCGGTTTGACCAGCTTATTGCCTCCAAAGAGCTTTCCAAAGAGTATCTGGCTGCCGTTAAGGGAGCGTTTGAGCCAAATAAACTGCTGATAGATAAGGCAATTGGAAAAGATCGGCATGACGCTCAGAAGATGAGGGTCTCAGCAGCAGGCAAACCTTCTCAAACAGAGGTGCATCTCATTAAGGTTGCATCGTCAGCGCAAAGTCAAACTCAGAGCTTGTTACTGGTCAATTTGCTGACAGGAAGAAAGCATCAAATTAGAGTGCATCTCTCGTCACTTGGATTTCCTCTGGTAGGAGATGCGTTATATGGAGGCGTGTCTTCTTTGCAGCGCGGAGCAAAAAAGAAGCATAAAGCGCAGCCGTTAATGCTGCATGCATATCGCGTTGAATTTATTCATCCAGTCACGAGCGCAAAAATTGTGATTAAAACGGACATTCCAGAGCGATTTTCTTATTTTGGTGTCACTGAGGTGGACTAATAGTACATACTTTGAGGCAGCAACATATTTTCATTTTGTGCAAATACGTTACCCAGACGTGCATAAAGTGAACGAGGAGGGGGAGAAATGCCTGGCACAATGCGAGGTGTCTATACCAACCTGACTGAAATCCGCAGGAAGGTATTTAAAGAGGTTTCGGCGCTTGCGTATGAAAAAGCAGACAAGAGCGTTGATGAAATTGCTCGCCAAATGGAAGAGCTGCCCTATAAGATTATTCCTGGTGATATTGCAACGTACCGCGAGAGCGTCTTTTTAGAGCGTGCTATTGTTGGTGAGCGCATTCGCATGACTATGGGCATGCCTATGCAGGGTGTTGATCAACCCGAGAAAATATCCGATGGCTTGGAAGAGGCTTCTCGACCAGAGGTTTATTACCAGCCACCGCTGATCAACATTGTCAAGTTTGCGTGCAACGCATGCGAGGACAACGTGTATCGCGTTACCAATGCATGCCAGGGTTGTCTTGCACACCCTTGTCGAGAGATTTGTCCTAAAGAGGCAATTAGCTTCGTAGATAAAAAGGCATATATTGACCAGGAGAAGTGCATTCAGTGCGGTATGTGCTTCAAGGTTTGTCCGTACCAGGCAATTCATCACCATGTACGTCCTTGTGCTGCTGCATGCGGCATGGACGCGATTGGCTCTGACGAGCATGGTCGCGCAGATATTGATTACGAGAAGTGCGTTTCTTGTGGTCAGTGTCTGGTTAACTGCCCCTTTGGTGCTATTGCCGATAAGAGCCAGATTTTCCAGGTAATTCAGGCTATCAATGAGGGTTACACCGTTGTGCCAATTGTGGCTCCTTCATTTGTTGGTCAGTTTGGCAAGGGCAGCGTTGGTCGTCTTCGTGAGGCATTCAAGGAGATGGGATTCGCCGAGGTAGAAGAAGTAGCAACCGGTGCTGACCTTTGTACCGTTCAGGAAGCAGAAGACTTTGTCAAAGAAGTCCCAGAAAAGCTGCCATTTATGGGAACAAGCTGCTGTCCTTCCTGGTCTGCGATGGCTAAAAAAGAGCACCCAGAGCATGCTGATGCTATCTCTATGGCTCTTACCCCAATGGTTTTGACTGCTCGTCTAGTAAGAAAACAAAATCCAGAGTCCAAGATTGTCTTTATTGGACCATGCACTGCTAAGAAGCTTGAGGCACTGCGTCGCTCCGTTAAGTCTGAGGTCGATTTTGTTTTGACCTTTGAGGAGCTTGCAGGAATGATGGAGTCTAAGGGTATTGACTACACCAAGCTTGATGACGACAACTCCGATTTTGAAAACGCCTCCCATGACGGTCGTGCTTTTGCAGTGGCCGGTGGCGTAGCAGGCGCAGTTGTAAACGTCATTCACCAGAAGTACCCTGATAAAGAAGTTCCTATCATGGCTGTTGACGGCCTTGCTGAGTGTCGAGCTATGCTCAAGGATGCTGTTAAGGGTAAATATCCAGGTTATCTTCTTGAGGGCATGGCTTGTCCTGGTGGCTGTGTCGGAGGCGCTGGCACCCTGAGTGCCGTTAACCGTGCTGCTGCGGCAGTCAAACGTTATGCAAAGACTGCTTCTTCCGACCTGGCTTCTTCGAATAAGTACAACGATCTTATTCCAGAGCTTGCTGGTACTGTTTCTGCCGAGGTTGAGATTGCCGAGGTTCTTGAGGTTCAGAAGCCTGTTGAGTAGTCATACTCTCTCAAATTAAACGTAAAACGCCGGTGCACTGCATCGGCGTTTTTATATGAGATGCAGATTATTAAGGTAATTTACCTGGTAAAAAAGGACCTGCGTTAACAGGTCCTTTAAGTTTTAGCTGAGAGATAGTCAACAAAATGCTGATTATTTCAAATTACTCAGATTTTTCGTTTTTCATGGATGCATAGAACGTTGCATGTGCAAAAACGTCTTTAATGGTTTTTCCATTAATAAAAGGAAGAGCGAGAAATTCGTCTACCGTAGGAACTAGTTCAGAACAATCTACAAAGTGGTTTTTTGAGTTTCTGATACTGGTGTCTTGAGCTCTCCATGCCTCAAAATTGACATCAGTGAGGTAATAAACCTGGTGTCCGACTTGCATGTACACAGAGTGATTACTGTGCAGGTACTCTACCAGGTCTTCGTAAGAAATCTGGAGAACCTCAGAACTTTTCTTGCCCATGATGCAATCCTTTCCACGTCGCTTGCGCGCAAATTATGGACGCACTTTTATAGACTATACCGCCCTCAGAATACGCTTATTCAGATGAATTGAGAGGCATAGGCAAGCGGACGTTTTTTCTCGCTCAACGGCAATGAACGAATGGTTGCATTTTTAGTGCTACTATTTGAGAATTTCTTGCACCATTTCTTCTGCGGTATCGCAAAGCGTGGTAGCACCTGCAGCTAGAAGCGTTTCTTTATCTCTAAATCCCCAGGTAACACTTATGCAAGGCATGCCGCTGTTGTGTGCTGTTGCAACATCAACCTCGGAGTCTCCAATATAGACAGCGTCTTGAGGATCAACGCCAATTTGAGCAAGGGCGTAATGGACAGGCTCGGCATCAGGCTTTCTTTTAAGGTCATCTCGCTGACCCAGAGCAAAGTCAAATCTACCTGGGAAGAAATTGCTCATTAAATCTGCAATAGCAAAGTCTGGCTTGTTGGAAACAACAGCGCATTTAACACCAGCTGCTCTGAGTGTATCTACCGCATCAAGTATGCCAGGGTAGGGCGCAGTGTTATCCAAACTATGGTCAGCGTAGTGCTCTTTAAAACACGCAAGTACACGCTGGTATGTTGCGTCATCAGTATCCTCTGGCACAGCATCGCGGATAAGTTTTGCAACGCCGTTTCCTACCATCTGACGGACCTCATCAACGGTATAAGTAGGCATGTTGAACTGCTCAAGAGCGTAATTTGTTGCCCAAGCAAGATCAACAATAGTGTTCAGAAGTGTTCCGTCTAGATCAAAAACAGCGGCTTTATAGGCCATGAAAGCTCCAAGTTCTTCTCGCCCCGTAGTGAGGCCTGTATGTATCAGCTTCAGTCTAGCGTAAAAACGTGAATGTAAGTTATTTATTCTGCAGGATTCTGCTCTAAGTTTAGATTGAGGAAGCTTAGCTAAACGTTGGAGAGTACAATGGTTTATCTATGAGCAAGAACGCGCCGTCTACGCGTTTTTGCCGTCTTGAAGGCGCTTTCCGATTTGGCACAGGGAAGCAAAGACGAAAGGATAAAAATGGATTGTTCCTCAGAAACCCCTCAGAATTATTCCGCTCACGCAGCTGTTGATTTGCACAGCATGCATACGCATACCTGCGGAGAGCTTCGTGCAGAGCATATCGGTCAGACCGTTACGCTCACTGGTTGGGTTTGGCGTCGTCGTGACTTTGGTGGTCTGATTTTTGTTGACCTCCGTGACCGTGAGGGTTTGACCCAGATTCTGTTTGACCCAGATGTTGATGCAAAAACATTTGCAACTGCAGAGACTATTCGTCCCGAGTGGCCTGTTCTGATTTCCGGTACGGTTCAGCACCGTTCTGAAGGTCAGACCAATGAGGCTCTTGCTACCGGTGAGGTAGAGGTACTTGCTTCCAAGATTGAGGTTCTTAACACCAGCGCTGTTCCACCATTCCAAATTGAGAACCACATTGACGTTAACGAGGACCTTCGCTTGAGGTACCGATACGTTGATCTGCGTCGTCCTCAGATGGCACAGAATCTTCGTATGCGTTCTGATTTTGCATTTGCGCTTCGTGAGGCATTCCATAAGCGTGATTTTACCGAGGTAGAGACTCCAGCGCTGTTTAAATCTACTCCTGAGGGCGCTCGTGACTTCCTGGTTCCATCCAGAATGCAGGGCGGAAACTTCTACGCACTGCCACAGTCTCCACAGCTGCTAAAGCAGCTGCTGATGATTGGCGGTATTGAGCGCTACTACCAGATTACTAAGTGCTTCCGCGATGAGGACCTTCGTGCAGATCGTCAGCCTGAGTTTACACAGGTTGATATGGAGATGGCATTTGTCCGCGAGGAAGATGTCATGGCCGAGCTTGAGGATATTCTGGGCGATGCATTTGCAAAGATGGGTATTGAGTTCCCAGCTCCACTGCGCAAGATTCAGTACTGGGACGCAATGGATACCTACGGCTCCGATAAGCCTGATACCCGCATTGGTATGGAGCTCCACGATGTCTCTGAGGTCTTCAAGCAGTCCAGCTTTAAGCTCTTTAGCTCTGCTGCTACAACAGAAGGCCAGTACGTCAAGGCAATCAACGTTAAGGGTGCAGGTACCTGGCCACGCTCTCAGGTAGATAAACTTGCCGAGGTGGCCGCCAGCTTTGGTGCCAAGGGACTTGCATGGGTTGCCTTCAAAGAGGACGGTTCCGTGGGAGGTCCTATTACAAAGTTCTTCTCGCCAGAAGAGCTTGAAGCACTGCGCGTAGAGATGTCTGCTGAGGCAGGGGACTTGATTCTCTTTGCTGTGGGTGGCCGCCTGGAGACAGATGAGATTCTTGGTGGTATGCGCCTGCATATGGCAAAGGTCCTGGATGTACCACGAGAAGGTCATGATTTCCTCTGGGTTGTTAACTTCCCACTGTTCCACTGGGATGAGGAGACTCAGTCTTATGCCTCTGAGCACCAGCCCTTCACCCTTCCTCGTGAGGATGAGCTTGACCTTCTGGATACTAATCCTCTGGCTATGGGCTCGTATACCTACGACTTTGTTATGGACGGCTTTGAGGCTGGCGGCGGCGGAATGCGTATCCACAACGCTGAGCTGCAGCTTAAGATTCTGGAGAAACTCGGCTTTACTGAAGAGCGCGCAAAGGCCCAGTTTGGCTTCTTGATGGAGGCTCTGACGTTTGGCGCACCTCCAATGGGCGGCTTTGCACTTGGTCTTGACCGCGTATGCATGTTGCTTGCAGGTGCTGATTCTATCCGTGATGTCATGGCATTCCCAAAGACTACTTCCGGCTCTGATTTGATGTCGAGCGCTCCTTCGCCTGTTTCTAATGAGCAGCTCAAGGAGGTTTCGCTTCAAACGCTTCCAAAAGAGGTATAAGCAAACTAAGCAACGCAAGACAGTAAGGTACGTGGTGTTTTAACAATGAATGATGCTTCTGTAGAAGAAAAGGCTCCATCTGCTCGTGCTGAGTTAAAGGTTATCTTGGACCACTTTGGCGCGTATAAAAAGGACTTTGTTATGTCGGGACTCTGCGTGTTTGCAGAGTCCCTACTCGAATTAGTGATTCCTGTACTCATGGCTCAAATTGTTGACCAGGGTATTTTGCAAGGCAACCTTCAGACTGTTTTTGTAAACGGTACCGTTATGGTTGTCTTTGCTCTTCTCGCCATGTTTGCCGGCATTGGCTATGCTCGCTACTCGGCAAAAGCGGCTATGGGACTGGGTGCTCAACTCAGGCAAGACGAGTATCGTCGTATGGAAGAGTTTGCTTTTGCAAATCTTGATAAATACGATTCATCCTCTCTGGTCACGCGACTGACGTCAGACGTTACTATCATTCAGAACGCTTTTGCAATGGGCACACGCCCGTTTATGCGTGGACCAATTATGCTGGTCATGGGCTTGGTTATGGCGTTTATTATGAGCCCAGAGCTGGCGGTAGTGTATTTTGCTGTACTGCCTTTCTTGGCTATTGCACTCTTCTTTATTGTGAAGCGCGTTGGTCCTTTGTACCGCGTTATGCAAGGCGCAATGGATAAGCTTAACGAGGCACTGCAGGAAGACTTTGCCGCGGTGCGCGCAATCAAGGCATATGTCCGAGAAGGATATGTCTCCGAGCGCTTTGAAAAAGTTAATACCCAGTATGCGCAGACTGCTACAAAGACCTTTGGAACGTCCGTCTTAAACCTGCCTATTTTCCAGGCTTCAATGTATGTCACTAATGTGGCTATTCTTTGGTTTGGTGGCCAGATGATTATGGCTGGCAGACTGGGTGTTGGTGAGCTTACGGGCTTCATGAGTTACGTACTGCTTATCATGAACTCTCTTATGATGATTTCTGGCGTGTTCTTGCTTACTGCTCGCGCCATTACCAGTGTGCGTCGAATCGGAGAGATTCTTTCCGAGGAGCCTGCTATTGAGTCTCCAGAGCACGGTTTGACTGACGTTAAGAATGGTGCAGTACGCTTTGAAAACGTATCTTTCAAGTACAGCCAGAGCGCAGAAGAGGACGTCCTTGAAGATATCAATCTCTCGTTTGCACCAGGTTCTACCGTTGGTATTCTCGGCGGTACCGGCTCCGGAAAGACTACCCTTATCCAGCTGATTGCTCGCTTGTATGATGCAACTGAAGGCACCGTATTTGTTGGCGAGAATGACGTCCGCTCCTACAATCTTGTTTCACTTCGTGACGCAGTGTCTGTTGTCCTTCAGAAAAATGTGCTGTTCAGCGGTACCGTCCGCGACAACCTGCTCTGGGGAGATCCCAACGCAACTGACGAGGAACTGCTCCATGCATGCTCTATTGCATGTGTTGATGAGTTTCTTGACAGGATTGGTGGCTTGGACGGAGACCTTGGTCAGGGTGGCGTCAATGTTTCTGGTGGCCAGAAGCAGCGCCTTTGCATTGCACGTGCGCTTTTGAAGAAGCCAAAAATTATCATTTTTGATGACTCTACCAGTGCAGTTGATACAGCAACCGACTCAAAGATTCGTGCAGGTCTTGCTGAGCTTGCTGACATGACAAAGATCATCATTGCCCAGCGTGTGAACTCGGTTATGGACTCAGATCAGATTGTCGTTCTTGATAACGGTAGGGTCCATATGACTGGCACTCACACAGAACTTCTCGCCAAGAGCCCTATCTATAGAGAACTGTATGAGTCGCAGATTGGCGGTAGTCAATCGGACATTGACGCTGCTGGTAAGGAGGTGTCACATGGCTAATCGCGCAGGAGGAGCACGTCCTCAAAACATCGGACATACCATTAGAGTGTTTGTCTCGTACTTAGGTCATGCTAAGAAACGCCTTATGTTGGTGGCACTTCTTGTTTCTATCAGTGGTTTAGCAGCACTCCTTGGTACCTACATGATTAAGCCTGTTGTTGCTGCAGTGGGCAGGGGAGACGTAAACGCATTTACCAACCTCATTGTATTTACAGCGGTTGTGTATGCAATTGGCGCTCTTACCAGTGTTGGTTACACGCAAATTATGGTTCGTGCTGCTCAGAGGATTGTTTTTGACATTAGACGAGACCTTTTTGAGCATATTGAGTCGCTACCCCTAAGATTCTTTGACCAGCGTACCCGCGGCGACATTATGAGCTTCTTTACAAATGACGTGGATACCATCTCGGAAGCGCTCAATAACAGCTTTGCCAACCTTGTTCTGGCGTTTATTCAGATGGTTGGTACGCTTGTGTTGCTCATTGTCCTCAACTGGCAGCTGACGCTCATTACTGTTCTCTTTGACGTTTTGATTGTAGTATATGCACGTTATGCTAGTAAGCGCTCTGCCAAGCACTATTCTGTGCAGCAAAAGAGCCTTGGTGTTCTTAACGGTTTCGCAGAAGAAACAATCTCTGGCCTTAAAGTGGTTAAAGTTTTTAATCACGAGGATGCCAACTTTGCTGATTTTTTAAAGGTCAATGAGGAGTTACGGCACTCTGGAACAAGTGCTCAGGGTTATGCGGCAACTATGGTCCCTATCACGGTTTCATTGACGTATATCAATTAC